>CAYLMY010000017.1:11481-28378 GCA_964384635.1 uncultured Undibacter sp.
TTCTTGAAAATCTGGAATCCGCCATAGGCCCAGCGGTGGCGCTGCTTCTTGTAGGCCTCGAATGAATCGGGCAGCAGGCCGTGGCCGTAGCGGCGGTTGGTGTAATGGGCGTGCCAGCCGTGCTCGAGCAATGTGAGGCCGAGATCGGTGTCCTCGCAGATGGTGTCGCTCGACCAGCCGCCGGCAGCCTCGAGCGCCGCGCGCCGAATCAGGCACATGGTGCCGTGCACGACGATGGCGTTGAACTCGTTGCGCTGCACCATGCCGATGTCGAAGAAGCCGGCATATTCGCCGTTCATGGCGTGGTGCATCAGGCTGCGCGTGCCGTCGCGGTGATCCTGCGGCGCCTGCACCAGGGCGACGTTCGGGTCGCAGAATTGCGGCACCAGGTCCTTGAGCCAGTCGGACTGCACCACATAGTCGGCGTCGATGACGCCGATCACTTCGGCATCGGGCGCGGTGTGCGCCTGCGCCAGCCGCAGTGCGCCGGCCTTGAAGCCCACGATATTGTCGGCGCGCACGAACTTGAAACGCTCGCCGAGCGCGCGGCAGTGCTCCTCGATCGGGACCCAGAAAGTGGGATCGGGCGTGTTGTTGATCACCACCACGCATTCGTAATTCGGGTAATCGAGGCGCGCGACGGCGTCGAGCGTCTGCTTGAGCATATCCGGCGGCTCGTTGTGCGCCGGGATGTGGATCGACACTTTGGGCGCGGTCTCGCTGGGCGCGAGCGGCGGCGATTCGATCAGCCGCCGCGGCTTGCGGCCGAAAGCGATGGCCGCGATCTCCTCGACGCGCGCCATCGCGATCACGATCAGCGGCACCAGCAACAGCGTGCCGAGGCCGAGCGCGAAGGCGGCGCCCGGCACGAAATAATGGCCGTTCCAGAACGCGAACAGCGCGGCAAACCAGGCGCCGACCACATTGGCGCCGCCGGCGAGCACGGCGGCCTGCGACAGCGTCACCGTGGTCATCGCCAGGATCGGCAGCGACAGCAGCACGCTCACCAACAGCGCGATGCCGGCGAGCCGCCAGTGATCAGGATCGCTGATCGGGCCGGTCCAGCTGAATTTGGCGTGGCGTGACGCGTCGAACAGTCCCCAGTAGGGGCCGACGCCGCCTTCGAAGGTTTTCCATGGCTGGTCGATCGCTTCGACGATGTTGTAGTCGATGCCGTAGGCGCGGGCGCGCGCGACGAAGTCGCGCAACACAGCGGCCTGCTCGAGTCGGCCGGGATAGGCGTCTTTAAGATTATAGCCCGTGCTCGGCCAGCCGAACTCAGCGATCACGATGCGCTTGCCGGGATAGGTTTCGCGCAGTTTGTCGTAGATTAGAATCGCCTGGTCGACGCTCTGCTGTTCGGAGAAGCCTTCCCAATAGGGCAGCACGTGGGCGGCGATGTAGTCGACCGTCGACACTAGCTCGGGATGCTCGATCCAGACGTTCCAGATTTCGCCGGTCGAGACCGGCACGTTGGTTGCGCGCTTGACCCGCTGGATCTTCTTGATCAGTTCGGGGACGGTCTGGTCGCCGCGGTAGATGGTTTCGTTGCCGACGATAACGCTCTTGACGTTGCTGTAGCGCTTGGCGAGCGCGATGGCAGAAGCGATCTCGCGCTCGTTGCGCTCGGCGTGCTTGTCGATCCAGGCGCCGACCGTGACGCGCAGGCCGAATTCGGCGGCGATGGCGGGCACCAGCTCGACCCCGCCGGTCGACGAATAGAGGCGGATCGAACGGGTCAGCGGCGCCAGCAGCGTAAGGTCGGAACGAATTTGCTCTTCGGTGGCCCGGCCGCCTTCGTCGGCATTGGTGGAACTGGCAAAGGGCGCGTAAGAAACGCTGGCGAGTTGGCCTTCGATATCGGGCGCGTTCAGGCTTTTTTGCCCGAGCGCCCACAGACCAGCATGCACGCACGCCACAAGGGCGATCACGGCAGCGACGGTGCGCATTGACTCAAAACCAAGTGGGGCAGGAGTGCAGACCCTCGAACCCGTCCCCTGGGCTCAGCCGAAGGTCGTTCTGCACGATTGCAGCGTACCCCGGCATCAGGCGTGTCAACGAGTAAAAGCAGGACATGGCAAATCCTAGGCAGGCGCATAGTGCCGGCAGAAATTATTTTCGCAGGAAAGAAACGTGGTCAGCGTTGCGCGGTTCCGCCTGAATTTGCAGCAGGTTTGGCCGCGGCCGCCGGCGTTGGCGCCAGGCCGGGATCGAGCCAGCAGGCGTGGACCCGGCCATTCAAGGTCTCCTGGGCTTTGGGATCGATATTGCCTTGCCGGACCAGGCAGCGGAATGCGGCCTGAATGTGTCCGCTCGGACAACCGAAACGGTCGTAGAGATCGAGGTGACGCAAGGCGGTATCGAGGTCGTCGCGCCACAGCAGATTAACAACCCGCCGGCCCAGCCAGACGCATTCCGGGTTGCCGGCAGGTCCCGTGATTGCCCGCGCCGCTTCGGCGATCTCGTCAATCTTTTTTTGGCCTTCTTTGGCGTTTTCGGCAGCCGGCTTCTTTTCCGGCGACTTGCCGCTGCCGCTGCCCTGAGCGAAGGCGGCACCCGCGCTCAGGCTGAAAACGGCCATGCAAAGCACCGTGCAGAATTGACGCCACGACGACATTTACGGCTTTTCCCGCGGGTTTGTTGGTTGAGATGTCCCGCCCGATAACCCTATCGATGTGGAACGGGATTAGGTCACTAATGCGGCGCTGGCGGGCGGCAAAACTTGGCTTTACCCGCTGGTTTTGTCCAGCGCCATGGCGCAGCCGGGCGAGGGCGGGCGCGCTTGGCATCCGTCGGCCTGCACGATAAGCCGGGCCGGTCGTCCTGCCGCCGAATTGGGTTAAGCCGATGCGCCTCGGTCTCAGCTGCCTCGCCGTGTCGGCGCTGGCCATCGTCGCCGTCTGGGCCTGGCTCGGCGCCCCGGTGCCCATGCCGCAAGCCCCGCTTCATCCCGGCGAAAAGCTGTACTGCCTGTCCTACGCCCCCTTCCATGGCCGCCAGACGCCGCTCGATCCCAACACTCACGTCTCCGCCGCCGAGATCGACAAGGATCTCACCCAGCTCGCCCGGCTGACCGACTGCGTGCGCACCTATTCGACCGACTACGGCCTCGATCAGATCGCCGGCATCGCCGCCAAGCACGGGCTTAAGGTGATCCAGGGGCTTTGGCTGTCGCGCAATCCCGCCACAAACGCCGTGGAGATCGACAGGGCGGTCGCGCTCGCCAAGCGCTACCCCGGCACCATCCGGGCCGTGGTGGTCGGCAACGAAGTGCTGCTGCGTGGGGAGATGGCGGCGGGCGACCTCGCCAATACCATCCGCGCGGTCAAGGCGCGGGTACCAGTGCCGGTCACCTATGCCGATGTCTGGGAATTCTGGCTGCGCAACCCGGTGCTCGCCACCGCCGCCGATTTTGTCTCCATCCATATCCTGCCCTATTGGGAAGATTTCCCGATTGCCGCCGACCAAGCGGCCGCGCATGTTGCGGCGATCCGCCGCCGGGTGGTCAACGCCTTTCCCGGCAAAGACGTGCTGATCGGCGAAGTGGGCTGGCCAAGCGCGGGGCGCATGCGCGAAGGCGCACTGCCGTCGCCGGCCAACCAGGCGCGCGTCATCCAGGACGTGTTGGCGCTGGCGGCGCGCGAAAAATTCCACGTCAACGTGATCGAAGCCTACGATCAGCCCTGGAAGCGCGCGTTCGAAGGCACGGTCGGCGGTCATTGGGGAATCATCAACGACGGCGCGCGCCAGCTCAAATTCTCCTGGGGCGAAGCTGTTTCGAACCATCCATGGTGGCGCTGGCAGGCGGCGGGCGGCGTCGCCTTCGCCGTGCTGGTCTTCGGCGTAAGCTTTGCCGTCGCTCGCGGACACGCACCGACGCCAGCGCGCTGGCTGGCGGTGACCGGCAATGCGTTAGCCGGCGGCGTGCTGATCGGCTGGACTATTGCGAACGTGCCGCTGGAAAGCCTTGGGCTGGGAGGCTGGCTGCGCTCGCTGGCGCTCACCGCCGTGGCGATCTTGAGCGCGCCGCTGGTGAGCGCCGCGATCATGGGCGATGTGGCGATCCCGCGCTTCTCACGCCTACTCGGGCCAGCCGCGCAGCGCATCCGCGATCCGCTGGCGATTGCCGTGGGCGCGGTGCTGATCGCGGCGATGCTGCTGGCTGTGCTGACCGCACTCGGGCTGGTGTTCGATCCGCGCTACAAGGATTTTCCGTTCGCACCGCTGACGGCGGCTGCGGTGCCGTTCCTGCTGCACACGCTGGCGATGCCGCGCCCGCAAGGGCGCCGCGGCGCTGCGGAAATACTGGCAGGCGTGCTGCTGGCGCTGTCGGTGCCGTATATCCTGCTCAACGAAAGCTTCGCCAACTGGCAGTCGCTTTGGCTCTGCGCGGCATTGCTCGCGCTCGCCGTCAGTCTGGCGCAGGTGCGCGACGCGCAAAGCTGAGCAGCAGCAGTCCGACCGCGACCGACGAGAGCGCGGTATTATAGAGCACGACGCCGAAGCAGGCCGCGGCCAGCGCCACCGCAAACAGGATGAGCGACGGCCGCAACAGGTTGACGGCGGCAATGGCAAGCGCCGTCCAGCCGAATACCGAATAGGTGAACAGCATGGTCGCGATGTGGCGCGTGAAGCACAGCCAGGTATTGAGCCCGGCCGCGCAGGCCAGGCCCACGCTCGACTGCTCAATCGCGAGATAACGCAAATAGAGCGCGTAGCCGATCGAGCAGAAGCCGACGATCAGCAGCCAATTGGTCGTGCGTGCGCTCGGCAGAAACAGTTTCATGCGGGTTGCGGAAATGGCTTGGCGCATTATGGCGGCGCTCGGGCGCGCTTACAATCGGCCGCGTTAGAGCGGCGCGCCGGTGAATTTGACCGGTTGGCAGGTCGCGTGCGCGGCGATCATATGCGCGCACAGCTGCTCGGCAGCGGTGTAGGTCGGCAGCGGTCCGGCCACCAGCCGGTAATGGGTGGCGGCGCCGCGGCTTTCACTCAAGGCGCGCGGCTCAAGGCCGGCGAACAGCGCGCCGAAATTGGCTTTTACCGCCGCCCATTGCAGGCGCGCGACCTCCATGCTGGAGGCGCCGGCCAGCGCGATAGCGAATTCAAGCTTGGGCAGTTCGGAGGTGGCGATCCGCGCTGGTGGCAGCGGCACTTTATCCAGGGCGGGCGCCGCGGCGTCTTGCGCTGATGGATCGACTGGTTCGGCCGCGTTCGTCTCGGCTTGGGGCGGCGGCTTGTCGGGCCAGGACGCGGCCGTTCCGGCGGCCGGCATGGCGAGCGGCGAATTGACCGGCGATATCACGGCAGACAGTTTTGGCGCGTCGCGCTTGGCCATCGCCGGCCGCGTAGTGGCAGGCGCAACTGGCCTGGGCGGCGGCGCGTTTGCCGCCGGGGCGGGGATGTCGGCCAGCCGCTTGATCGAGCCGGTCAGGCCTTCGAGCTGGTGTTCGAGGCTGGCGATGCGTGCGGTGAGGCGGTCGCGGTCGGCGGCGAGCGTGCGCACCTGCGCCGCCAACCGCAAGGTCTCGGCGTCATTTTGCGGACGCGGTATCTTGACGGTGGCGACGGTACGAACCGGCAATTCGGTCGGCGCGGAGGCCAGGGCCAATCGCTGGCTGCCGCTGCCGGACACGCTGACGAAGGCAACGACGATGAGCGCGAGCGCAGCAGCACCGCCCCAGGCGCCTAAGCGCCAGAGCGCGCGCATGTCTAAGCGCTCGTCGGTCTCGATTTTAAGCGGGGCGATTTCGATCGCCATCGGCTCCTTCTCGACACGGCGAATCACGTCGTTGAAAACATTAGCAGAATCCGGCAAATCTTGCTTCCACTGCAGCGCGCAAGGGCCCTCAGGAGGCGCTATTTACCAACCGGCCCGCTTCAGTAAGGTGCGCGGCCCAAGGCGTGGTAGCTGTTAGCCGTGGCGCGAGCCGAAAACGAATGACGCAACGAACATGCCTTGCCATCGTACTCGCCGCCGGCGAGGGCACACGCATGCGTACGCGCCTGCCGAAGGCGTTGCACCCGATTGCCGGGCGCACGATGCTTGCACACGTGCTCGCTTCGGCGGCGCAGGCGGGCTGCGGTGTGATCGCGGTCGTGGTCGGTCCCGATCACAATGCGGTGGTGGACGAAGCGAGGGCCTTTGCGCCCAAGGCGCAGACCTACGAGCAGCGCGAACGGCGCGGTACCGGCCACGCGGTGCTGGCGGCGCGTCCGGCGATCGCACGCGGAGCCGACGATATCCTGGTCATGTTCAGCGACACGCCGCTGGTGCGCGTGCAAACACTCATCGCTTTGCGCGCGGCGCTCGCCAAGGGCGCCGCGGTGGCGGTGCTCGGATTTAAGGCTGCGAACCCGCAAGGCTATGGCCGGTTGTTGACGCGCGGCGATGAGCTCATCGCCATCCGCGAAGACCGTGACGCAACGCCCGAGGAGCGTAAAATTCCATTGTGCAACGGCGGGCTGATGGCGCTTTCCGGCCAGCACGCGCTCGCCATTCTCGATCGCATCGGCAATGCCAATGCCAAGGGCGAATATTATCTCAGCGACGCGGTTGCCATCGCCCGCGATATGGGCTTGAAGGTAGCCGCGATCGAAACCACGGAGGACGACGTGCGCGGCATCAACACCAAGGCGCAGCTCGCCGAGGCCGAGGCCGTCCTGCAGCAACGCTTGCGCGCCGCCGCCATGGAAGCCGGCGTCACCATGATAGCGCCGGACACTGTGTTTTTGTCAGCAGATACCAAACTGGGCAAGGACGTCACCATCGAGCCCAATGTGGTGTTCGGTCCCGGCGTCACGGTCGAAGAGGGCGCGACCATCAAGTCGTTCACGTATGTGGAGGAAGCCCATGTCGGCAAAGGCGCGCGTGTCGGTCCGTTCGCGCGATTGCGGCCGGGTGCCGACCTCGGCACCGACGTGCATATCGGTAATTTCGTCGAGGTGAAGGCGGCGACCATCGAGGCCGGCGCCAAGGCCAACCATCTCGCCTATATTGGCGACACACGGGTGGGCGAGGGCGCTAATATCGGCGCCGGTACCATCACCTGCAACTACGACGGTGTAGCCAAGCACCGTACCGATATCGGCAAGGGTGCCTTCATCGGCTCCAATTCATCTCTGGTGGCGCCGGTCAAGATCGGCGACGGCGCCTATGTCGGCACCGGCACGGTGGTGACCAAAGACGTGCCGGCCGACGCGCTGGCGGTTGCGCGCACAGAACAGAAGATTAAGGAAGGCTGGGCAAAACGCTTGCGGCAGGTAAAGGCCTTGGGCAAGAACCTGCGCAAGGGCCCGTCGAAAAAGCGCGCCTGAGCGCTTTGGGCGACATCGCCGCCGCTGTCACAAGGCGAAATGCGTTTTGATTTCCATGACGTTGCCGGCGGCGGCTAAACCAGGTTTGACAGTTAACGGGGGCCATCCTTCCGGATGTGCGGCATAGTCGGAATCCTCGGGCGCGCGCCGGTTGCGGCCCATCTCATCGACGCGCTCAAACGCCTCGAATACCGCGGCTATGACTCCGCCGGCATCGCGACGCTCGATCACGGCAAGCTTGCGCGCCGGCGCGCGCAAGGCAAGCTCTCTGCATTGGAGGCGCGGCTCGCCAAGGAGCCGCTGGCCGGCAATATCGGCATCGGCCACACCCGCTGGGCCACCCACGGCAAGCCGACCGAGAGCAACGCCCATCCGCACGCGACCGAAAACGTCGCGGTCGTGCACAACGGCATCATCGAGAATTTCCGCGAGCTGCGCGAGAAGCTCGCCAAAAACGGTGTCAAGTTCGCCAGCGAGACGGACACCGAAGTGGTCGCGCATCTGGTCACCGACGAAATGAAGAAAGGCAAGAAGCCGGCGCAAGCGGTGGCGGCGACCCTCAAGCAACTGCGCGGCGCCTTCGCGCTCGCCTTCCTGTTTTCCGGCGAGGACGATCTTCTGATCGGCGCGCGCAAGGGCTCGCCGCTCGCGGTCGGCTATGGCGACGGCGAAATGTATCTCGGCTCCGACGCGATTGCGTTGGCGCCCTTCACCGACACCGTCAGCTATCTGGACGACGGCGACTGGGCGGTGGTCACGCGCAAAGGCGTGGAAATTTACGATGCGCAAGGCAAGCGGGTCGAGCGGGCGGTGATCAAGTCGGCCGCTTCCGGGCTGCTGGTCGACAAGGGCAACTTCAAGCATTTCATGGCCAAGGAAATCCACGAGCAGCCGGAAGTGGTCGGCCACACGCTCGCCCATTACATCGACATGGTGAACGAGCGGGTGGAACTGCCGGGCAAGCTGCCGTTCGATTGGAAAAAATTGAAACGGCTGTCGCTCTCGGCCTGCGGCACCGCCTTCTATGCCGGGCTGGTGGCGAAATACTGGTTCGAGCGCTTCGCGAAATTGCCGGTGGAGATCGATATCGCCTCCGAGTTCCGCTATCGCGAGGCGCCGCTCGAGCCCGGCGATCTCGCCATCTTCATCTCGCAGTCGGGGGAGACCGCCGACACACTGGCGAGCCTGCGCTACGCCAAGGAGCGCAAGCAGCACGTGCTGTCGGTGGTGAACGTGCCGACTTCGACGATCGCGCGCGACAGCGACGTGGTGATGCCGACGCTGGCCGGCCCCGAGATCGGCGTTGCCTCGACCAAGGCCTTCACCTGCCAGCTGGCGGTGTTGGCCTGCATCGCGATCGCCGCCGGGCGCGCGCGCGGTGAATTATCGGAGCTCGACGAGCAGAAACTGGTGCATGCACTGATCGAGACCCCGCGCCTGATGACGCAGGCGCTGGCGCTCGAGCCGCAGATCGAGAAGCTCGCGCTCGAGCTCGACAAGGTGCACGACGTACTCTATCTCGGCCGCGGCACCAGCTTCCCGATCGCGCTGGAAGGCGCGCTCAAGCTCAAGGAAATCTCCTATATCCATGCCGAAGGCTACGCCGCCGGCGAACTCAAGCACGGCCCGATCGCGCTGATCGACGAAACCATACCGGTGATCGTGATCGCGCCGTTCGACCGCGTGTTCGATAAGACGCTGTCGAACATGGAGGAGGTGGCCGCGCGCGGCGGCCGTATCATTCTGGTGACAGACCCGAAAGGCGCCAAGGAAGCGGCCAGGGATCAGATCGTCACGCTCACGCTGCCCGACATGGCGGCAAGCGTCACGCCGCTGGTTTACGCCGTGCCGGTGCAACTCATCGCCTATCATACCGCGGTCGCGCTCGGCACCGACGTCGACCAGCCGCGTAACCTCGCGAAATCGGTCACGGTAGAATAGGATCAGCTCATGGCTGACCTCGAACAGGAACCGGGCGACGAACTCGCCGCCGACATGCAAGCAGTTACGACAAGTTCGCAGACCGGCGTCGCCGCCCGTATCCGCAACTGGTTCCTCACCGGCCTGGTGGTGGCCGGGCCGTTGGCCGTCACCGCCTGGCTGATCTGGTCGTTCATCAATTGGGTGGACGGCGTCGTCACGCCTTTGGTTCCGCCGGCATATCGCCCGGAGAGTTATCTGCCTTGGCCGATTCCCGGCACCGGACTAATCATCGCCTTCGTCGGTCTCACGCTGCTTGGCTTCCTCACCGCCAACCTGGTTGGCCGCACGCTGGTCGGATGGGGCGAGGGTCTGCTCAGCCGCATGCCGATCGTGCGGCCGATCTACAAGACCATGAAGCAGATTTTCGAGGCGCTGTTCTCGAAGAGCGGCTCGAGCTTCCGCAAGGTGGCGCTGGTCGAATTCCCGGCGCCCGGCATGTGGTCGCTGGTGTTTCTGTCGCAGCCGCCGGGCGGCGACGTCGCGGACAAGCTGCCGCAAGGCGAACATGTCTCGGTGTTTTTGCCGTGTACGCCCAACCCGACCACCGGCTTTTTCTTCTTCGTGAAGCGCGACGAGCTGATCGAGCTCGACATCTCGGTCGAGAACGCTATGACGCTGTTGATTTCGGCTGGCATGGTGCAGCCAAGTGACGCGCAAAAAAAGCTTGCTGCTTTGGCGTCGAGTGCACGCGCGGCACAGGCCGTACGGGACTCAGCCGCCGTCAAATAGGCGGAATGATTACGCCAGATCGGCCTCTTATTGTCGGCCCGGCGAAGCCGGGGCATAATCGCGTTTGGAGGTCGTGTTGTGGGACCTGCGTCAAAAACTCCGGCAACTCCGCGCGTATTGGTCGTAACGATGCGGCGGCTCGGCGACGTCTTGTTGACAACGCCCTTGGTGCGCGCGTTGCGCCGCGGGCTGCCCGGCAGCCGCATCGACATGCTGGTGTTTGCCGGCAGCGAGGGAATCGTGGCCGGCAATCCCGATATCGAACGCGTGATCGCCGTTCCACAGCCGCCAGGCATCGCGGCGATCGGGAAATTGATCGGCCAACTCTGGCGCCGTTACGATATCGCTATTTCTACCCAGGCTGGCGACCGGCCGACATTCATGGCAGCAGTCGCTGGACGGTATAGCATTGGACTCGTTGATGAGCGCCCCGCGGCCTGGAAGCGCTGGCTGCTTAGCCGCACGGTGGTTGCCGATCCTAATGTCCATCGCGTCGTCAATCTGCTGCGCCTTGCCAAGACGCTCGGTATCGACGAGCGGCCGGATATTGTGCTGCCTGCGCCATCAGCGCCGCTTACGCCGCGTGGTCCCTATGCTGTCGTGCATGTCAAACCGATGCATCGCGTCAAGCAATGGACCGATGAGGGCTGGCGTGCGCTGGCCGAAGGTCTGGCACAACGCGGGCTTGCGGTGGTGGCGACCGGTGGAGATGCGCCGGAGGAGCGGGCCTATCTCGATCGTGTCTGGAATCCGGTGCGTCCGCCCGTGGAGCGGATGGATGGCCGGCTCTCGTGGGGTGAGTTGGTGACACTGTTGTCCGGCGCGGCGGTCTATGTCGGCACGGACACCTCGATGTCGCATCTTGCGGCCGCGTCCAGCTGTCCGACGGTGGCGATATACGGACCGACCGGGCCACATATGATCGGGCCGTGGCCGGTCGGCGGCTTGGACATGCCGTGGGCGCGCGCCGGCACCATCCAGAATCGCGGCAATGTGTGGGTCGTGCAGAATCCGCTGCCTTGCATGCCGTGCGATCGTCTGGGTTGCGACAACCATCTGCAAAGCCGCAGCCAATGCCTCGACGAGCTGCCGGCGCGCCAAGTTCTCCTTGCGGTCGATCAGGCGCTTGGGCGTGTTGCCGCGACGCCTGCGGGTCTACCGGCTGGGCCTGCCGGCGGCGACAAACTGCCGCTTATCCTGCGCGGATGAGCTTGATCGCCTCGTCCTTCCCGAACAAATAGAGCAGGTGGCGAAGTGCTTGCCCGCGCTCCGTCGTGAGCGAGGGATCGCGCGCCAGCACCAACGCCGCGTCGTCACGGGCGGCGCCAAGGTATTTGCCGTGAAATTCAGGGCGCGCGACGCGGAAGCCGGGCAGGCCACTCTGCCGCGTGCCGAGCAGGTCGCCTTCGCCACGCAACTTGAGGTCTTCCTCTGCGATGCGAAAACCGTCCTCGGTCTCGCGCAAAATGGTGAGGCGCGCCTTGGCGGTTTCGCCGAGCGGCGTCTTGTACAGCAAGAGACAGGTCGAATGGCTGGAGCTGCGCCCGATGCGTCCGCGCAATTGATGCAGTTGCGCGAGGCCAAAGCGCTCGGCGTGCTCGATCACCATGACGGTTGCTTCCGGCACATCGACGCCCACCTCGATCACCGTGGTGGCGACCAAGAGCCGCGTCTCGCCGGCGGCAAAGCGCGCCATGGCGGCATCTTTGTCGGGGCCCTTCATGCGGCCATGCACTAGATCGACCTTGGCGCCGAATTTATTGCGCAGTTCCTCGAACCGCGCCTCGGCGGCGGCGAGATCGATCTTCTCGGACTCCTCCACCAGCGGACAGACCCAATAAGCCCGGTTGCCGGCGTCGAGCGCGCGCCCGACCGCGTCCTCGACTTCGTCCAGACGCGAGAGCGGAATAGTGCGGGTGTCGATCGGCTGGCGGCCGGCCGGCTTCTCGCGCAATTCCGAGACGTCCATGTCGCCGAAATAAGTGAGCACCAGCGTGCGCGGGATCGGCGTGGCGGTGAGCACCAGCACGTCGACCGCCTCGCCCTTTTGCGTGAGCGCCAGCCGCTGGTGCACGCCGAAGCGGTGCTGCTCGTCGACAATTGCGAGCGCGAGATCGCGGAAGGCGACGTCTTCCTGGAACAGCGCGTGCGTGCCGAGCAGCAGGTCGATGTCCCCCAGCGTGAGCCGGTCGAGGATCTCCTTGCGCGCAGTGCCGCGCTCGCGGCCGGTGAGGATGGCAACGCGGATGCCGGCTGCTTCCGCCAGCGGCGCGATGGTTTTCAGATGCTGGCGGGCGAGGATTTCGGTCGGCGCCATGAAGGCGGCCTGGCGGCCAGCCTCGATCACAGCGGCGGCGGCGATCAGCGCCACCACGGTCTTGCCGGAGCCGACGTCGCCTTGCAGCAGCCGCAACATGCGCTGCGGCAGCGCCAGGTCGTTGATGATGTCGTCGACCGCGCGTTGCTGCGAATGGGTGAGCGCATAGGGCAGCGCCTTGAGGATGCGTGCGCGCAAGCGGCCTTCGCTGGCGGTGCCGCGGCCGGATTGGCGGCGCATATGCGCGCGCACCAAAGCGAGCGCCAATTGACCGGCAAGCAGTTCGTCAAAGGCGAGCCGCGTCCAGGCCGGACTCTCAGGCAGCACGTCATGCGGCTCGGCCGGTCGGTGCAGATGGCGCAAGGCGTCGGCAAAGGCAGGAAAGCGCTCGCGTGAGACCCAGGTCTCGTCCTGCCACTCGGCGAGATCGGGCAGCCGCGTAAGGCTTGCGTCCATGGCGCGCCGCACATTGCCGAGTGCCAAGCCCTCGGTGAGGGGATAGACCGGCTCGACCAGCGGCAGCGCGGCGAAGCCCGCCTCGTCCACCACCCGGTCGGGATGCACCATCTGCAACATGCCGTCGTAAAATTCTGCGGTACCGGAGACGTAACGCAGTTCGCCTTCCGGCAGGAGCTTCTCCAGATAGTCGCGACGCGCATTGAAAAAAGTGAGCGTAATGTCGCCGGTCTCGTCGCTGGCATGGACGCGGTAGGGCGCGCGCGAACGGTGCGGCGGCGAGGGGCGGTGCTTGTCAATGGTGACGGCGACGGTGACCACCTGGCCTGGCTGCACGTCGCGCAGCTTCGGTCGCGCGCGGCGGTCAATGGTGCCGGACGGCAGGTGGAACAACAGGTCGATGACGCGCGGCGCCTCGCGCTCGAGCAGCCGGGCGTAAAGCTTTTCCAGCCGCGGCCCGACGCCGGGCAGGCTGGTGAGCGAAGCAAACAGCGGATTGAGCAAGGGCGGCCGCATGGCCGGCATGCTGGCTTGCGCGTCGAGCCGACGCAATGCAGACCTGTGCAAAGCGGGCGCTGACAAGGCGGCCTGCGCCTTCTATAAAACCCCGCCCGGCCCCGTCCGGGTTTTTGGCGTTGGAGAGACCTATGACCGGGACACGGATTTCGAGCGAGGGGCTGGACACGCGCCGGCGCAGGCTGCTGTTTCGCTCCTGGCATCGCGGCATCCGCGAAATGGACCTGGTGCTCGGCCGCTTCGCCGACGCGCATATCACGCATTTGAGCGAGGCCGAGCTAGACGATTACGAACGGCTGCTGGAAATCCCCGACCAACCATTCTTCGCCTGGGTGAGCAGCGCGGAAGCCGTGCCGGCCGAACACGACACCGCCATGTTCCGCCGGCTGCGCGACTTTCACGAGAGCGGTGAGGCGTTGAAGTGAAGTCCCCCGCCGAATCGTTGCGTGCCGGCGCGCCGCTGACGCTGGCCCAAGTCGCCGACGGTGCCGAAGGGCTGGTGCTCGCCGATCTGGCGCGCAGCGTGGCGGCGCGCGGCGGGGCACCGGCGATTTCGCTTTGCGTCGTCTGCCGCGATGGCCAACGCATGGCGCAACTGTCGCGCGCGTTGTCGTTCTTCGGTCCCGACCTGCTGGTAATGGAATTTCCAGCCTGGGACTGCCTGCCCTACGACCGGGTGTCGCCCAACGCGTCGGTGGTGGCGCAGCGCATGACCGCGTTGTCGCGGCTGACGCGGGTGAAGGGTCGTGACCGGCCGTCGGTGCTGCTCACAACGGTCAACGCTGCGTTGCAGCGCCTGCCGGCGCGCGAGTTTGTGGCGACGCACGCGCTCTCGGTCGCGCCGGGCAACGTTATCGGCATGCAGGGCATCGTCGACTGGCTGGAGCTCAACGGCTTTGCGCGCGCCTCTACCGTGCGCGAGCCCGGCGACTACGCGGTGCGCGGCGGCATCCTCGACCTGTTCGCGCCCGGCATGGACATGGCCGTCCGGCTCGATTTCTTCGGCGACGCGCTCGAGACCATCCGCAGCTTCGATCCCGAGACACAGCGCAGCGAAGGCGAATTGCGCGGCCTCGACCTGGTGCCGGTTTCCGAATTCGAGCTCATCACCGAAACCATTCGCCATTTCCGTACCGGCTATGTCGCGCAGTTCGGCGCCGCCACGCCCGACGATCTGCTTTACGAGGCGGTGACCGAAGGCCGCCGCTATCCTGGCATGGAGCATTGGCTGCCGCTGTTCCACGCCAAGCTCGAGACGCTGTTCGATTATTTGCCCGGCACCGTGCTGGCGCTGGAGCATCTGGCCGAAGACGCTGCGCGCGAGCGCTTCGCGCAAATAGCCGACTATTACGAGGCGCGCGCTGAAGCGCTCAAACAAGGCGTCACGCCGCCCTACAAGCCGCTGCCGCCGGACCGGCTCTATCTTTCCGAAGACGAGTGGCGCAAGCGCCTGGAAACCGAAGCCCTCGCCAAGCTCACGCCCTTCTCGGTGCCCGAGACGCACGGCGTGATCGACGTCAACGCGCGCGCCGGGCGCAATTTCGCCGCCGAGCGTGCCGAGCCGGGATCAAACGTGTTCGAAGCGGTATCGGCCCATGTGCTCTCGCTGCAAGCCGCCGGCAAGCGGGTTGCCATCGCGCTCTGGAGCGAGGGTGCGCGCGAGCGCATGAGCCACGTGCTCGCCGACCACCGTCTGCACAATCTTAACCCCATCGATTCCTGGCCGCAGGCGCTCGCGCTGCCGAAGCCTGCGGTGGCGCTCGCCGTGCTCGGCATCGAGTCCGGCTTTGAGACGCGAGACGCGGCCGTTGTCAGCGAGCAGGATATTCTCGGCGACCGGCTGGTGCGGCCGCGCAGAGCAAGCCGGCGGGCGGAGAACTTCATCGCGGAGGTGACGAGCCTTAGCGTCGGCGACCTGGTGGTGCATGTCGATCACGGCATCGGCCGCTTTTCCGGCTTGCAGGCGATTCATGCGGCCGGCGCGCCGCATGACTGTCTCGAAATCCACTACGCCGACGACACCAAGCTATTCCTGCCGGTGGAAAACGTCGATCTGTTATCGCGCTATGGCTCGGAGGAAAGCGGGGTCGAGCTCGATCGTCTGGGCGGCGGCAACTGGCAGGCGCGCAAGGCGCGCATGAAGAGCCGCATCCGCGAAATCGCCGGCGAGCTGATCAAGATCGCGGCCGAACGGCAATTACGCGAGGCGCCGCGCCTGACGGTCGGGCCGGGCGCCTATGACGAGTTCTGCGCCGGCTTTCCTTACGAGGAAACCGATGACCAGCTCGCGGCCATCGACGCCACCATCAAGGATCTCGGCTCGGGGCGGCCGATGGATCGCCTCATCTGCGGCGACGTCGGTTTCGGCAAGACCGAAGTGGCGCTACGTGCGGCCTTCATCGCCGCCGTCAGCGGCAAGCAGACCGCGGTCATCGTGCCGACGACGCTCTTGGCGCGCCAGCACTTTAAGACCTTTTCGGACCGCTTTCGCGGTTTCCCGGTCAACGTGGCACAGGCCTCGCGCCTGGTGCCGCACGCGAAGCTTGCGGCGGCGAAAGCCGGCATGGCCGAGGGCAGCGTCGATATCGTCATTGGCACTCATGCGCTGCTCGGCCGCGGCATCAAGTTCAAGGACCTCGCGCTGCTGGTGGTGGACGAGGAGCAGCATTTTGGTGTCGCCCACAAGGAGAAGCTGAAGGCGCTTCGCAGTGAGGTGCATGTGCTCACGCTCACCGCCACGCCGATCCCGCGCACGCTGCAATTGGCGCTTACCGGCGTGCGCGATCTGTCGATCATCGCCTCGCCGCCGGTCGACCGGCTGGCGGTGCGCACGTTCGTTTCGCCGTTCGATCCGATCACGGTGCGCGAGGCGCTGCTGCGCGAGAAATACCGCGGCGGCCAGGCCTTCTACGTTTGCCCGCGCATCGAAGACCTCGCCGGCGCCAAGGACTTTCTCGACAAGAACGTCCCGGAGGTGCGTGTCGCCGTCGCCCACGGTCAGATGCCGGCAACGGTGCTCGACGACATCATGTCGGCCTTCTACGACGGCAAATACGACGTGTTGCTCTCCACCACCATCATCGAATCCGGCCTCGACATCCCGACCGCCAATACCTTGATTGTCCACCGCGCCGACCGCTTCGGCTTGGCGCAGCTCTACCAGCTGCGCGGGCGGGTGGGCCGCGCCAAGCTGCGCGCCTATGCGCTGCTGACGCTGCCGGCGCAACAGAAGATCACCGCGCAGGCCGAGCGCAGGCTGAAGGTTCTGCAATCGCTCGACACGCTGGGCGCCGGCTTCCAACTCGCCTCGCACGACTTGGACATTCGCGGCGCCGGCAACTTGTTGGGCGAGGAACAGTCCGGCCACATCAAGGAGGTCGGCTTCGAGCTCTATCAACAAATGTTGGAAGAGGCGGTGATGAGCCTGAAGGCCGGCATCACCGCGCTCGCTCCCGACCGCTGGTCGCCGCAGATCATGATCGGCACGCCAGTGCTGATCCCCGACGATTATGTCGCCGACCTATCGGTGCGGTTGGCGCTCTACCGGCGGCTGGCCGAAATCGAGGACGAGCGCGAGAT
>CAYLMY010000018.1:0-28002 GCA_964384635.1 uncultured Undibacter sp.
TTACATCTTATGGCCGTTCTTCTGGAACTTCGTGCCGGCCGCCTTGAGCTTGCCGCCGCCCGCCGGGTTCACATGGCAATAGCCGCAGGCCTTGCCGGTCTTCTGGGCATATGCGGGCGTGGCCTTGGCCGTCTGTACGGTGAGGATCATTGCCGAACCGGCAATCAGCAGCGCGGCAGCGGTCGCGGCCAAGATCAGCTTTGCGTGGGTCTTCATTTCCATATTCTCCGCCGATGACGAAGGGGTTTACGCGTGATGCAACCCGAGTCACTAAGCCATTGCAGCTTAAAATTCCAGTGGGGACCCGGCGATTTGCCTTGATCAATATCAAGTCGAAACAAACGCGGTTCAAACGGCGTCGGGCCCAAGAATGTACCCACGCTGTGCCGCCGCGCGCCCCTGGCCGTCACAGGCTGCCGCCGATCCCAATCGCCATCATGAGCAGCAGCGCCAGTCCCACGGCAACGAGGCTGAAGCCGAGGACCTTGGAGCCGAGCGCCATCGGCCGCGACGGCGCGTCCACCAGGTAGCGCTGAAGCTGTCCGCTTTCCAACAGGCGGCCGTACTCGACGCCGTATTCGCGTTTGAACTCTTCCAGCGGCATCGAGCCCGTGAAGATGACGATGTCGAGCGGGAACTTGTCGGGCCGCCAGTGATTGGCGAAGAAGTGGATGGTGAACAGGTAGACGGCGGCTAGCACGGCTTCATCACCATGAACGACGGTGGCGACGTTGAAAATCCAGCCCGGCAGGTAGGCGGCCGTCAGCGCCTTGAACCACAGTATGACGCCGGACGCGAACAGCATGGTAACGCCCCAGAACGGCGCCCAGTAATCGAATTTCTGCTGGTAATTCCAATGATCGAACACCGGGCGCGGCCCGGCGCCGAAGAACCATCGCACCATGGCGATCACGTCGCGGCCGTCTTGCCAGGTCGGCAGTAGCGAGTAGGGCCCGAACAAGCGCACGTTCTTCCAATTGCGCCAGAGGTGGATGGCGATATAGACTAGGTGCCCGACAAAGACCGCGGTCATGACGATGGCGGCGGCCCGGTGTACGATGTCGGCGATGGCCGGCCCCCCCAGCACTCGGATGAGCACCGGCGCCCAACTGGCGTTGGGATAGAGCATCGGGATGCTGGTCATGACCAACACGATGACGGAGAGCGCGAACAGAAAATGCGCCCAGCGCCAGGCGGCGCTCCAGCGCTCGACATATTGGCCTTCTCTTGGCGGCACGGCCTCTGCCCGCACATGCGGCCGCAGCCGGCGCTGCTGACGGTCACGCAGTTCGCGGTAGAGCCAGAGCAGCGAATGCGTCCAGAAGACTACGAAGGTGACGATGATCAACATCCACACGAACTTCGAGGCGATCCAGGTATAAGGATAGCGGGCGAAATTGTCGGTGGTGGCATGCGCCTGGAAGGTGGCGAAGCCGGCCGTTGCATCCTGATGGCAGGTCCGGCAAGTGCCGAGCAGATTGGCCGGCGACACGCTTGAAGCCGGGTCGCTTGGCGGCAGGACCGCGTGCCCGCGGTGGCAATCCGCGCAGGTCGCGACGTTGGCGTAGCCAAGGGCCAGGATCTGGCCGTGGTAGGTCTTGGTGTAGCTCGCCAACGCGTCGGCATGGCAATTACCGCATTCCTTGGTGATGGCGCGGCGCGTTGCGGCCAATTGCGGGCGCGCAACCGCGTGCGTCGTATGACAGTCGGTGCAAACCGCGGCATGGACGTCGCTGCCGCTCGTGACCTGCTTACCGTGAACGGAGATTTGATAGTCCTTCAGTGCGTTTGCATGACAGCCCCCGCACAACGCGGGAATTTGCCGGCGCGTCGCGGCCGGCGTCAGGCCTGCGCTCTTGTGCGGGACCTCGGTTATCGTCGTATGGCATGCGGTGCAGGCCAGCGCGGCATGTACGCTGCCGGCGAAGCGGTCCGCCGCCACGAAAAGCGCGCGCGTCTGTCCGTCCGCGCCCGCTGCTGCGAATCTTGGCGCGCCGTGGCAGCTGAGGCAGGTCGTGTTGTCAATTTGAGTGCCTTGGGCACCGGCAGTGTGAACCGCACTGAGAATAAATAGCGCGGAGATCATCGCCCGCAATAACGCTTTCATGAGTGCGCCTCGCGATTGCTTTGCAGGCGACGCAGGGATTGCTTGCCGCGTATCGTAATATTGCTGCGCCCGGTTATCGCATCGGCATTGACGCAAATCAACCTCGGCACGGGCGTTCGCCGTCTGTGCCAGCAATGTTCGCTTCTCGAATTGCTTCTTACTATCGATAAAGAACGAAATGCGAAGTCTTGCCTCGGGCGTTCAATCGTCAATGAGTGGATTTGGCTTGGCAAATTTCGCCAATGCCGAGGAATTTTCGATAACGATATCATGTCCGGAAATCCGCACGCCGTGTTTCGTCAGTAGCGCCAAGTTGCGGGACAAGTTCTCCGGACTCATTCCCAAGCAAGATGCCAGGGTGCGCTTTTCAAACGGCAATTCGATGCGGCCGTTTTTGCCTTGGATAGTGCCGGTCCGCAAAATCCAATTTGCCAGCCGTTCGGCGCTGGGGCGCAGCTTAATATTCTTGAGTGCCCGGACGGAGCAGTGACAATGTTCCGCCAATTCAGCGATAATGGCGCGGGCGACGGTGGCATCGCGATCGCAAAGATCGCGCACGATCTGCGCCGGTATCATCACGATCTGTGAGGGTGTCAGCGTGCGGGCCGAATTAAGGTGCGCGGCGTTACGGATGGCCGCCGCCAAAAATAATATCGCCCCCCGCCCGGCGATTTCGATCGTGGTTTCCTCGCCGTCGTGGGCGCCGAACAGCGCCACCATGCCGTCAACGACGATATGAAGAAAATTCGGAGTCTCACCTTCGCGGATAAGATTCGTTTGTTTCGGGAAACGACGTATGCGCGCCGCGCATAGCAACGTATTGGCAGTTGTTTCATTCAAATTGCAAAAAAGCGGCAACTCACGAAGATGGGCCCAGTTCGGTTGAAACATGTCTTTTACTTTCAAGTGCTTGGACCATATATCGCACCGCAGCAAAAAGACATTGACAGGCATCAATCGTTTGTATGCAAACAATCGGGGTGTCGCCGAATTGATCCTTCGCCTTGCAGAACAGCCGTTGCACTCGACTACGCGGCTACAGGCCGACGCACGGACTTTATTCTTCTTCCATAAGCGGTCTGTTCGAGATCGATGACCCGCCGAACTGCCGACGCGAAATTGACCAGCCACGATCTGTCGTGGCGTGGTCTCGCAAGGGAGCGTTGCCGCGCGCGTATCGCATTGGCGCAGGGTAAGCGCATCATCGTCGGGGTGTGATCAGCGAAAGCGTGCAGGCCAGGTTACCGCGCTGATAAGAAGGCGTCGATTTGAGGGAATTTTGGTCGGGGCGGCGAGATTTGAACTCACGACCCCCTGTCCCCCAGACAGGTGCGCTAACCGGGCTGCGCCACGCCCCGACCGGCGCGGACTATAGGGATGCCTCCGTGGCAGTGCAATCGCGCCAAATCGCGCGGCTCGCCGCCGCCTCTAGCGCGCGACGTCGCGCAACGGGCCGCGGATGGCAATGATGATATAGAGCACGGCAACGGTGACGAAGGCGCCGGCATAGGCCGCGAGGAACCCAACCACACCGAGGCCTGCAAAGAAGGCAACGCCGACGGAGGCTGTCATCACCATGACGTTGACGATCGACAGCCGGGCAATCTCGCGGAAATAGCCGGTGTGCTGGAGTAGGAAATTCGGCGCGGATTTGGCGGCGGCGGTGGCCAGCAGGACGAGCAGTATCGGAACGACCGCGGCCGGCATCACTGCGGCATGGCCGAGCAGGAGCGCAAACAAGGCTTTGGCATCGACCAGCAGCAGCGCCGAAATCGCCAGCACCGGAATGGCGCACAGGCCGACGGCGGTCAAAGTGGCGCGGACTAGCGTGCGTGAATCGCGCGCGGCATAGGCCGCGGTCTGCCGCGGCACCAGGAGATCGCAAGCGGCCGAACAGAGGTTGAGCGTCCCCAAAAATATCTTCAGCGCGGTGTCGAGCACGATGGTCGGTGCTCCCAGTCCGACGGCAAGCGGCACCACCAGATAGAGAACATTGTGGATATAGATCTCGCCGGCGGCATGCGTACCGGTGCGGAGCGACGATTGCCAGTTTTCGCGAAAAAAGCCGCGCAAGCGAACAAAAAGGCCGCGGAATTGCGGCGTGAGCGCCCGCTTGCGCACTAGGCGCGCGCCGGCCAGGCCGATCAAGACAAACCAACCGAGATTGATGACGATCACGAAGGCGGCGAAGGGAACGCCGGCCAGCATCGACAACAGCAAGGCGATATAGCCGACGCGGCGGCAGGCCTCGAGGCTTTCGAAGTAGATATATTCATCGACGGCTACGCTGACATTGCGAAGCACGAACCAGGCCAGATTGAACGCCGAGAAAAAGAAGAACAGGGCGAATTCGGCGGCATCCCATGCCGATACCGCCGGCCGGGAGACCATGACGGCAAAGCAAATCGCGGCGGCGGCGGTGATCAGGAGCGCGTAGAAACTTGCGATCGCATTGGCTTGGGCGGCGATGGCGAGCGTGTCCTCGCCGGCGAGATAGCGCTTGCGCAGCCGCACGAACAATATTTTCGACAGGCCGAGATCGAACAGCCACATCGAGACGCCCACCGCGCCGACCAGGATGAACACCGAGAAACGCTCGGGACTGAGAATGCGGGCGAATACGAAAGTCTGGATCAGTCCGGCCACCAGCGCGCTGCCGGCGGTCCAGCCGCGCAGCATCGCGTAGCGAAACGACAACAGATCGGCTAGGCGCGAGTGCCTGACCCAGCCGGAGATGGCCTTCGGGACGGTGCTCATCGTGGGTGCAAGCATTGTCCGCGTCCGCTCAATCGATAACCGACAGATATTTTGTCGCCATGGTTTTGAAGGCATAAGAAGGCGATAGCCGCCGCAACTCGGCGACGAGTCGCAGCCGCAATGTCTCGTCACTCAAAATGGTGCGCACGCGCTCGAGCCAGGCCTCGCGGTCGCCGAGCGGCACCAGCACGGTCTCCGTCAAAAACGGGGAATTGCGGAACATTTCCCGAAACGACGGGATGTCCGAGCAGACCAACGGAACTCCGGCATGGATGGCTTCGATGGCGGCCAGGCTGAGCCCTTCGAAACTGGAAGGGAAAAGCGCGACATCGATGGCGGAATAAAAATCGCCAATGCGGTCATGAGCGAGGGAGAGTACGAGGCGCGTGCGGCGCTCAAATCCGCCGGCCGTGATCGCGAATCTGACCACGGTTTCGTCGGGACCGGTGCCGACCATCAGCAGCGACGCCGCTAGCAAGTCGCGCAGCAGGCCGATGCTAAAGCATTGATTTTTTTGGTGATAAAGGCGACCGAGTTGGCCCAGCACGGGACCTTCCACGGGCAGCTTGAATTCGGCGCGCGCCTTGGCGCGGTCGATCATCACCGGCTTGCGGTGGCCGTTGGGGATCACCGTCAGCCGCCGCATATAGGCGGCGCCGTTGTGCCGGTAGGAATCCGCCACCGAATGTCCGCAGGCCACGATGTGCCGGTAAAGGCCAAGCCGGCCCACGATCCCATCGATCATCATCAGCACTGAATTGAACTGTTTGCTGGGAAGGTGATGCGTGGCAACGCGATCGGGTACCCCGGCGAGCCAGCCCGCGATCGCGACCAGCAGATTGGAAAGCGGCTGCAAGCCGAAGGCGGCGTCGGGCTTTAACCGGCGCAGAGCGAGGACGACACGCACAAACAACGCTGCCAGCGTGAACGGAGAGCGCGAACGCCCGCCCTTGACGAAGACACGCGCGCCCGGGGGCAGATCGGCTTTCGAGCCGAACAGATACCATTCCTCGACGTGATGGCCGTCGTGCCGCAGGGCGCCGGCAAGTGTCGAGGCGAGCACCGAGCTGCCGCCGTGGTCATGCGCCGTGCCGAGAAAGATGATCGAGCGCGGACGCCCCGGCGCCGCCGCCGTCTCGCTTGTCGTGTTTTGGGGGCGCCAAAGCTCGTTCATGACCGCTCCGGTTAGGCGATGATGCCGCCCGCCGTGGCGCGCGCGGGTCGCGACCGTGGTGGGGGCATCCCGAGAGGCCTTGGGCTCATGGCGGAGTGGCGACAGCTCGGGTCAGGCAGGGTTTGTATCGAACGTGCGTAACATAATCTTAAGCCGTTAAAGACTAGATAAGTCGCGGTATCCCGCGCTTGGCGGTTACTTCACACCGTGAACCATGACCGATACATCAGCCCCTTTCGCAAAGGCCGGCAGCGATGCAAAAGGGTCCGCATTAGATCGCGCGATCCGCAAGATTTTTCCGTCAACTTCTCTGTTAACTTTTAACCCTTTGTTTCGCACGATCATCAATGCTTTCGACGTCATTCCACGCCTGATCTACTCGGAATTCCGCGATCTGCCGCCCAATCATCTGCGGGTGCGCATCGGGGTCGGCAACCGCATCCTGAACAACCAGGTTCATTTTCTGGTTCACGCGCGCGATTTCTGGATGTTTGTGTTCACGCAGGGGCTGGCGGATGCCAGCTCGAACATCCTGGACATCGGTTCGGGCTGCGGACGCTGGGCGCATTGGCTACGCGATTACAATTTCCGCGGACGCCGCTTTACCGGCAGCTACGTCGGCATCGATATCGACGGCGAGGCGATTGCGTGGTGCGAGAAGCACTACGACGCGGAGCGCTTCCGTTTCCATCATTCAACGCATGGGAGCGTGTCCTATCACCAGCAGCGCGAAAAGACCGCGTCATACCGCGTTCCAGAGCCGGATGGGACGTTCGATCTGGTCGTCTCCAACTCACTGCTTACCCATGTGCTGGAAGGCGAGCTCGAGAACTACATTCAGGAAAGCTATCGGCTACTTAAGCCCGGCGGCGCGATCATGCACTCGCATTTCAATCTCGACTATCCGCCGGCGACTTACGGGACCCGGCACACGTTCCAGCACCCGCTCGGCAACGCGCGCGTCGAATCGCTGGAGCAGCCGGAGGCGGCCGTCGCCTATCGCACCGATTACCTGTTCAAGGTCGCACGCGCGGCGGGCTTCCAGGATTGCGAGATCGTGCATATGCCGGGCGGCGCGCAGCACCAGCCGATCCTGCTCTGCAAGAAATAGCTTTCGAAGCGCATCGGCTAGCGTGCGAGTCCGACCGCCCAGCCGGCGGGCGCGCGCAGTGTCGCGTTGCGCGTCTGCCTGAAGGTCGCTGCCGCCAATCCCCAGACCATTCCGAGCAGCAAGTAGAAATGGCGCCAGTGGTCGGTGTCGATCACGAAGCCTTCCGCCATCTCGCCGACGAAGGCCGCAACGGCGGTGATGATATAAGGTTGCCACGGCGTTTGCACGAGCGCCGTGCGCAAGCCGACCATAACGGTCGAGAACAGCAGCAGCAGATAGGCCATGGCGCCAGCCCAACCGTAGACCAGGAAAGCCTGCAGATAGACATTGTGCTGCTGCAGGCCGTGCACGCGGGCGAATTCGAACGGCCCCATGCCGTTGGGGAAATTCAGCACCGAATTGAGCGCCAATTCCTGCAAGCGGAAACGGCCGCCTTGGCCGACGTCATAGGATTGAATGAGATGGGCGCGCGCCTTGAACATCTCGGCGATCGAGTCGAAGGAAAGCAGAAATAATACGAACAACGCTAGCGCACCGACGGCAGTGACACTAAGCGCGAACACGCGCAGGCGCTCACGCGGGGTCGGCGCGGTCACGAAGGCGAGAGCCAGCATGACGAGGCAAGAAACCGCAAAGTGGAACCATGCACCGCGCGAAAAGCTCAGCAGCAGGCCGAACAGGAGGATGGCGGCGACGATGGCGTCGGTGAAGCGGATATGGCGCGCCACCATCCGGTCCAGCACAAACAGCGCCGGCCAGATCAAGAACGGACCGAACACGTTGGGATCCTTGAAGGCGCCCAAGGCGCGACCGTAATTCGTGAAATGCTCTGTCGCACCGGGAAAAACATTGAAGTAGCCGGCCATGCCGGTGAAGGCCGCGATCACGGCGGTGGTCACGTAAGCCACTCGCATGACCGTCAGCCGCTGCATGGTGTTCTGCGCGAACAGGCAGGCAAACAACAGCCCGGCGATCGCCAAATAAACCGACGTGCCGGTATATTGGATGGTCTTTTCGTTGCCCGGCACGTGCAGCAGCGCCATCATGCCGGCCACGTTCCATATCAGCAGCAGCAGGAACGGCACCAGTAGCGTTCGTTCGAGGCGCACGCCCGCGATCAGAGCGACGACCAAAAGCACACCCATCAATCCGTCATGCGGCGACGGCTCGATGAAGGCGACCGAACTCGCCATCACCGTGATAAACAGCACGAAGAGCAAAAGACGCTCGCGAAACGCCACGGCATGCGCCGGCGCGGCCGGTTTGCCGCAAGGGATCGCGATGTCCCCGGCGGTGATCAATAGGCGTTCTCGGTCTTGAACAAAGCGAACGGCGTGCGCGCCAGGATGTAGAGGTCGAACAGCACCGACCAGTTCTCGATGTAATAGAGGTCGTGCTCGACGCGGTTCCGGATCTTTTCGTGGGTGTCGGTTTCACCGCGCCAGCCGTTGATCTGGGCCCAGCCGGTGATGCCGGGCTTGACGCGATGGCGGGCGAAATAGCCGTCCACCGCCTCGTCGTAGAGCCGGGCCTCGGCCTTGGCGTTGACTGCATGCGGACGTGGACCGACCAATGACAGATTACCCTTGATTACCACATTGAACAGTTGCGGCAGCTCGTCGAGGCTGGCCTTGCGGATGATGCGCCCGACGCGGGTGACGCGCGGGTCGTCCTTGGTCACGAGCTTTTCGGCCGTTTCATCGGCCGCATCGACATACATCGAACGGAACTTGTAGACTTCGATCATATCGTTGTTGAAGCCGTAGCGCTTCTGCTTGAACAACATCGGCCCGCGGCTGTCGAGCTTGATGGCAATGGCGATGAGCGCCATCACCGGCAGCGCGCAAAGCAGGATGAGGCCGCCGATGAGCTTGTCGAACAGCCACTTCATCACCACGTCCCAATCGGCGATCGGCCGATCGGCAACGTCGAGCACCGGCACGCTTCCGATGTAGGAATAGGACCGCGGGCGGAAATGCAGCTTGTTGTTGTGGGCGGCGAGCCGAATGTCGACCGGCAGCACCCATAGTTTCTTCAGCATCTGCAAGATGCGGCCTTCCGCCGAAATCGGCAGCGAGAAGATGACGAGATCGACGCGCGTGCGCCGGCCGAACTCCACCAGATCATCGACGGTGCCAAGCTTGCGCTCGCCGGCGCATTCGTCGGCGCTGCGCTCGTCGCCGCGGTCGTCAAACAGGCCGATGATCTTGACGCCAGTGTCCTTCTGCCGCCGCAGGTCCTCGATCACATGGGCGCCGTAGCCGCCGCCGCCGACGATTACCGTGCGCCGGGTGAGGCGGCCTTCATGCGTCCATTTGCGCACCAACAGAAATAGCAGTCGCCGCGACACGATCAGCGCCGCCAGGCCGCCGACATAGAAAGCGCCGAGCCAAACGCGCGAAAACATCTCGCCCGCTTTGGCGAAAAACGACGCGCCGATGACAAGCAGAAACACCACCGACCAGGCCGAGGCCAGCCGCATGTATTGTTTCTCGTGACCGCGGAAGGCTTGCACCTGGTAGATGTCGGCGACCTGGAAGGCCAGCATCGACAAGACCGCGATGGCGAAAGTTGCGAGCAGGTAGCGCCAGATCAAACCGTCGATATCCGGCAGGTAGGCGCAATAGACGGCAAGGCCAATCACGACGATCAGCGCGAATTCGGCCATGCGAACGAAGCCCGCCAGCACGATCGACGAAATCGGCGCGGCAGAAGGTATCGCTGCGACAGCGAGCGCTTCCCGCGACAGCGAGCGGGGCTTGGCGGCCGCGCGCGGCCGCGCGCGCGCAGGATCGGCGACCGCCGCTGTGCTCGATGCCTTCATCGCGGGGCGAAGGTCGGTGTCGTTCATCACTGACGCCACAAAACGCCGCGCGGGCGCCATTGG
This sequence comes from uncultured Undibacter sp., assembly GCA_964384635.1. Classification (GTDB taxonomy): domain Bacteria; phylum Pseudomonadota; class Alphaproteobacteria; order Rhizobiales; family Xanthobacteraceae; genus Pseudolabrys. The sequence continues at coordinate 10,037 of CAYLMY010000018.1, forward strand.
CACCAGCGGGGATTTCCGTTAATTCCCGGAAATTTCTAGGGAAAAACAGTCAAAAAAGGCTTATCGGGATCCTCAAAAATGTCTTAACGGCGCCCGGTTTTTTGCAGCAGTTCGAGCGCGGCCTGATAGCCGGCGAGCACGCCGTCGACCATGGTCTCAACCGAAAACGATGCCGCCACCTGCTCGCGCAGCCGGCGGGCGGTTTCGACGGTGGCGGCGGGGTTATCGAGGGCGTCCGCGATGGCGCGGGCGAGCGCGGGCGCGTCCTCCGGCGGAACCAGCCGGTCCGACAGGGGCCCGTAAATTTCCGGAATACCGCCCACGCGGGTGGTAATCAGCGGCTTACCGCCGGCGGCCGTCTCCAGCACCACATAGGGCAGCGATTCCGCCCGCGACGGCACCACCATAATGCGGCCGAGGGTGAGCGCCTGATAACCCGGCATGGCCGGCTTGAAGTCGATGACCGCCGACAGGCCCAGCCGCTCGACCTGCGCCCCCAACGCGTCGCGGTCGGGGCCGCTGCCGACCAGCGTTGCGGTCACGGTGCGGCCGTCGCGATGCAGGCGCGCGATGGCGTCGATCAGCACATCGATGCCTTTGACCGGCCGCAGCTCGCCCATGAACACCAGGTCGGTGGCATCGCTGTTCGCGGCGATCTGCTCAAATTCCGCGCGCGACACGCCGTTATGAACCACGCGTACCAGGCCGCGCGGATTGCCGATCTTGCGGCGAAAGGTCGCTTCGCTATAGGCGCTTTCGAACAGGAATAGATCGCCGCGCAGCATCAACAGTCGCTCAGTCGCCAGGTAGAATTTCCCGGCCAGCGTACCGTGGCCGAATAGCAGGCTGCCGCCATGTGGCGTGTACGCGCGCACCGCGCGCTTGCGCCCGAAGGAAAGGCGGGTAAAGGCGCCGCCTTTGGCGCCGTGGCCGTGCACGATGTCGGCGCCGGACTGCGCGACACGGCGCATGACATGTCCGAGCGTGAAAATATCGCTCGGATTGACATGGCGGCGCATCGGGAAGCGGCTGAGGCCGAGCGCCAGCGAGGGCTCGAGTTCACGCAGGACTTTATCGGCGTGCTCGCCGCCGGTGCGCAGGTCGGCAATAAGGCCGACGCGGTGGCCACGTGCAATCTGCTCGCGGGTCAGATCGAGCACGTGACGGAATAGGCCGCCGACCGGCGCGCGGAATACGTGCAAGATATTCAACGGCTGCATTGGCTATTACGACCGCGCCGGGTGGCGGGAAAGTGAAAGGGGATTAGGCGGGCGGATGGTTAACAAAATCTGACTTTTGGCCGGAAGTTGCTGGGGATTAACGCGGTAGCAACCATAATAGTCTGTATTCACTCTGGTGCCACAGAGCCGTGCGTTTGGAGTGCAAATGTTGTTCCGTAAAAATTCGAAAACCGCCGCCGCGCCAGCGCCTGTCGTGGTGCCGCTTGCCCCCGATGGCGAGCCCGATATGCGCAGCTTGGGCCGCGCTTTGTGGCAAAAGCGGTTTACAATTCTAGGCTTGACGTTGATTTCGGCGGCTATCGCTTTCGTCGTCGTCAACGCCATCACCCCGCGCTACCGCTCCGAATCACGCTTGCTGCTCGATGCGCGCGAAAACGTTTTCCTGCGCGCCGCAGCCGACAAGAACACCACCGATCGCACCACCATCGACCCGGAAGCCGTCGCCAGTCAGATTCAGGTCGTGCTCTCGCGCGACCTCGCGCGTGAAGTGATCCGGAAGGCGAAACTCGCCGACAACCCCGAATTTGAAAGGGGCGCGCCGTCTCTGGGCAATGCCGTACTGGGCCTATTCGGTATCGGTCGCGACCGAAGCAAGATGTCGCGCGAAGAACGCACGATGGAAGCCTACTACGATCGCCTCAACGTGCAGGCGGTCGATAAATCGCGCGTGATCGCGATCGATTTCAACTCCGCCGATCCGGATCTTGCCGCACGGATCGCCAACAGCATTGCCGAGCACTATCTCAAGATGCAGCAAATGGCGCAGCAGGATCAGACCCGCGCCGCCGGCACCTGGCTTGCCAGCGAGATTGAAAAAATGCGCGAGAAAGTGGCAGAGGCGGAAGACAAGGTCGAGCAATATCGCGCCAAGACCAATCTGTTCGTCGGCTCCAACAATACCTCGCTGCCGAGCCAGCAACTCACCGAGATCAACTCGCAGATCGCAGCCGCACGCGGCCGAAAAGCCGACCTGGAGGCGAGGGCGCGCCAATTGCGTGATCTCATCCGCGCCGGCGCGTCGATCGATACCTCCGATATCGCCAATTCCGAGACCATGCGTCGGCTAATTGAGCAGCGCATCGCGCTGCGCAACCAGCTTGCCGAGCAGTCGACCACGCTGCTCAGCCTGCATCCGCGCATCAAGGAATTGAAAGCCCAGATTGCCGAGGCCGACCGCCAGGTCCGCGTGGAGGGTGAGCGCCTGGCGCGCCAGCTCGACAATGACGCCAAGGTCGCCAGCGACCGGGTGCAGGCGCTGACCGCGAGCCTCGATCAGGTGAAAAAGCTCGCCTCGCAGAGCAATTCGCAGGATGTCGAGCTGCGCGCGCTCGAACGCGAAGCCAAGACGCAACGCGATCTGCTGGAATCCTATCTTGCGAAGTATCGCGAAGCCTCCGCCCGCGACAGCATCAATGCCGCGCCGCCGGACGCACGCATCATTTCGCGCGCAACGCCGGCCATCAAGCCGGCCTATCCGAAAAAATTGCCGACGGTGCTGATTGCCGCTTTCGCTGCCTTCGCGCTGTCGGCGGGTTTTACCGTGACCGGTGCACTGTTGGTGCCGGCTGCCTCACCCTATCGTTACGCCGCCTATGCGCCCGCGGACTCCGGTGCGGCTGATTCCGAGCAGATGACGATGACGGCGCCGCCGTTGCCGCGCATGGCCTCGACGCCATTGATGCCGACGCCGTTACCCAAGCGGGCCGCCGGCGGCGCGGCCCCGCCTTTGCCGGTGAGCAGCATCGAACAGATTGCCCGTGACCTGCGGCAAGCAGGCGATGCCGGCCGCCGCGCAACCGTGGTCGGCGCCATGCGCAATGTTGGTACCACCTATGCCGCGATTACACTCGCCCGCACGCTGGCGCAAGACGCGAGCGTTGTGCTGGTCGATCTAGCATTCGACGCGCCCAATCTGTCGCTGTTGTCGGACGATCCCAATGCACCCGGCATCGCCGAGCTTGTGCATGGCACCGCATCGTTTGGCGACATCATCACCCGCGACCAGCATTCGAGCCTGCACCTGGTCGCGACCGGAAATGTCGGAAGCGACAGTGGCGCGCTTGCGGCTTCGCCAATGCTGGTGACCGTGATTGAAGCGCTGGTGCGCAGCTATGATCACGTGGTGATCGATGCGGGGTCGGCCGCGGATGTGGCGGTAGAGCGGTTCGCAGCCCTGGCGCCGCGCGCCGTGCTGGTGGCGAGCGATCCCGCCAATCCGGCAACGCGGGCCGCGGCCGAACGCTTGACGATGGCGGGCTTCGCCGACGTCGCAGTTCTGGCGGGCGGCGCGCAGGCCGTCGCTGCTTAACACCGCCTGCAACTAAATCGCGGCGGACAGGCGGGCGCGCAAACGGCGGAGCGTGCGCACCAGCGACCACAATGCGGGGTGCACTTTGATCCCCCGCTTGACTGCGGCGCCAGTTGCGAAAGCAAAGGCGAGCAGCCGCCCGCCGGCGCCGAGCGGCAAGTAGCTGTCGAACAGTGGCTCGGCGTCGTCGCAGAACAAAGCCTTGTAGTTGGCCTGGCCGATGCCCAGGTCGAAGGTGTCGAGCCCGCGCGCGCAGCAGTGTTGCACCAGCAAGGCGAGCAACTGCTCGCCCGGGCTTTCGGCCGCGTAGCGCTCCTTGATGATCGAATTGAACATGCCGCAGAAGCGCCCGCCGCTCGCGATGCCGCCGAAAGTCGCGACGATAATATCGCCGACCGACAGCAAATAGATTTCAATCAGCGGCTCTCCATCAGGCAACTGTTCGGTCGCAGCCGCCTCGATGAAGCGGCGCACGTCCGGAGGCGCGAAGGCATCGGGCACGCCCAGCGCGCGCATACGTGAGCTCTTCTGCTTGAAAAACGCGTCGAGCACGCGGCGGATTTCGTAAGTCCCGCGCGCCTGTTCGAAGCGCACGTTGCCATAACTTGCGAGCGCGCGCTCCTTCTTGCGCATTTTTTTGCGCGTGGCGGAATTGGTGTGCGCGCGCAGCAGCGCATCATAGTCGGGGATTAGCGCGCCGCTGAAACCAAAATTGGCCGCGCGCTGCTGCGGCAGCAGCGCGAACGGATTGGTGGTGCCGCCCCAAGTCAGCGGCTGGTTGGTGAGATTGAGCATGTCGACGCGGTCGCCAAGGTGGGCGAGCACGCCGCGCAGAGCGTCGGCCTCAATGCCGGCGGCAACGTCGCGTCGCCACAGGCCCATGTTGAAATTGGCGTGCTTGCCGCCGAGGAATTCCACCACCCGCAGACCGGCGCGCTTGCGGCGGCCGAATGGCCACAGGAACAGCAGCGTCCCCCTGGCGTTGAAGCCAACCACGATAAACGGGGTGATGCCCGCCGGGGCTCCGATGTGGCGTTGCCAGAGCTTGAGGAAGTCGTAGCGTTGGTAAGGGGTGGCGAGGTTGTTTCCCTGTTCCAATGCCCGCCAATGCGGCTCGGCGGCGGTCATGTCCTCGATAATTTCGACCCGCGCGATGCGGCCGTCGGCAACCGGCAGGGGCCGGTCGGCGGCGGGATGAGGGCGTAGCGCAAGGACATTCATGGCGAGGGCGCCGGACCAGAGGGTTAACCTTGGTCATAGGGTCGCAAACATTTCTCAATAAAGAGTTGGAATAATCTGCCCAATTGGTCTGGGGCATGAAAGAAGCGTGACAAACTTGAAAAAAACCATCATCCGCAGCGGCATGGAGACGCTGTATTTCAGCGGCATGCATCAGTTGATGCGCCCGCTGCTTGGCGGCATCGGCATCATCCTGACGCTGCATCATGTCCGCCCGGCGCGACCGGACGCGTTCCAGCCGAACCGGCTTTTGGAAATCACGCCTGAATTCCTGGAAGAGCTGCTGTGCCAAATTAAGCGCATGCAGCTTGACGTGATCTCGCTCGACGAAATGCACCGCCGCTTCATCACCGGGGAGTTCAACCGGCGCTTCGTGTGCCTTACCTTCGACGACGGCTACAAGGATCTCACGCGCTGGGCCTGTCCGTTGTTGCGCAAATATGAGATGCCGTTCGCGGTCTATATTGCCACCAGCTTTCCCGACCGGCTCGGCGAGTTATGGTGGCTCGCGCTCGAGGCGGTAATCGCGCGCAACAGCCGTATCGGCGCGCTTATCGACGACAAGGAGCAGTTCTTCGCCTGCGGCACGGCAAGCGAAAAGCGCGAAGTTTATGACGCCTTCTATGACTATCTGCGCCGCATGAAGACCGAGGACGAGTTGCGCGTGGTGGTGCGCGACCTGTGCGCCCGCTACCATGTCGATATTGCCTCATTCTGCCAGGAATTGTGCATGGACTGGCAGGAGATCGTCGAGCTCGCCGCCGACCCGCTGGCCACCATCGGCGCCCACACCGTCAATCACAAGATACTCAAGAAGGTGCCGGATGATGCCGGCGTGCGCGCGGAGATGGCGATGAGCCGCGCCGTGCTGGAGGCAGCCTTGGGCAAGCGGCCGGACCATCTGGCCTATCCGGTGGGCGATGTCACCTCCGCCGGTCCGCGCGAATTCCGCATCGCCGCCGAGCTCGGCTTCAAGACCGCTGTCACCACGCGGCCGGGCGTGCTGTTCAAGGTGCACCGCGATCACCTGACCGCGCTGCCGCGCATCTCGGTCAACGGCGAATTCCAGCAGCAGCGTTATCTGAAAGTGCTGATGTCGGGCGCCGCCACCGCCATGTGGAACGGCTTCCGCCGTGTCAACGCGGCTTAAGTTTTAGTGCATGATCTCGAAAAGCGGGAACCGGTTTTCGGACAAGATCATGCGGAAACGCTAGACTTTATCCGGACGCGCCATCCACTTCACCAACAACATGGCCGGCAGCACCCAGCCGAGCCCGGCGACGACGTAGTAGATCGCCGCCACCAGGCCGTTGATGTCGGTCAGCACCGACTGCGCCAGCGCCATGGCGACAAGGCTCCACAGCGTTACCAGCAGCAGCAGGCCGAAGGTGCCGATCAGTTTGCGGGTGCGGATGGTCATGGGTGCGCAGGGTCATTTGCAGTAAGCCAAACCTGACTATATGGTCCGCGCCGTTCCCTGCAAGCAGACCATTCCATGGCCGAGCCGACCTCCGTTCCAAACCGTCACGCGCGCGTCGTGCGCCTGTGGCTGCTCTGCGTCGCCGCCATGATCTTTCTGACGCTGCTGGTAGGCGGCGCCACGCGGCTGACCGAATCCGGGCTCTCGATCACGCAATGGAAGCCGCTTACCGGCGTCGTGCCCCCGCTGTCGGATGCCGCTTGGCAGGCGGAATTCAACGCCTATCGGGCGATCCCGCAATACAAAGAACTCAATCGCGGCATGAGCCTCGATCAGTTCAAGGTGATCTACTGGTGGGAATGGACGCATCGGTTGCTGGCGCGCGCGACCGGCGCGGTGTTCCTGTTGCCGTTTCTTTTTTTCTTGTGGCGCGGCTGGGTACCGCCGCGACTGCGCATCCGGCTATGGGCGATCTTCGGCGCCGGTGCGTTTCTCGGGTTCGTCGGCTGGTGGATGGTGGCGTCGGGGCTCGCCGGCTCCGGACGCGTGAACGTGTCGCAGTATCGGCTCGCCTTTCATCTGACGCTCGCCTGCGCGATTTATGCCGCCGTGCTGTGGACCGCACAGCAGATCACATCGCAGCCGGCGGTTGGGCAGCCGGCGCGGCTGCGGATTGGCGCGCTCGGCATTGTTGTGCTTGTGCTGATGCAAATCTATCTCGGCGCGCTGGTCGCCGGGCTCGACGCCGGTCTGGTCTTCAATACCTGGCCGCTGATCGACGGCTCGTTCATTCCGGAACCGTCGCGCCTGTGGTTCTTGCATCCGGCCTGGCGCAATTTCTTCGAGAACACGCTCACCGTTCAGTTTGACCACCGCATGATGGCCTATGCGATCTGGCTCGCGGCGATGTTTCATGCCAACGACGCCTGGGACATGCGGCGCGAAACCGCCGGCGCGCTGATCCTTGCCGGCGCGGTGACCTTGCAGCTTGTGCTCGGCGTCGTCACACTGTTGGAGGAGGCGCCGATCGAGCTGGCGCTCGCGCATCAGATGGCGGCGATCCTGGTGTTCACCATCGCGGTCGTGCACGCCGAGCGGCTATGGCATCGTTCGAGTTTGCTCGCGCCGAAACCGGCTGCGGCTGGGGCAGCGTCATGATCGAGATAGCGACCATCGACGGCATCGCGGTGATGACCTTGCAGCACGGCAAGGTCAATGCGCTCGATATCGAGTTTTGTGAGACGATTGCCGCGCGCTTCAACGAGCTGCGCGCGTCCGACGCCAAGGCCGTTGTGGTGACCGGGCAGGGCAAGGTGTTTTCCGCCGGCGTCGATCTCATCCGCCTCAGCGAAGGCGGCGCCGGCTATGTCCGCAAATTCCTGCCCGTGTTGCACAAACTCTTTGACGCCGTGTTCTTTTATCCCAAGCCGGTGGTAGCGGCGGTCAACGGGCATGCGATAGCCGGCGGCTGCGTGCTCGCTTGTTGCGCCGACCGCCGCATCATGGCGCGTCAAAGTGGGCGCATCGGCGTCACCGAATTGCCGGTGGGCGTGTCGTTTCCGGCCCTTGCCTTTGAGATCGTGCGTGCCGCGGTGCTGCCGCACTATCTGGCGGAAGTCACGTATAGTGGCGCCACCTACGAGACCGATGCGGCGCTCACGCGCGGCTTCATCGACGAAGTGGCGGAGCCGAGCGAACTGTTGGAGGACGCGCTGGCGGTGGCGCAGGAGCTCGCCGTGCTGTCGCCCGCGGCCTTTGCCCAGAACAAGATGCAAATCCGCCAGCCAGTGAGCGAGCGCATGGCGGTCAGCGGTGCGGCGACCGAGAAGACCGTGACTGAGATATGGTGCGCGCCGGAGACGCTCGACTACATTCGCGCTTACGTGAAGCGCACGCTCAAGAAGTCGTAAGGCGCCGCAATCACGCCGCGGTCAACCCCTCTTCGAGGTCGGCGATGATGTCCTCCTTGTCTTCCAGCCCGATCGACAGCCGCACGACGTCGGGGCCGGCGCCGGCCTGCACCTTCTGCGCGTCGGACAATTGCTTGTGGGTGGTGGAGGCGGGGTGGATGATGAGCGAGCGGGTATCGCCGATGTTGGCCAGATGCGAGAACAGATCGACGTTGGAGACGAGCTTGACACCGGCGTCGTAGCCGCCCTTGAGGCCGAAAGTAAAAACCGCGCCGCAACCCTTCGGCACGTATTTCTTGGCCAGCGCGTTGTACTTGTCGCCCGCCAGCCCCGGATAGCTCACCCAGGACACTTCCGGCCGCTGCGACAGCCACTCCGCTACGAACAGCGTGTTTTCGCAATGGCGCTGCATGCGCAGCGGTAGCGTCTCGATGCCGGTGAGGATGAGGAAAGCGTTGAACGGCGACAGCGCCGGTCCGAGATCGCGTAAGCCCAGCACCCGGCAGCAGATGGCGAAGGCAAAATTGCCGAAGGTCTCGTGCAGCACGATGCCGGAATATTCCGGCCGCGGCTCGCACAGCATCGGGTATTTCTTGTCGCGCGACCAGTTGAATGAGCCGGCGTCGACGATCATGCCGCCGATCGAATTGCCGTGCCCGCCGAGAAATTTGGTGAGCGAATGCACCACGACGTCGGCACCGTAGTCGATCGGCTTGCACAGATAGGGCGTGGCGAGCGTGTTGTCGACCACCAGCGGCACGTTCGCCTTGCGCGCGATATTGGCGACCGCCTCGATATCGGTGATGACGCCGCCCGGATTGGCAATCGACTCGATGAAGATCGCCTTGGTCTTGTCGGTCACCGCCTTTTCGAACGTGGTCATGTCGTCGGGATCGGCCCAGGCCACGTTCCAGCCGAAATTCTTGTAGGAGTGATTGAACTGGTTGATCGAGCCGCCATAGAGCTTCTTGGAGGCGACCAGTTCGTCACCCGGCGTCATCAGCGCGTGCATGACCACCACTTGCGCGGCATGGCCGGAGGCGACCGCGAGCCCCGCGGTGCCGCCTTCGAGTGCAGCCACGCGTTCCTCCAGCACGGCGCAGGTCGGGTTGCCGATGCGCGTATAGATGTTGCCGAAAGTCTGCAGGCCGAACAGGGACGCCGCGTGGTCGACGTCGTCGAACACGAAAGATGTGGTCTGGTAGATCGGCGTCGCGCGCGCACCGGTGGTCGGGTCGGGCTTGGCGCCGGCGTGAATCGAAAGCGTCGAAAAACCTGGAATGCGGTCTGCGTCGGCCATATCCCCATCCTCGTGTGGTCCGCGGCCACTTTTGGCGTTGGCGAACTGAAGCGCGATTAAACGGGGCGGGCAGGCGCGTCGTCAAGGCGACATGACGCACTCAATCTTTTTTGTCTTCGCTGGGCGTGCCCGAGCCGATGCTCATGCGCTGCACACCTTTGCCGAGCACCTGTGCGCGCTTGGATGACAGCGTGCGCGAATTGACGCCCATCCACGAAATCTCCGACGACAGCCGGCCGTATTCGATCTTGACGCAGCGGTTCATCACCACCTTCAGGCCGGCGTCCTCCGCCAGCTTCGCCGCCTCGTCGTTGCGGATGGTGAGCTGCATCCAGATCACCCGGGGCTTGGGCTCGAGCGTGAGCGCCTCCTGCACGATCGGCAAGATGTGCTCGGAAGCGCGGAAAATGTCGACCATGTCCACCGGCTCGGGGATGTCGGACAGCTTGGCATAGACCCTCTGCCCGAGAATTTCCTTGCCGGCGTAGCCGGGATTGACTGGGATGACGCGGTAGGCGCGCTCAAGCAGATATTTGAAAACGAAATAGCTCGGCCGGTTCTCCTTCGGCGAGAAGCCGACCATGGCGATGGTCTTCACTGTGTTGAGAATGCCGCGAATATAGCTGTCGGGATACTGGTCGTGATTCATGGCGAGCGTTCTGACGGCATCTTCTGCGCAATGAGCGCGCGCAGCCGCGCGTTCTCGGCTTCAAGCGCGGCGATCTTGGCCTGCACCGTCTTGAAGGCCTCTTCCAGCTCTGCCTCGGTGAAGCGGGCGGTGATGTGCTGCGAACAGTTCACGTCCCAGGCTTCGATGGTAAACAGGATGGCGCGCTCGGGTCGCGCCTTGTAGCCGGCGTCGAACAGTCTCTCGATCAGCGCCGGATCATTCTCGACCACACGGGCGCGGCCCCACAGCTTGATGCGCTGCTTGCGCGCCGGATCGAGCAGGAACAAATAGGCGCGGTCGTTCTCCGAGAGATTGGCGAGCGTGATGTATTGCCGGTTGCCGCGATAGTCGGCGAAACCAAGCGTGCGCTCGTCGATGACCTTGATGAAGCCCTTCGGTCCGCCGCGATGCTGGATGTAGGGCGCGCCATCGGCGGTCGCGGTGGCAAGGAATACAGTGTCCTGCTCGGCGATGAAAGCGGCAAGTTCCGGCGTCACTTTGTCGGGAAAACCTTCCGCCAGTCGGCGCTCATAGGCCTTGGCGGAGCCGCGTTCGGCCTGCGCGCGTTGTGCGGCGGGCGTGAAGACCCGGGAGGCATTGGTCATGGTTGGCGCAAGCTCCTGTCCGAAAGCGGTCGTCTGCAAGATAGGCGCGCGCGACCATTGCGGAAAGAGCCGACCGTGATCAAGCCGGCGTGAGCGGCTTTTAGCCCCGTCACTTCTTGTTGGCGTCGACGACCTTTTTGCAGCCGGCGGCGAGATTATCGTAATGGCCGGCTAGGCACCGAATGATGCGGCCGCCGCCGGGGAAGGTGCCCTTGCAATATTTGTCATAGTCAACCTGGCAGGCGGTGCGCTCGGCGGCGGTAATCTCCTGCGCCAGCGCGGATGTCAGCGACGACAGCAGCAGCGCTGCCGCGACGATTGCAATGCGTGTCATGCAAGCTCCCTGGTTAGGCCCATCAACGATCTTGCCAATTCGGTTCACGTTTTTCGATAAACGCGCAGATGCCTTCCTCGGCGTCGCGCGCCATCATGTTTTCAGTCATTACTTCGGACGCATAGCGATAAGCCTCGGCGAGCGGCATCTCGGCCTGCCGGTAGAAGGCTTCCTTGCCGATCTTGAGCACATAGGAGGATTTCGATGCGATCTGCTGCGCGAGAGCGATTGCGGCCTCGCGTTCTTTCCCGGGCGCCACCACGCGATTGATGAGGCCGATTTGTGCGGCCTTTTCGGCCGGCACCATGTCGCCGGTGAGCAGCATTTCCATGGCGTGTTTGCGCGCGACATTGCGCGAGAGCGCCACCATCGGGGTCGAGCAGAACAGGCCAATATCGACGCCGGGCGTGGCGAACTTGGCGGCCGCGGAGGCGACCGCCAGATCACAGCTTGCCACCAGTTGGCAGCCGGCGGCGCTTGCCGTGCCTTGCACGGCCGCGATCACCGGCTGCGGTAGGTTGACAATCTGCTGCATCATGGCGCTGCACGTCGTCATGATGTGACGGAAATAGCCGCGTCCGCCGTCGGGATCGGTGCGGCGCGCGGTCAGCTCCTTCATGTCGTGGCCGGCGCAGAAGGCCGGCCCATTGGCCGCAACCACCACGGCGCGGACTGACTTGTCGGCAGCGATGTCGGTCCAGGCCGTCGCCAGCGCGACGATCAGCGCCTCCGACAGGCTATTGCGCGTCTGCGGACGGTTGAGCGTGAGCACGGCGATCTCACCGTCGCGCGTCTGCAGCAGCACGGGAGCGGTGCCTTCGGCGGTGCTGGCGGCGGCGGCGCGCGGGTTCATGGCCTTGCCCGTAAGCTTCGATTTCGCCCCGATACTTAACCCGAAGCAGGCCCCTTGCAAGTCCGCGGAACACGCGCAACGCTTTGCGCGTTGCTTCGCCGGAACGGATGCGCATGGCAAAGCGCAAGCGCAAAAAGTCGAAAAGCGAGCGCGAGAAATCGGGGCGCTGGTCGCAGCGTGTCACACAGGAAAGCCATGCGCTCGTGCTGGAGGAGGGCGTGTTTACGCTCGACAGCCCGCGCGCCATCGCCGCTTCGCTCAAACGCTCCGCCGACGAAAGCAGGCAACGCAAGTCCGAACCATTTCGCTCGGCCATGTCGATGTTGGTGTTCTACATCAACCGCGCCGGCAATGGCCTGTCCAAGACCCGCAAGGCCAAGCTGGAAAAGGCCAAAGCCGAATTGCGCAAGCTCTACGGCAAGGATTGACGGGGCAACCCCTGTCCCTGTCTATGGCGGGGCGCCGGATGTGCCGGCCTACGGGGACAAGCAATGCCGGCACCGGCCTTGAACGCCGAGCAAATCGCCGAACTGCTGCACGAGGTGTTTCCGCAGGCCTTCTATCCGGGCTGCGGCTTGAGTCTCGAACGCATCGCCTATGGTGATGTGAGGGTGCGGCGGGAATTCCACGAAGACCATCTGCGCCCCGGCGGCACCATTTCCGGCCCCACCATGATGGAGCTCGCCGATTTTGCCATGTATGTCGCGGTGTTCTCGGCCATCGGGCGCCAGCCTCTGGCCGTCACCACCAACCTCAACATCAATTTCCTGCGCAAGCCGGGGCAGGCCGATCTGATCGCGGACGCGCGGCTGCTGAAAGTCGGCAAGCGGCTGGCGGTCGGCGAAGTGACCATCTACTCGGAAGGCATAAACGAGCCGGTCGCCCATGTCACCTCGACCTATTCGATCCCGAACGGCAGATAATTAGCGCGAGGTACTAAAATACCATTCTTTTAAGGCATTGATGCAGATAGGTAATTGTTGAGAGGGCTGCATTGACCGAGGGCCATTGCCTAGGCTAGAGAACCGCCACTTCGGCGCGCCTTGGGGCGCGCTTCGTTTCAGGGATCCGTTATGAAGACCTATTCGGCCAAGCCCACCGACGTTGAGAAGAAATGGGTAACCATCGACGCCACCGGCCTGGTGGTCGGCCGCCTTGCCTCGATCGTGGCCATGCGGCTGCGCGGCAAACACAAGGCCAGCTACACCCCCCATGTCGACGACGGCGACAACGTCATCGTCGTCAACGCGGCCAAGGTGGTGTTCACCGGCCGCAAGCGCGACCAGAAGGTCTACCACCATCACACCGGCTATATCGGCGGCATCAAGGAGCGTTCCGCCAAACAGATCATGGACGGCCGCTTCCCCGAGCGCATCGTCGAGAAGGCGGTCGAGCGCATGCTGCCGCGCGGACCGCTCGGCCGCGTGCAGTTCGGCAACTTGCGCGTCTATCCCGGCCCCGAGCATCCGCATGAGGCGCAGCAACCGACCAAGCTCGACGTCGCCGCCATGAACCGCAAGAATATAAGGAGTGCCTGACCGTGGCCGAGACCGTACAGTCGATGGAAGGATTGGCGAGCCTCAAACCGGCAGCGCCCGAAGCGCCGACATACGAGCAAAAGCTGGACGCGCAGGGACGCGCTTACGCCACCGGCAAACGCAAGAACGCGGTCGCTCGCGTCTGGATCAAGCCCGGTGCCGGCAAAATCGAGGTCAACACCAAGGCGGTGGAAGTGTTCTTCGCGCGGCCGGTGCTGCGCATGCTGATTCAGCAGCCGCTGGTCGCGGCCAATCGTGCCGGCCAATACGACGTGATCTGCACCGTCTCCGGTGGCGGCCTGTCGGGCCAGGCGGGCGCGGTGCGCCATGGAATTTCCAAGGCGCTGACCTATTTCGAGCCGGAGCTGCGCGGCGCGCTCAAAAAAGGCGGCTTCCTCACCCGCGATTCACGCGTGGTCGAGCGCAAAAAGTACGGCCGCGCCAAGGCGCGGCGCTCGTTCCAGTTCTCCAAGCGCTGATCGCGCACATTTTCGAACAGCGGAAAGGGGCGTCGTAGCGCCCCTTTTTCGTTTATTTCTATTTCTGCCTTCCCGCTGATTTAATTAAAATTTTCGAGAACCTTTCATTCAATCGCGCGCAAACCCACAACCAATTTCCCACGCAATCATGCTTTATGGGTAGCGATACACCTCAGCGCGCGCTGTGCCCGCGCGGTGGGCAGGTGGAAAGCGTATATGCCTGGTGCTGCGAGCGTTGACCTTTCTTTTCTGGACGGCCCAACCGTAGCGTTTGTTGCGGTCTGCGTCATTGCTTTGCTCGGCTTGCTGCTGGTCTTGGCTTGGTTGCAACAGCGCGATGCACGCGCGCTCGCCTGGTGGGGTGCGGCCTATCTAATTGGCGCGTCCTCGTTGGCGCTGTGGGGTGCTCCGCGGCCATGGTTCATGGTCCCGCGGGAAGTACCGTTCGCGATGATCTTCGTCGCCTGCGGCATGATCTGGAACGGCGTGCGCTTGTTCCGCGGACGGCGGCTGTTGCCGATCGCTGCGTTGGCCGGCGCTGTTGTGTGGCTGGCGCTCTGCCAACTGCCGGCGTTTCCGGAAGGCAGCCCGGCGCGCATCGCGCTCGGGGTCCTAGTCGTCTCGGTCTATACGTTCTTCATCGCATTCGAGCTGTCGCGCGAGCGGCGCAAAGCGCTCCAGTCGCGCACCGCCGCGGTCGTGGTGCCATGCCTGCACGCGGCGATCTTCCTGATGCCACTGGCCATGCGGGCGTTCACGCCCGAGGTGATTGCTGCCAGCTGGCTCACCGTGTTCGCGTTGGAGACGATCCTTTACGCGGTCGGCACCGCCTTCATCGTGCTGCTGATGGTCAAGGACCACCATGTCGGCTATTACCGTCACGCCGCCGCCACCGACTTCCTGACCGGGCTGCCCAACCGGCGCGCCTTCCTGGAGAATGCGCTCCGGCTGTGCGCGCGCCAAGCCGACAGCAGCGGTTCGGTGACGTTGCTGATGTTCGATCTCGATCGTTTCAAGTCGATCAATGACCGTTTCGGCCATGCGGTCGGCGATGAAGTACTTCGCGTGTTCGCGCGGGTCGCGCGCCGCAGCACGCGCGCGAACGACATCATCGGCCGGATCGGCGGTGAGGAGTTTGCGGTCATCGTCGCCGAGCCGTTGGAATTGGGCCTGCGCATCGCCGAGCGCATTCGGGCCGGATTCGAAACGGCCGGCGCCGTGGTCGCCGGCCATGCGGTCGCCGCTACCGTCAGCATCGGCGCCGCAACGTCATATGAGCTGGTGACGAATATCGATGCGCTGATCGCCCGCGCCGACGTCGCGCTCTACCGGGCCAAAGGCGAAGGCCGCAACCGGTTGCGCGCGGCCGATGCCGAATCGGCGAACGAACGGGCGCGCCTGATTGCCGCCGTCGGCGGCCAGGGTAGCAAGCTAGGGCGTTTGCTGCGCCGCAAGAACGCCGCCTGACGCCGGTGCCCGGCCGCCTTAGGCAAGCGCCGAGATCTGGCAACGTATCGTTTACCCTATTAACGCTAGCATGCCGGGCATGTTGCGTTCCGCCGCCAGCCTGCGTCTCGACAGCGACCTGATCGCGCTCGAAGCCTGTGCCGAGCGCGCCGGTGCTGCGTTGGCCTGCGCCTATTCATCGTCGGCCGAATTCGACGCCGCCCTGATCGCTGCTCGCCGCGCCGCCGGCGCCTATGGGCCGCGCCGCCACCGCCGGCCCATGCTGGTAACCGCCGCCGCCATCGCCGTCGGGCTCACGATCATCGTCTTGCTGATTGTCTGAGCGCGCATCGCGCAACGGGCAAAGAAAAAGGGCGCTCTTTTTACGGAGCGCCCGAAAAGTTGCATCGCTTGCGCGATGGTTGGGAGGAACGCTTACGCCGAGTAGTACATCTCGAATTCGACCGGATGCGGCATGTGCTCGAAGCGGATCACTTCCGTCATCTTGAGGTCGATATAGCTGTCGATGAAGTCGTCGTCGAAAACGCCGCCGGCTTTCAGGAACGCGCGGTCCGCGTCTAGCTCACCCAGCGCTTGGCGGAGCGAGCCGCACACCGTCGGTATTTCCTTGAGCTCGGCCGGCGGCAGATCGTAGAGGTCCTTGTCCACCGCCGAGCCCGGATCGAGCTTGTTCTTGATGCCGTCGAGGCCGGCCATCAGCATGGCCGCGAAGGCGAGATAGGGATTGGCCAATGGATCGGGGAAACGCACCTCGACGCGCTTGGCCTTCGGGTTGGCGGTGTAGGGAATGCGGCAGGAGGCGGAGCGGTTGCGCTGCGAATAGGCGAGCAGCACCGGCGCCTCGAAACCCGGAACCAGCCGTTTATAGGAATTGGTGGTCGGGTTGGAGAAGGCGTTGATCGCCTTGGCGTGCTTGAGAATGCCGGCGATGTAGGACAGGCACATCTCCGACAGGTCTGCATATTTGTTGCCGGCGAATACCGGCTTGCCCGCCTTCCAGATCGATTGGTGGCAATGCATGCCCGAGCCATTGTCGCCGTAGACCGGCTTGGGCATGAAGGTCGCGGTCTTGCCGTAGATCTGCGCCACCTGTTGGATGCAGTATTTGTAGATCATCAGCTGGTCGGCCATGATCGTGAGCGGCGAGAACTTCATACCGAGCTCGTGCTGCGCGGAGCCGACCTCGTGATGGTGCTTCTCGGTTTTGACGCCCATGCGCGCCATGGCGCCGAGCATTTCCGAGCGCATGTCCTGCGCGGTGTCCTGCGGTGGCACCGGGAAGTAGCCTTTCTTGGTGCCGATGTGGTGGCCGAGATTGCCGCCTTCGTATTCGGTATCGGAATTGATCGGCAGCTCGATGGAGTCGAGCTTGAAGCCGGTGTTATACGGATTGGCCGCGTATTTGACGTCGTCGAACACGAAGAATTCGGCTTCCGGGCCGAAATAAACGGTGTCGCCCAAGCCCATCGACTTCACCAGTCCTTCGGCTCTCTTGGCGATGCCGCGCGGGTCACGGTTATAGGGCTCGCCGGTGGTCGGCTCGAGCACGTCGCAGACCAGCGACAGCGTGGTCTCGGCGAAGAATGGATCGATACAGGCGCTGGCCGGATCCGGCATCAGGTTCATGTCGGATTCGTGAATCGCCTTCCAGCCGGCGATCGATGAGCCGTCGAACATCTGGCCTTCGGCGAAAGTCTCTTCTTCTATCATCGAGATGTCGAATGTGACGTGCTGCCACTTGCCGCGCGGATCCGTGAAGCGGAAATCGGCATATTTCACATCATTGTCTTTGATCAACTTCATGACATCTTTGGCTGTCGTCATGGATTGCATTCCCCCTTTTTTGAAAAGTACCCGCGAAAGCGTTGTGCTCGCGGATTAGATAGCGTCGACCCCTGACTCTCCGGTCCTGATGCGGATGGCTTCCTCGATATTGGACACGAATATTTTGCCGTCTCCGATGCGACCGGTTTGGGCGGCGCGCCGGATCGCCTCTATCGCCTTGTCCGCCATGTCATCGCCAAGCACGATCTCGATCTTCACCTTGGGGAGAAAATCGACCACATATTCGGCGCCGCGATAAAGTTCGGTGTGCCCCTTCTGCCGGCCAAAACCCTTGGCCTCGGTGACCGTGATGCCTTGCAGTCCAACTTCCTGCAGCGCCTCCTTCACCTCGTCGAGTTTGAATGGCTTGATGATGGCCTCGATTTTCTTCATTGCTTGTCCTTCCTCCCGAGCCCGCCGCACTAATCGGGAGAGCCGCGCTACCGGTTAGCAGGTCCCGTGCCAATCCAGCGACCGAACGAAAGTGCTTTCGCTGCAAAGAGTTACATGGTGGCAGACTCGATTGCGAACGGATTGCCTAACGTTCGACGCCCAGCAATTAAGCATTCTGCATAAACTATTGCCAGAGAGAGAAGAAGTACTGCGGCCCAGCCTCTTAGAGCGAATTGTCGGTCTGAAGGCCGCCCGATAGACTCGACCTCGATGATCGAACTGCTCACAACCGCCGAAATGGCAGAGGCCGACCGGCTGACGATCGCGGCTGGCATGCCCGGCATCGAGCTGATGGAGAATGCCGGCCGCGCTGTCGCCGATGCGG
>CAYLMY010000019.1:0-3927 GCA_964384635.1 uncultured Undibacter sp.
GCGCCAGCGACGTCTTGCTGTCGGGATCGCCGGCCATGGTGAAGGTCACCAGCGCAGCGCGGCCTTCCTTTTTCAGCGCGGCGAAGCGGCGTTCAATGCGGGTGGTCATTTCTTCTTCTTTTTCTTCTTGCTGTCGAGATACGCTTCCACGCTCGCCAGGTCCTTGTCGCCGCGGCCGGAAAGATTGATCACCATCAGGTGATCCTTCGGCTTCGTCGGCGCCAGATCGAGCACGCGCGCCAGTGCATGCGCCGGCTCCAACGCCGGGATGATGCCTTCCAGCCTGCTCACCAGCTGGAACGCCGCCACCGCCTCGTCATCCGTCGCCGACAAAAATTTCACCCGGCCCAGGTCGTTGAGCCAGGCATGCTCAGGTCCGATGCCGGGATAATCGAGGCCGGCACTGATCGAATGCGCTTCCTCGATCTGGCCATCGTCGTCCATCAGCAAGTAAGTGCGGTTGCCGTGCAGGACACCCGGCCGACCGCCGGCGATCGAAGCGGCGTGCTTGCCGCTGTTGAGGCCGAGCCCGGCGGCTTCGACGCCGTAGATCTCGATTGCGCGCTCGTCGAGGAACGGGTGGAACAGGCCCATGGCGTTGGAGCCGCCGCCGATGCAGGCGATCAGCGAATCCGGCAGACGACCTTCGGCCGCCATCATCTGCTCGCGCGTCTCGCGTCCGATGATCGATTGGAAATCGCGCACCATGGCCGGATAGGGATGCGGGCCGGCCACGGTGCCGATGCAGTAGAAAGTGTCGGCGACGTTGGTCACCCAGTCGCGCAACGCCTCGTTCATCGCATCTTTCAGCGTGCGCGCGCCGCTCTCAACCGCGCGCACCTCGGCGCCGAGGATCCTCATGCGCAGCACGTTAGGCTTTTGCCGCTCGACGTCGACCGCGCCCATATAGACGATGCAGGGCAGGCCGAATTTGGCGCAGAGCGTGGCGGTGGCAACGCCATGCATGCCGGCGCCGGTCTCGGCGATGATACGGGTCTTGCCCATGCGCTTGGCCAGCATGATCTGGCCGAGCACGTTGTTCACCTTGTGGGCGCCGGTGTGGTTGAGCTCCTCGCGCTTGAAGTAGATTTTGGCGCCCATAAGGCCGGAGGCCGTCTTGACGCTTCTGCAGTATTCCGTGAGACGCTCGGCAAAATAGAGCGGCGACGGCCGGCCCACGTAAGTCGCGAGATAGCCGTCCATCTCAGCCTGAAATTTGGGATCGGCCTTGGCCTGCGCGTAAGCCGTTTCCAGCTCGAGGATCAGCGGCATCAGCGTCTCGGCGACGAAGCGGCCGCCATAGATGCCGAAATGCCCGCGCTCGTCCGGGCCGCTGCGAAACGTATTGGGCTGCGGCACGCTCATGCGCCGCTCACGATATCCGATGCGCCGAGTTGCAACGGCTCCTCGCCCGCCCGCGCGACGCGCACGAATTCGCGGATCTTGGCCGGGTCCTTGACGCCGGGGGCACTTTCTACGCCCGAGGAGACGTCAACGCCGGGTGCGCGGGTGATGCGCAACGCTTCCGCCACGTTGCCGGCGTCGAGCCCACCCGAGAGCATGAAGGGAACGCCCGGGTTAATGCCGGCGAGCAGCGTCCAGTCGAACCGTCTGCCCAAGCCGCCGGGGCGGGTGGCCTCCTTGGGCGCTCGCGCGTCGAACAGCAGCCGGTCGGCAACCTGCGCGTAGAGGCGGATCGGCGACAGGTCGTTGCGCTCGGCGATCGGCAGCGCCTTCATCACCGGCAGGCCGAAGTGGCTGCGCACCACCACGACGCGCTCGGGCGTCTCCTTGCCGTGCAGTTGCAGCATGTCGGGTTTGAGCGCGATCACGATGTCGCGCAGCGTATCGTCGGTGGCGTCGACCGTGAGCGCGACCTTGCCGGCGCGCCCCTGCACGCGATCACCGAGCGCGCGCGCGGCCTCCAGCCCGAGGTTGCGCGGGCTTGGCGGGAAGAACACGAAACCAACCAGGTCGGCCCCGGATTCCAGCGCCACATCAAGCGCTTCCGGGGTCTTAAGGCCGCAGATTTTGACCGTCAAAGGCATGGGCGGGTTCTACCGCCTTCTCCGTGCCGCCGCAAAGCGGGGAAACGGGGCCTCAAGGAACCGGCGGCGGGATGACCGGCATGGTCTTGTCTTCCGGCTGCACCGGCGGTGCTTGGGTTCCGAAGCGGCGGCGGATGGCCTCGAGCTCGTCATGCAGGGCGCGCACGTCGGCATCCAATTTGCGGGCCGTGCGCCGCCACGGGCTCTGGCGCAGCCAGGCGGCGACGCCGCCGATGACGACGCCGACGATGATGACGATGAAGATCAGCACGAACAGCGGCACCGTCGCCGCATAGGCCGGATTTGTTGACGAGGTCGGGTCGAAAGACACCGTCACCATCTGCCGGTTGGCCACCGCAAAGGCGATGATGATCACGGCGAGCGGGACGACGATCAGCGCGGTGACGATCTTGCCGAACAACGGTAGTGCTCCAAAAACGTCGAAGGCCGGGCAAAGCGCCCGGCCATGACAATAGCACCCTTAGCAAGCGGCGAAACCAGCCGTTCCTACACCGGCCCTTGCTTGTTCAGGCGCTCGCGCATTTCCTTGCCGGTCTTGAAGAACGGCACCGACTTCTCGTCGACCGCCACATGGGCGCCGGTGCGCGGGTTGCGCCCGGTGCGGGCCGGCCGGTGCTTGACCGAGAAGGCGCCGAAGCCGCGCAATTCGACGCGGTCGCCTTTGGCCATGGCGGCGGTAATCTCGCCGAGGATGGCGTTGACGATGTTCTCGACGTCGCGCTGGTAGAGGTGCGGGTTCTGGGCGGCGATACGCTGGACAAGCTCAGACTTGATCATGACGTCGCCACACCCCCGTCAGTTGGAACTGGGAGGGTGCCAAAGCGCCAACAGACCGTCAAGGTTGAGTCTTTCGACCGCTTGCACCGCACCCCAGTCCTCGATGCGCTGCGCAATGGCCGAAAGGCCCACCGCCTGGAAGGTCCAGGCCGCGACGTGGAGGAATGAAAGCTCGCTGAACCGCGGCTGCAAGGAGTAATTGCGCACCGGCGTGTCGGCCGGCACGTTCTTTTCGCGTGCCAGCCAGGCCCGCGCGGTCATCTCGTTGCCAAGGCCGTCGACCAGCTTGAGGCCGACGCCCTGGCGGCCGGTGAAGACGCGGCCATCGTCCACCGCGGCGAGCTGGGCGTCGTCCATCCGGCGGCGGTCTTTCACCAGGTTTTTGAACCAGGCATAGGAGTCGAGAATGATCGCCTCCACGGCGGCGCGCGCCGCCGGGCTGGTGGGCTCGAAGCCGTTGGGCACAGCCTTGAGCGGGGAGGATTTGATCGATTCGACCTTGATGCCGAGCGTCTTCAGCGCGTCGGCGAAGTTCGGATACTGGAACAGCACCCCGATCGAGCCGACCAGCGAGGTGTCGTGCGCGATGATGTGATCGCACGACAGCGCGGCGATATACGCGCCGGAGGCGGCGAGCCCGTCGACCACCACCACCATCGGCTTTTTGGCCTGCAAGGCGCGCAGCGAATCATAAAGCTGCTGGGAGCCGGCCGTGGTACCGCCGGGGCTGTCGATGTGCACGATGACCGCGCGGGCGCGCGACTTCGAAAGCTTCTCGATCGCCTCGACGCGATCGCGGTTGTTGCGGATCAGGCCCTGCACCTTGATGCGGGCGATATAGGCGCCGGGCGGGAACAAGCGGTTGCCCGGGATCAGCGCGACGGCAAGGCCGGCGACGGCCAGCACGGCGATTACGATCGCGCTGACGCGCCAGAAGGTGAGCTTGCGCCGCATGCGGCGGCGATCGACGATTGCATCGGCATCGAGCGACATGGCGAGGTACCTCGGTCGATTCGTGCCCCGAATATTACAGCGAGATGGTCATTGCGGGGCGCGGGCGTTAGCCCGGCGCGTCCCGCAA
>CAYLMY010000019.1:4027-21136 GCA_964384635.1 uncultured Undibacter sp.
CTTCGGCCTTTTCGGCCTCGGTCTTCTCGACTTCCTCGGTTTCCTCCGTGTCGCCGGAGCGCTGCTTGTTGAGTGCGGCGCCCAGGATGTCGCCGAGCGAGGCGCCGGAATCGGCGGTGCCGTATTGCGCGATCGCTTCCTTCTCCTCGGCAACTTCCAGCGCCTTGATGGAAACGGCGACCTTGCGGGTCTTGCGGTCGAACTGGGTAACGCGGGCGTCCACCTTCTGCCCGACGGCGAAGCGTTCGGGACGCTGCTCGGCGCGCTCGCGCGCAAGCTCCGAACGCTTGACGAAGGCGGACAGATCGGTACCGACAATCTTGACCTCAATGCCGGACTCCTTGATCTCGGTGACCTCGCAGGTCACCACCGAGCCTTTCTTGAGGTCGCCGGCCGACTCCATCGGGTCGCCCGCCAGCTGCTTGATGCCGAGCGAGATGCGCTCCTTCTCGACGTCGACGTCGAGCACCTGCGCCTTGACCGTGTCGCCTTTCTTGTATTCCTCGATCACCTGCTCACCCGGACGTTTCCAGTCGAGGTCGGAGAGGTGGACCATGCCGTCGACATCGCCGTCGAGCCCGAGGAACAGGCCGAACTCTGTCTTGTTCTTGACCTCGCCTTCGACCAGCGAGCCGGGCGGGTGTTTCTCGACGAACACCTCCCACGGGTTGCGCATGGTCTGCTTGAGGCCGAGCGAGATGCGCCGCTTGACCGGATCGACTTCGAGGACCTGCACTTCCACTTCCTGCGAGGTGGAGACGATCTTGCCGGGATGCACGTTCTTCTTGGTCCACGACATTTCGGAGACGTGGATGAGGCCCTCGATGCCGGGCTCCAGTTCCACGAAGGCGCCGTAGTCGGTGATGTTGGTGACGCGACCCTTGAAGCGCGCGCCGACCGGATACTTGGCCTCGATGCCCTGCCACGGATCGTCGAGCAGCTGCTTCATGCCGAGCGAGATGCGGTGGGTCTCGTGGTTGATCTTGATGATCTTGACCTTCACCTGCTGGCCGATATTGAGCACTTCGGTCG
Organism: uncultured Undibacter sp.; assembly: GCA_964384635.1. Classification (GTDB taxonomy): domain Bacteria; phylum Pseudomonadota; class Alphaproteobacteria; order Rhizobiales; family Xanthobacteraceae; genus Pseudolabrys. Next base: position 5,060 of record CAYLMY010000019.1, read on the forward strand.
GGTGATTGACCCGGCGCCAGGCGATGTCGGTGACGTGCAGCAGTCCATCGATGCCGCCGAGGTCGACGAAGGCGCCGTAGTCGGTGATATTCTTGACCACGCCATCGATGACCTGACCCTCTTCCAGGTTCTGCACCAGCTCCTGGCGCTGCTCGGCGCGGGTCTCTTCCAGCACGGTGCGGCGGGAAACCACGATGTTGCCGCGGCGGCGATCCATCTTCAGGATCTGGAACTGTTGCGGCACGTTCATGAGGGGCGTGACGTCGCGGATCGGCCGGATGTCCACCTGGGAGCGCGGCAGGAAGGCCACCGCGCCGTCGAGATCGACGGTGAAGCCGCCCTTGACCTGGTTGAAGATGACGCCGGAGACCTTCTCGTTGTTCTTGAACGCGGTCTCCAGCTTGCCCCAGCTTTCCTCGCGGCGCGCCTTGTCGCGCGAGAGCACCGCTTCGCCCAGCGCATTCTCCACGCGCTCGAGATAGACTTCGACCTCGTCGCCGACTTTCAGATCGGCCTGCCGTCCGGGCCCGGCGAACTCGCGCAGGGCCACGCGACCTTCGGTCTTCAGACCGACGTCGATGACGGCTAATTCCTTTTCGATGCCGACGACCGTGCCCTTGATGACCGTCCCTTCCTGCAGGTTTCCGGTCCCGAAGGACTCATCGAGCATTTTGGCGAAGTCTTCACGCGAGGGTGCTGCGGCTGTAGCGGTGGCCATGTATTCTCCTGATCAGCGGCGCCGGCGGGTTGGAATGGCGTTCGAAAACACGGGCCGAAGATCCCGCAAGACCAACGGCAGCCCCCGGAATCCCGGATGGCCGGCGCAAAGACCGTGCTTTTGAACGATGGGTTCGATCAGGCTGCCTTACGCAGAGACGCGAGCGGGGCTTTGTCCTCCAACAGCGAGGGGCGGTCAGCCGCGTCCTCGGCCCGCTCGGGTGGCCTCGACGATGTCGATGGCGGCCCGGATGGCCGCGTCTATATCCAAATGCGTGGTATCGAGCAAGTGCGCATCCGGCGCTTGTTTTAAAGGGGCGGCGGCCCGGTTTTGATCGCGTTCGTCGCGCCTTTTGATGTCGGCCAGCACCGCGGCCTCCTCGATCGCCTGCCCGGCGGCCCGGTATTCCTTGGCCCGGCGGGCGGCGCGCACCTCCGGGCTGGCGGTGACGAAGATCTTAACGTCGGCCTCGGGGCAGATGACGGTGCCAATATCGCGACCGTCGAGCACCGCCCCGGGCGGCTTGGCAGCAAAATCGCGCTGGAACGCCAGTAGCGCGGAGCGCACCTCCGGGATGGCGGAAACCACCGAGGCCGCCTCACCAACGCTATGGCTTTTCAGCGCCTTCTCGTCGAAGCGCGCCGGATCGAGCGCCTGGGCGGCGGCGGCGGCAGCAGCGGCATCGCTCGGCGCGCGGCCGACATCGATCAGCGCCTTGGCCACCGCGCGGTAGATCAAGCCGGTGTCGAGATGGCGCAACCCGTAGTGGGCGGCGAGCTTCTTGCCGAGCGTGCCTTTGCCCGACCCCGCCGGTCCGTCGATGGCGATGATCATGAAAGATCGCACCCGAGCGAGCGCATCAACTCGACAAAGCCGGGGAAGCTGGTGACGATGAAGGCGCTATCGTCGATGCGCACGGGATTGTCGGCCGCCAGCCCCATCACCAGCGCCGCCATGGCGATGCGGTGGTCCATGTGGGTGGCGACGTCACCGCCGCCGGCGACGGAAGGCTTGCCGTGCACGATCAGGTCGTCGCCCTCGATCTCGACGGTGACGCCGTTGGTGCGCAGCATAGCGGCGGTCGCTTCCAGCCGGTCGCTCTCCTTTACGCGCAGTTCCTGCAAGCCACGCATGCGCGTTACGCCCTCCGCAAAAGAGGCCGCCACCGCCAGTACCGGATATTCGTCGATCATTGCAGGCGCGCGTTCGGCCGGCACGTCGACGCCTTTGAGCGCCGATGCGGTCACGCGCAGATCGGCGACTTCCTCGCCGCCGTCGTCGCGCGTGGCAAGCGTCTCGATCTTGGCGCCCATTTCACGAAGGGTGGCATAGAGCCCGGTGCGCAGCGGGTTGGTCATCACCGCTTCCAGCACCAAATCGGAGCCGGGCACGATCAGCGCCGCGACAAGAGGAAACGCCGCCGAGGACGGATCGGCTGGCACCACCACATTGGCGGGCGTGAGCTCGGGCTGGCCTTGCAGCGTAATGCGGCGGCCGTGCTCACCATGCACCCGGCTGACGATCTTGGCGCCGAAATGTTTCAGCATGCGCTCGGTGTGGTCGCGGCTCGCTTGCGTTTCGATCACCGTGGTCTCGCCCGGCGCCGCTAGACCCGCCACCAGCACCGCCGACTTGAGCTGCGCCGACGGCACCGGCGATTCATAGACGATCGGAACACAATCGCGCGCGCCTTGCAGCGTGAGCGGCAGCCGGCCGCCTTCCGCGCAATCCATCACGCGCGCGCCCATTCGTTCCAAGGGATCGAGCACGCGCCGCATCGGCCGCTGGCGCAAGGACGCGTCACCGTCGAAAGTTGCGGTCACCGGGCAGCCGGCGACCGCGCCGAGTGCGAGGCGGCAGCCGGTGCCTGAATTGCCGAAATCCAGCGGGCCGGCTGGTTGGGCAAAGCCGCCGATGCCGACGCCGTGAACGCGCCAGACGCCGTCGTCGCCGCGCTCCAGCTGGGCGCCAAGCGCGCGCATGGCCTCTGCGGTGTGCAGGACATCCTCGCCTTCCAGCAGCCCCGCGACCGTGCTTTCGCCAACGGTCAGGCTGGCGAGAATCAGGGCGCGGTGCGAGATCGATTTGTCCCCCGGCACCCGGGCGCGGCCCTGCACGGGGCCGCCGCGGCGGGCGGTCAGCGGCGTCGAAACGGCGGTATTCACCGGGCGCTATCCTTGAAAAACAACGCCCTCCTACCATGCGGTTAGCGACCCCGTCATCCCGCCGTACCGGCCGGAATGGACCGGGGCGGCGCTATTGACAGGACCCGTGCGGCTCGCCAAGTGAAGCACCGATTTAGCGAGGAACCCGACCGTGGCGAAACTCGATCTCGGCACCAAGCGCGTCTGTCCGGACACCGGACGAAAATTCTACGATCTCAACAAGACGCCGGTGATCTCGCCCTATACCGGCAAGGTCGTGCCGATCGCGCCGGTGCCGACGCGGTCGCGGCCCGAGCAGGCCGCCCCGGCACCGGTCGCGCGGCCGGCGCCCGCGCCGGAGCCCGCCGAGACAGTCGCGCCGGAGACCGCGGATGTCGAACTGGTGTCGCTGGAAGACGCCGACGCCGAAGCTCAGGGCAAGAAGAAGCCGGCGGTGGCGGGAGAAGCGGCCGCCGCAGGCGAGGAGGAAGAAGTCGAGATCGACGAGAGCCTCGACGACGCCGCCTTCATCGAGGAGGAAGAAGAAGGCGATCCCGACGTGACCGACATCATCGGCGAAACCATCGAGAAGGAAGAGGAAAGCTGATTTCAGGAGTCTGGCGTCAGGCGTTTTAAGAAATTTGCTGATATCCTGACTACTGATCCCTGATCCCCGTTCCCTTTAGGGGCCATAGCTCAGATGGGAGAGCGCGTGAATGGCATTCACGAGGTCGGCGGTTCGATCCCGCCTGGCTCCACCAGCCTTCGCTCGCTTCGCGAGCTTCGGCTCGGCAGGCCGGTACTACCTTTCGTAGCGAAGCGAGCGAAGGCTGTCGCGCCGAAGTTCCGAAGTTCCGAAGGAACGAAGGCGGGCTATGAAATACGTCTACATCCTCCAAAGCATTAACTCTGATCATTTCTATGTTGGCATCACCGACGATTTGCGCACGCGATTGGCTAAGCACAATGCCAGCGAAGTGCCCCACACATCGAAATATAGGCCATGGCAGGTGAAGACCTACATCGCCTTCATCGATGAGAAACAGGCTTTAAACTTCGAAAAGTATTTGAAGTCGCCATCGGGGCGCGCCTTTTCTAAAAAACGGCTCTAAAGTACTTGCGCCGCCGGGGGAAACATCATGCAGGGCAAGATCGCGCTCGAGGAACACGTCGCCATCGAAGCGACGCTGAGCGATTCACAGGTGTTCGGGCCACATGTATGGGACGCCTTGCGCCCGCGCTTGTTGAACGCGCACGACATGCGCCTGCGCGAAATGGACAAGCACGGGGTCGAATTGATGATCCTGTCGCTCAATGCGCCGGCGGTGCAGGCGATCCATGACGTCAAGCGGGCGATCGCGGTGGCGCGCGAAGCCAACGACGTGCTGGCCGACGAAATGCGCAAGCGTCCCGACCGATTCGCCGCTTTCGCCGCGCTGCCGATGCAGGACCCGGATGCCGCCACGCTTGAGCTCACCCGCTGCGTCAAGGAGCTCGGCATGGTGGGCGCGCTGGTCAACGGCTTTTCTCAGGCGGGCAGCCCGGACACCGCGCTCTATTACGATCTGCCGCAGTACCGGCCTTTCTGGCGCGTCGTAGAGAAACTCGATGTTCCGTTTTATCTGCATCCGCGCAATCCGCTACCGAGCCGCTCGCAAATATACGAGGGCCATTCCTGGCTGCTCGGCCCGAACTGGGCGTTCAACGCTGAGACATCCGTTCATGCACTGCGGCTGATTGGCAGCGGATTGTTCGACGAGTGCCCGGGCCTAAAAATCGTGCTCGGCCACCTCGGCGAAGGCATCCCCGTGCAACTCTGGCGCATCGACCACCGCAACGGCTGGATGAAGGCTCCGCACAAATATGCAGCCAAGAACAGCGTAGCCGATTATTTCCGCAAGCACTTCCATCTCACCACCTCGGGCAACTTCCACACCCCTTCGCTCAACAATGTGGTGACCGAGATGGGCGCCGACCGCGTGATGTTTTCGGTCGACTGGCCGTTCGAGGCCGTCGATGAAGCGGCGGTTTGGTTCGACAAGGCGGAGATCAGCGAAGCCAACCGCATGAAGATCGGCCGCGCCAACGCCGTCAAGCTGTTCAAGCTGAAGCTGAACTAGCGGCCTGACCGTTTCTTGCTCACCACGAGCGGCGCACGCCGCATCCGTGCGAGGAAATGCGTTAACGCGCTCAGCGCATGCGATAGCGCTCGACCGCGTCTTTGTTCCAGGTCACGCCGCTGCCCGGGCGCTGCGGGATCACCGCGTGGCCGTCGACGATGGCGAGCGGCTCGGCCAGCAGCGCGTCTGCCCAGTCGACATATTCGAGGAAATGGCAGGTCGGCGTCGCGGCCAACAAATGCGCGCTCGTTTCCGGATATATGTGCGACGACATTGGGGCACGGTTAACGGCGGCGATTTGCGCCGCCGCGCGCCAACCGGTGACTCCGCCGATACGTTCGAGATCGGGCATGACGTATTGGGGCTTGGCCTGCTCGAGCGCGACGCTCATTCCGGCCGGTAGCGAGAAGTTTTCGCCGATTTGCAACGACGTTTTCAGTTCGCGCGCCAGTCGCGCGCAGCCGGCATAGTCGTCGTGCCGGATCGGCTCCTCCAGCCAGAAAATATCTTCCGCGTCGAGCGCCGGCCCGCGCGTCAACGCGTCATCGAGCTCAAGCGCCTGATTGTAATCGACCATCAGCTTCACATCGCCGCCGATGCGCTTGCGCACGGCGTGCACGGCGGCAATGTCGCGCTCAAGGGTCGGATAGCCGAGCCGCAGCTTCACCGCGCGGAAGCCGCGCGCCAGCAACGTCTCGGCCTCGGCCGCGAGCGCGCCCAAATCGTCCATCAGCCCGAGGCCGCAGCTATTGTAGGCCGGAATCGGGCGCGGCTCGGCGCCGAGCAAGCGGCACAAGGGCTGTCGGACCGCGACCGCAAGCGCGTCCCAGCAGGCGACGTCAAAGCCGGACACCGCCATGCGCACGATGCCCTGCACGCCGATCAGCGCAAAACGCCGCGTCAGCTTCGCCCACAACGCGGCCGGGTCGACCGCCTCGCCCTTGGTGACGCGCTCGACCTCGCCAAGCAGGCTGGCGATCGCCGGCGCCGCTGTCGGCACATAGCAAAACAGATAGCTGCGGCCGGTGACGCCCTGCTCGGTCTCCAGGTCGATCAGCAGCAGCGGCACCTGCCGCAGCGCCCCCTGGCTGGTGCCGAGCACGAAATTGAGTGGAACCTCGACCGGCGTTGCGCGGATGGCCCGCACGGTCAGCGGCGGCAGGGACGGCGGATTAAGCATGAAAACTCCCGGAATGCGACCATTATGGGCAGCGGGGCCGAAATCCCCCGTGTTCTTGAACCTTTAACCCGGCCCGCCCATATTAGGAACGACCCGAGGGCCGGTGCCCAAGGGTTGGGGTGCCAATGCGGACCCCACGTCAAAGTCGCTTAAACGAGGACTTTGAGAACCGATGTCACGAGTTCCGTCACTATCCAGCCCGTTCCTGCTGGGCTTCGACGAGATCGAGCGCCTGCTCGACCGCGTCGCCAAGGGCGCCGACGGCTACCCGCCCTATAACATCGAGCGGCTGGCGCGCGACGCGCAGAATCCGGAACGGCTGCGCATCACGCTCGCCGTCGCCGGCTTCACCCGCGACCAGCTCGACGTCTGCATCGAGGAAAACCAGATGGTCATCCGCGGGCGTCAGCACGACGACAAGAGCCGGCAGTATCTCCACCGCGGCATCGCCGCGCGCCAATTCCAGCGCACCTTCGTGCTGGCCGACGGCATGGAGGTGCAGGGCGCCGACTTGAGGAACGGCCTGCTGTCGATCGATCTGGTCCGCCCGCAGGCCGAGCGCATCGTCAAGACCATCACGATCAACGAGCAGGACGACTGAGGAACTCGCAACAAAAGGACTCGACCGCGTCTCGCGTTATGAAAGGATCGAGGGCCATGAAAATGACCAAAGACAAGATAACTGAACCGAACACGACCCATCCGGTGATCACGCAGGAAGCGCTCGCCCATCTCGGCGACGGCCGCCTGGCCTATGTCAAGGCGATCCGTTCCGAAGACGTGGCTGGCCTATTCCCGCAGGCGCCGCACTTGCAGCCCGGCATCAAGCTGTTCGCGCTGCACGCCGCCGACGGCACGCCGATCATGCTGACCGACACGCGCGAAGCCGCGCTCGCCAATGCCTGGAGCCAGGAGCTCGAGCCGGTGAGCGTGCACTGACCAGGGATCAGTAATAATCAGTAGTCAGTAATCAGAATGAGAGAGCGAAAGGGCCAGCAACATTGCCGGCCCTTTTTCTTTCTGATTACTGGCTACTGTTTACTGATGCCTGATCAGGCCGCGCTGCTTGCCGGCGACATCGCCAACACGGCATAGAGCGCGTCGGCGTCGCGCGACTCGCGCAGCTTGCGCGCAATCTCGGGGTCGCGCAGCAGCCGCGCTACCCGCGCCAGCGCCTTGAGGTGATCGGCGCCGGCGGCTTCCGGTGCCAGCAGCAGGAACACCAGATCGACCGGCTGGCCGTCGAGCGCCTCGAAATCCACCGGCTTTTCCAGCCGCGCGAACAACCCGAACAGGCGCCCGAGCTTGGGCAATTTGCCGTGCGGGATCGCCACGCCGTTGCCGACTGCGGTGGAACCCAGTTTCTCGCGCTGCAGCAGGATCTCCAGAATCGCGCGTTCGTTCTGACCCGTGAGCTCGGCCGCGCGCGCGGCAAGTTCCTGAATCACCTTCTTCTTATTGTTGGCCTTGAGGGCCGGAAGAATTGCATTCGACGCGACGAGATCGGTGAGCGTCATGGACATGTCCGATGATCGGGAAATGCAGCGCCGAGTTGCATGGGGTGGTTGAAGGCCGCGGACCATAAGAGCGGTCGCCGCCGCCGTCAATGGGTCGAGCGCGCCGCCGTATGCTTCTTTTTATTGCATTAATTCGAATACTTAACGGCCGCGCTGGGCCTGATGCCCTTTTCGGCGCCGCTTGTAGCGGCGCAGCCGCTTCTCGATGCGGATTGCGGCCTGATCCGCACTGTCATAAGGGTCGGCCGCCATGCCCTCGGCTTCCAGCAGCGCGCCGGAATCCAGATGCAGCACACATTCGGTGCGGAACCCGAAGCCGTCCTTGCCGATGGTGGCGTGTCCGGAATAGCCGCCGCGGAAATATTTCGATGTCGCTTCTTCGACGCGCTCGCTGATGCGCTCGCGCAGCGCCATGCCGATACTGATATTCTTGCCCGAAACACGCAAAGGCATGGATTGCCTCCTGTCCGGCGCGGAATTGCCGACGCGCCATTGACCGCCGCAGCTAACGGCTAAAGCTTAGAAATGTTGCAGCAAAGGTCAATGCGCGCGCCGGGCCCCGCTTCAGGATGCCGCGGCCTGCTTTTCGCGCCGCCGCTGCACCGAGGACGGGATGCGCATGGCTTCCCGGTATTTGGCGACCGTGCGGCGCGCGATATCGACGCCGGCCTCGCGCAACTTATCCACGATGGTGTCATCGGACAGCACGTCGGCGGCGGTCTCGCCGTCGATCAATTGCCGGATGCGGTGACGCACCGCTTCCGCCGAATGTGCCTCGCCGCCGTCGGCGGAGGCGATCGACGAGGTGAAGAAATATTTCAATTCGAAGATGCCGCGCGCGGTCGCCATGTATTTGTTGGCAGTCACGCGCGAGACCGTGGATTCGTGCATGCTGATGGCGTCGGCGACGGTCTTCAGATTGAGCGGGCGCAGGTGCTGCACGCCCTTGGCGAAAAAGGCGTCCTGCTGGCGCACGATCTCGCTCGACACTTTCAGAATGGTCTTGGCACGCTGATCGAGCGCGCGCACCAGCCAGGTGGCGGTTTGCAGGCAATCGGCGAGATAGGTCTTGTCCTTGTCGCTGCGCGTGCCCTTCGATACCTGCGCGTAATAGCGCTGGTTGATGAGCACTTTCGGCAGCGTGTCGGAATTGAGCTCCACCTGCCAGCTGCCGTCGGGCGCGGCCCGCACCAGCACGTCCGGCACGATCGGCTGTACCGTCGTGGAGCCGAAGGCGAGACCGGGCTTGGGATTGAGATTGCGGATTTCCGCGATCATGTCGGCGAGATCTTCCTCGTTGACGCCGCACAAGCGGCGCAACGCGGCAAGATCGCGCTTGGCCAGCAGGTCGAGATGCTCGACCAGCGCGCGCATGGCCGGATCGAAGCGGTCGCGATCTTTGAGCTGGATGGCGAGGCATTCGGTGAGGTTGCGCGCGCCGACGCCGGGCGGATCGAGGGTCTGCAGCGCGGCGAGCACCGCCTCGACGTCGGCAAGTGGCGCGCCCAGCTTCTCGGCGACGGCGTCAAGCTCACCGGCGAGGTAGCCGGCTTCGTCCACCATGTCGATCAGGTAGCGACCGATCATGCGGCCGGCCGGATCGGAAATCGCCAGCGCCATCTGCTCGGCGAGATGATCGGCCAGCGTCGTCTCGGCCGAAACGAAGGCTTCCAGATTGTAGCCGTCGTCGTTCCCTCCGGAGCCGGTACCCGACCATTCCGAATAGGCCGGTGGCGGCGCCTCGGGGGCAGCGGCCTTCTCCGAGCCATCGTCGGGGAAGACATTTTCGAGTTCGGTGCCGAGGCCTTCTTCCATAGAGCTGCGGCTGGTCTCCAGATCCTCGCCGATCCAGTCGGGCGCGGCCGCGGCATCCTCGTCGCCGTCGCCTGCGGCCCCCTCGGCGGCGGTGGCTTCAGGCTCAACCGCCGGCGCTTCGTTGTCGTCGCTGCGCTCAAGAAGCGGATTGCGCTCGAGCTCGCCCTCCACATAGGCCGCTAAGTCAAGACTCGAGAGTTGCAGCAGCTTGATGGCCTGCATCAGCTGCGGCGTCATCACCAGCGCTTGGGTCTGGCGAAACTCCAGTCGTTGCGACAAAGCCATAGAGGTTTCCCGGCGGAAACTGGTCCGATTCTTGCTTGTATTTGTTTATATCAGGTTCCGCGGCGCGGTGGTATGCGATTCCGCACTGCCGCATTGCACAAAAATTGGGCACTGAATGAAGTGGGGGATAACCCCCGCTGCGGCCTCTAAAGCCGGAATTCCTCGCCCAGATAGAGCCGACGCACGTCCGGATTGTTGACGATGTCGTCGGCGCGGCCCTCCATCAGCACTTCGCCCGAATAGATGATGTAGGCGCGGTCGGTCAGGCCCAGCGTCTCGCGCACATTATGGTCGGTAACCAGCACGCCGATGCCGCGGTTGGTGAGATGCCGCACCAGCGCCTGGATGTCGCCCACGGCAATGGGGTCGATGCCGGCGAACGGCTCGTCGAGCAGCATGTAGCTCGGCCGCGTCGCCAGTGCGCGCGCGATCTCGACGCGGCGGCGCTCGCCGCCCGAAAGCGCGATGGTCGGCGTCTTGCGCAGGCGTGCGATATTGAATTCCTCCAGCAGCGCGTTGAGGTCGGCTTCGCGCCGGCGGCGGTCCGGCTCCACTACTTCCAGCACCGCGCGGACATTGTCCTCCACGTTGAGGCCCCGGAATATCGAGGCCTCCTGCGGCAGATAGCCGATACCGAGCCGCGCGCGCTGGTACATCGGCAGCTTGGTAACGTCGTAGCCGTCGAGCTCGATGCGTCCGCGGTCGGCATTGATCAGGCCGGTGATCATGTAGAACACCGTTGTCTTGCCGGCGCCGTTCGGGCCCAGCAACCCGACCGCCTCGCCGCGGCGCACATAGAGCGTGACGCCCTTGACCACGGTGCGACCGGCGAAGCTCTTTTCCACGCCGTGGGCGGCGAGATAGGCATGGCGCTGCGCCTGGCGGCCGTCGCCGTCGCGGCGACGTTGGACGACTTGCGGCTGCGCATGAACGTTGGGTTGCCGCGCCGTTTGCGCCGGCGCTTGGGCACCGGCCGCCTGCCGCTGCCACGCTTCGGCTGGCGATAACGGCCGGCGAGCCGAAGGCGCACGACGCCAAAACATCGAGAGGATGTTCACCAGGTTCCCTCGCGGCGCATGGTCCGATCATTCGCCATTGCCGGAACCGCGACGTTAGCTGATTCCCCGCCGCTGCGGGCGGCCGCGCTCTCTCCGTGTCGGTTGCCGCTCAATGGATCGGCCGCATTGGCGCCGGCGGCAGTGACGGTGCGCTACCGCCACCGGACTTCAAGTCGGGCGACGCGGCGCCGGGCTGGAACAGGCCCTCGACGCGGCCATGGCCGTTCTTGCCGGATTCTACCCGTGACACCCCGCTGGTCAGGTCGACCACCAGCCGGTCGCCGCGCAGCACGTTTTTGCCTTGCGTCATCACAACATTACCGGTGAGCGTGACCGTATTGGTCTTCATGTCGAAAACGCCGAGGTTGCCGCTGGCGGTCTGCGCCTTCTGGGTCACCACCACCCCACCGCGCGCTTCCAGCCGCTTGATGCGCTGCTCGCCGCCGGGCCCGGGCTTGGCCGCCGTCAGGGTCTTGGTCTTGCCGGCATCGCCGGGACCGCCCTCGTAGAACACGACCAGCGACTTGCAGCGCAAATTCGTGTCGCCCTGCGTCACGTGCACGTCGCCGCTGAAGGTCGCCTCCTTGGCCTTGTCGCGCACTTCCAGCGTCGCCGCCTCGATATGCACCGGCTGGTCGCGATTCTGCGAGAAGCCCTGCAGCGCATTGGGCGGCCCTTTCGACGGCTGCGCCGACAGCGCCGGAACGGCGAGCAGCACGGCGGCGAGCGCCAGCAACCGGCTGAGCTTGCGGACCATGGTCATTGCCCGGTGCTCTCAGCTGGGCCGGGCGCTGCGGTCTTGGCTTGGCCGGCGGCGGCCTCGTTGAGCATCAACGTCATGGCGACGCCGCCGTCGAAGCGTACCAGGTCGCCGGAATCGATGATCTCCAGCCGGTTAGCGTCGAGCGTGCCTTGCAACAGCTTCACTTGCACCGGCTTATTGGACACCACGTAGCCCTTGCGGATGTCGATCATCGCCTCGCTCAGATGGCCGGCATAGCCGGTGGATGAGCTGAGCTCGATGTTGCGGTCGAGCTTCAGGGTCTCGCCTTTGTTGTTGTAGATACCAGTGACCGCCGTCATTTGCAGCGTGCCCTTGTCCTGCATCTCGATCTTGGCGTGGATATTGTGCAATTCGACGATGTCCGGCTTGGTCAGGTCCTGCGCCGCAGCGTCCGCGGATAACTCATAGGCACGCGAGTCGCGGGTGAAGCCGGACAGATGCGGCTTCTCCATGGTGATCTTGGTGCCGGACACGACCAGATCGCCGATATTGATCGGCAGCTTGGCGAGCATGCGCAGCGGGTTGAAATAAGTGGCGAGGAACATGGCGACGGCCACAAGCGCCACCACGGTCGGAACGGCGATGCGCAGCACGCGCACCAGCCGGCTGTGCCGGCGGGCGGCGCGAAAGGCACGCTCGCTGTCGCCACGGCCCATAGTCCAATAGGCGTGCGCGGTCTGCGGATCGGTTCGGGCGGAGATCAAACGGTTCATGCCAGCCAGGATGGGGCTTCGGAAAACACGCTATGCCCCGCAACGCAACATGCCGGGCGAATATGGCCCATACGCGGCAGGTCAATACCCGGATTAATCAATACCACCCGGAACACAATGACTTAAAGGGAATGCGAAAAGATATCCTCGGCTGCCCAGCCGGCCAGATCGAGCCGCACCCGGTCGGGCAGGAAACGGAAGCAAGCGGCCGCCAGTTCGCTGCGGCCTTCGCGCACCAGCATGGCGTCCAGCCGTTCCTTCAAGGCATGCAGGTGCAGCACGTCGGTGGCCGCATAGGAAACCTGAGCGTCGCTCAACGCGTCGGCGCCCCAGTCCGACAATTGCTGCTGTTTCGACACGTCGATGCCGAGCACTTCGCGCGTCAGGTCTTTCAGACCGTGCTTGTCGGTATAGGTGCGGGCGAGCCGCGAAGCGATCTTGGTGCAATAGACCGGCTGAGCCATGACGCCGAAGCTCTTGGCCAGGACGCCGAGATCGAACCGGGCATAGTGGAAGATCTTGACGATCGACTTGTCGGCCAGCAGCCGCTCGATATTGGGCGCCTTTTTCTGCCCGGCGGCGATCTGCACCACGTCGGCACTGCCGTCGCCGGGCGAGAGCTGCACCACGCAGAGCCGGTCGCGGTTGGGGTCGAGCCCCATGGTCTCGGTGTCGATCGCCACCGCGCCTTTGTAGGCGCTGAGGTCCGGCAGATCGCCGCGGTGCAGGCGGATGGTCATTCAGGCGTTCCAGCTCATGTGCGCGTGATCTTGTCCGAAAACCGGCTCCCACTTTTCGGGATCATGCGGCGGGATGGTGGTGCCCAGGAGAGGACTCGAACCTCCACGGCTTTCACCGCTAGTACCTGAAACTAGTGCGTCTACCAATTCCGCCACCTGGGCTCGTTTCGACTAGGTATTGAGCCGCTTTCGGCTTGTCAATTGAAGGCCAAATTCAGCCTCGGCGCCCCTGTACAGCCCCCGGCCGATCCTGTTATTGCCCGCTAGCAAGGCCGCTCCCGCGCCCCACGAGCCGCAATGACCGCCCGCAGCAACAGCGATACCCTCATCACCATCTATGGCGGCTCCGGCTTCCTCGGCCGCCACGTGGTGCGGGCGCTCGCCAAACGCGACTACCGCATCCGGGTGGCGGTGCGCCGGCCCGAGCTTGCGGGCCACCTGCAGCCGCTCGGCAAGGTCGGCCAGATCCATGCCGTACAAGCCAATATCCGCAACGGCGCCTCGGTAGAGGCGGCGGCGCGCGACGCCCATGTGCTGATCAACCTGGTCGCCATCCTGTTCGAGCGCGGCCGCCAGCGCTTCGACACGGTCCACACCGTCGGCGCCGAGCAGGTGGCGCTCGCTGCCAACGCGCATGGCGCGCGCCTGGTGCATGTCTCCGCCATCGGCGCCGACGAGAACTCGCCCTCGCGTTACGCCCGCTCGAAGGCCGCCGCCGAGCGGCTGGTGCTGTCGGCGCAGCCGACCGCCAACATCATGCGGCCGTCGATCTTGTTCGGACCAGAGGACGACTTCTTCAACCGCTTCGCGGCGATGGCGCGGCTGTCGCCGGCGCTGCCGCTGATCGGCGGCGGCAAGACCCGCTTCCAGCCGGTGTTCGTCGGCGACGTCGCCGCCGCCATCGCAATCGCTGTTGCCGGCAATGCGCGCGCCGGCACGACCTACGAACTGGGCGGGCCGGAGGTGCGCAGCTTCAAAGAGCTCATGCAATATGTGCTGGCGACCATCGAGCGCAAACGGCTGCTGGTGCCGTTGCCGTTCTTCGTCGCCAAACTGCAGGCGATGTTCTTGCAATTCATGCCGACGCCGCTGCTCACGCCGGACCAGGTCGAGCTGCTGCGCGTGGACAATGTGGTGTCGGAAGCCGCGATTGCCGAAGGGCGCACGCTGCAAGGTCTCGGCATCGAGCCGGAGCTGATCGAGGCGATCGTGCCGAGCTATCTTTGGCGTTTCCGCAAGGCCGGCCAGTTCCGCAGCCGAGTCGCGTGATGCTTCGTCACATAAAATAAATTGCGTAGATGCCGAGGGCGCCGACCACGATGCGCCACCAGGCGAACAGCGCGAAGGTGTGGCGCTGCACGTAGCGCAGGAACGTCTTCACCACGATCCAGCCGAAGATGAACGAGAACACGAAGCCGACCGCGACCGCGGTCAAGTCGCCGTGTGCAAGATCGGCGCGGTTCTTGAACGCCTCATAGGCGAAGGCGCCGACCATGGTCGGCATCGCCAGCCAGAACGAGAACTCGGCCGCCGAGCGGCGGTCGGCGCCGAACATCATGGCGCCGACGATAGTGGCGCCGGCGCGCGACACGCCGGGGACCATGGACAGGCACTGGATCATGCCGATACCGAAATACATCGGCAACGGAAAGCCGGTCGATTCGTGATAGCGCGGCTTCAGGTTGAGACGGTCGACGCCGAGCAGGATGAAGCCGCCGACGATGAGCGATATGCAGACAATGCGCACGTCGAACAGCGTCTCCTTGATGACGTGATAGGCCAGCGCCCCGATCACCGCCGCCGGCAGGAAGGCGATGAGCACGCCGATGATGAAGCGCGTCGCCGCCCAGTCGGTGAACATGTTTTTCGCCAGCGCCCACAGCCGGCCGAAATAGATGGTGAGCAGCGCCAGGATGGCGCCGAGTTGAATGAGAATAGCGAACGACTTGCCGAAGGCGTCGTCGCCCCAGCCCAGCAACTGCTCCATCAGCAACAGGTGGCCAGTCGAGGACACCGGCAGATATTCGGTCAGGCCCTCGACGATCCCGAGCACCGCCGCCTTGATCAGGTCGATATGGGCCATGGTCATGCCGACGATGGCGGTCTTGATAGCGATGATGTCCATGAAATGGGTCCGGGCGGGGGCGTCGCCTCCGCGCTTGTGGCGCAACGCTGCCGCCCGAGCAATGAAAAAGGCGCGGCGGTCAACAGGTTGCTAGACGTTTGTGGCTTTCTATAGTGCGACCTCGATTCCCGCCCAGGCGGCTAACGCCGCTGCAATCGACCGGCCCATAATGCTCAGTTTGCTGCATCATCCGCTCTGCCCGCATTCGCGCTATGTGCGCCTGATCCTGGGCGAATACGGCATTGCGGCGAAGCTGGTCGAGGAGCGCTTCTGGGAACGGCGCGAGGAATTCTTGGCTCTCAATCCGGCCGGCGAACTTCCCGTGCTGGTGGCGGACGGCCAACCGGCGGTCCCAAGCGCCGCCATCATCGCCGAATATATTGAGGAGACGCGGGCGCCGTCGGAAGCAGACGGTCGATTGCTGCCGGCCGCGGCCGAGGAGCGGGTCGAGGTACGGCGGCTGGCGCACTGGTACAACGACAAGTTCCATGCCGAAGTCAGCAGCCCGCTGGTGAATGAACGCGTGTTCAAGCGCTATATGACGGCGGAACAGGGCGGCGGGCCGCCCGATACCGATGCGTTGCGCGCGGCGCGCCACAATATCCGCTATCATATGGCCTATCTCGGCTGGCTGGTGCGCACGCGCGATTGGCTCGCCGGCGAGCGGCTTTCTCTCGCCGATCTGGCTGCCGCCGCGCATTTGTCGGTCGCCGATTATCTGGGCGAAGTGCCGTGGAACGAAAACGAAGCCGCCAAACACTGGTACGCGCGGGTGAAGTCGCGGCCCGCATTCCGTCCGCTGCTGGCCGACACGCTGGCCGGCCTGCCGCCGGCCAAGAGCTACGCCGACCTCGACTTCTAGAGCCCAGGCAGATCAA
>CAYLMY010000019.1:21236-27352 GCA_964384635.1 uncultured Undibacter sp.
TCCTGAAAGAGCGCACGCGCGGCGCCATCTCGGTCTATGCGCAAGGCGACGACTATCACGAACTGATCAAGCCGCGGCTGAAGCAACTGGCGCGCTGGCTCACCGACAACGCCGGCGGCGACGTGAAAGTTTTCGTCGATACCGCGGCGGTGATGGAAAAGCCGCTGGCCGCTGCTGCCTCCCTCGGCTGGCAAGGCAAGCACACCAATTTGGTGTCGCGCCAATTTGGGTCTTGGCTGTTTCTCGGCGCGATCTTCAGCACGCTCGATCTGCCGGCTGACAGCGCGGAAACCGACGCCTGCGGTAGCTGCCGCGCCTGTCTCGACGTCTGCCCGACCGCGGCATTTCCCGTGCCCTACCGTCTCGATGCGCGGCGCTGCATTTCCTATCTGACCATCGAGCACAAGGGCCCGATCCCGCGCGAATTGCGCCCAATGATGGGCAACCGCATTTACGGTTGCGACGATTGTCTTGCCGTCTGCCCGTGGAACAAGTTCGCGGTGCAGGGGCGCGAGATGAAACTGGCCGCGCGCGAGGCGTTGTGCGCGCCGGCGCTCGCCGAGTTGGCTCGGCTCGACGATGCGCAATTCCGTAAGCTGTTCGCCAAGACCGCGATCAAGCGCACCGGGCGGGATCGTTTCGTCAGGAATGTGCTGATCGCGATCGGCAATTCGGGCGATACCGCACTCGCGCCTGAAGCCGGGCGCCTGCTCGACGACGTTTCGCCTCTGGTGCGCGGCGCCGCGGTGTGGGCGCTGTCGCGGCTGGTGCCGCGCGACCAGCTCAGCGCCATGGCCAAGCAGCACAACGAGGCCGATGCGACCGTGCAAGACGAATGGCGCGCGGCTCTCTCTTAGTGTCATCACCCGCGAAAGCTGGTGATCCAGTAACCCCTGTCTACATTTAATCCGCCAGCTCAGTGAGTACTGGGTTCCCCGCCTTCGCGGGGAACGACGGCCGGGGCGTCAAAACTCCCGCACCGCCGCGATCAGCCGCTCGATGTCCTCCGGGCGCGACAACCGGTGATCGCCGTCCTTGACCAGCGTCAGCACCACGTCGTCGCGCGCAAAGCGCGAGACCAGTTCGACCGCGTGCCGCCACGGCACGTCGGGGTCGTTGACACCCTGCAAAATGTGCACCGGGCTGCCGGTCTCGATCAGGCCGCCGAGCAACAAATGATTGCGCCCGTCCTCGATCAGCCCCTTGGTGATCGGAAAGGGCGCCTCGCCATATTCGGACGGCCGCATCCAGAGGCCCTTCTCCTTGATCTTGCGCTTGATGGCGTCCGAAAACTGCTGCCACATCAGCGCCTCGGTGAAGTCCACCGCCGGCGCGATCAACACCATGCCGGCGATCGGCGCCGCGCCTTTCAGATCAGCCAGGCGCCGCGCCAGCAGCAGCGCCAGCCAGCCGCCCATGGACGAGCCGATCACCACTTGCGGGCCCTTGGCGAAGCGGCGGTACACCGCCACGCTCTCCTCCAGCCAACGGCTGATGGTGCCGTCCATGAAGGCGCCGCCCGATTCGCCGTGGCCGGAATAATCGAACCGCAAGGACGCGCGGCCCTCGCCGGCGGCCCATCGGTCGAGCGCCTCGGCCTTGGTGCCCTTCATGTCGGACTTGAAGCCGCCGAGCCAGAACAGGCCGGGGCTCTTGCCCTCGCGCGCGCGCACGGCGATGGTCCGCTTTGGCGGCGGCGATTCTATCGTCAGGGAGGTCAGGCGGGCTTCGCTCATGCGCGATCGGCTCAGATTCAGAATGCACCGTCCCACCCGTTTTCGCCGCAAGCGGCCTGCGAGTGCAAGGGGGAAGCGATGAGCGCCGCGCGTCCGCGCTCGCTCGCCGGCGCCACCATCTTGCAGGTTGTGCCGAGCCTGCGCGACGGCCCGAGCGGCAATACCGCGGTCGACATCGCGCTCACTTTGCTGCAGGCCGGCGCCCGCGCCATCGTTGCCGGCGATGAAGGAACGCTGGTCGGCGAATTGCGCACTTTCGGCGGGGAGTTCGTGCGGATGCCGAACGACACGCTCAATCCGTTGCGCATTCTGCGCAACACCCGCGCGCTCACCAAACTGATCGCCAGCGAGCGCGTCGACATCGTGCACGCGCAGAGTGCGGGCGCGGCTTGGAGCGCACTCGCCGCCACGCACAAGCAACCGGTATATCTGGTGACGTCGTTTCCCGACCGGCTGCCGGGGCACTCCTATGTCGGCAATATGCTGCGCTCATCGCTCGCGCGCGGCGACCGCGTGATCGCGCCTTCGGCTTACGTCTCGCGCGCGATGATCGAGCGCTACAAGCTTAAGCCCGACCGTATCACCGTGATCCCGCGCGCGGTCGACACCGCCAGCTTCAGCCCGGCGGCGGTGAGCGCCGACCGCATCGCCGCATTGCGCCGCGTCTGGGGCGTGCTGCCGGACATGAGGGTGGTGCTGGTGCCGGGCCGCGTGGCGCCCTGGAACGGGCAGATGAGCATGATCGACGCCGCGCGGCTGATCGTCGGCGGCGGCGACCGCAATATCGTCTTCGTGTTCGCCGGCGAGGATCTCAGCCACCCGCGCTATGCACGTAGCGTCCGCCGCCAGGCGCGCCTGCACGGCATCGACACGCTCTGCCGCTTCGTCGGCCATTGCGCCGACATCCCGGCGGCGCTGGCCGCCGCCGACGTGGTGGTGGTACCCTCGCTCGAGCCGCCGCTGTCGGGAAGGGCTGCGGCCGAGGCGCAGGCCATGGGCCGGCCGCTCGTTGCCACCACGGTCGGGGTGCTGCCGGAGAATCTGCTGTGCCCGCCGCGCATGCGCGATGAATTGCGCACCGGCTGGCTGGTGCGGCCGGGCAATGTCGGCGAGCTCGCGCGTGCGGTCGGTGCCGCGCTTGCGCTCGACGTCACCGCCTATGAGGCGCTGGGCGCGCGCGCGCGGCAATTCGCCGAATTCATGTTTTCCCCCCAAAGCGTTGCCGAAGCCATTCGCGGGGTCTATACGTCGCTGCTCGCCCGCGACACGTGATGGCCATCACACTTTCCGGGCGCATTTCAGCATAACATATGTAAAACATGGGATTGGTGAGACACTAACGTCAATGTCGAGCTTGCCTGCCTCCGATTTTCCGGCCGCCGAACAGCGCCCCGCGGCTAATGCGCGTGCCGTCCCCGCCGGGCGCGCAGAGCCGGCCGCGACAGAGACGCGCGATCCGATCACCGTGCTGATCGTGGTCCCCAGCCTCGACGTCGGCGCCGCTGATGCCGGCGCGGTCGAGCTCACGCGCATGCTCACCGAATCAGGCAACCGGGCCATCGTCGCTTCGCGCGCCGGCCGTATGGTCGCCGACATCACCGCGGCCGGCGGCGAATTCGTGGCGCTCGACCTCGCCAGCAACAATCCGATGGTGATGTTGCGCAATACCGCCGTGCTGATCCGGCTCGCACGCGAGCGTAAGTGCGACGCCATTCATGCGCTCGGCCGCGCCGCCGCCTGGAGCGCGTTCATGGCCGCGCGGCTCTCCGGCATTCCCTTCGTCACCAGCTGGTACAAGGGCTTCCGTGAGCAGAATATCTTCAAGCACCTGTACAACGGCATCATGGCGCGTGGCGACCGCGTGGTGGCGCTGAGCGAACAGATCGCGCAGCTGATCCACGACCGCTACGGCACGCCATGGGAGCGCATCGCGGTAGTGCCGACCAGCATCGCCTTCGAACGCTTCGACCCGGTAAGCGTTTCGCACGCGCGGGTCGAGACAATGCGCCGCGCCTGGGGCGTCAAGCCCGACACCAAGGTCATCCTGATCACCGGCCGCATTCTAAGGCGCAAAGGTCATCACGTGGTGGTGCGGGCGGTAAAGCGGCTGAAAGACATGGGGCTGAAGGATTTTCTCTGCGTCTTCGTCGGCGAGGACCGCGGCCGAACGCGCTACACCGGCGAGCTCTGGGATCTGGTGCTGGCAACCGGCACCATGGACGTCATCCGCATGGCGGCACCGGTCGCCGACATGCCGGCGGCTTACGCCGTGGCCTCGGTGGTGGTGTCGGCGGCGGTGCAGCCGGAAGGCTTGCAACGCGCGATCCTGGAGGCACAGGCGATGGCGCGGCCGGTGCTGGTGTCCGAACTCGCCGCCGGGCCCGAAGTGGTGCTGACGGCGCCGGCGGTGCCCGAGAACCGCATCACCGGCCTGCGTTTCCAGTCCGGCGATGACGCGGCGCTGACCGCGGCGCTGCTGCGGGTGTTCTCCATGCCGGAACCCACCCGCGCGACCATCGGTGCGCGCGGCCGCGACTGGGTGCTCGGCCATTTCAACACGGCCGTGGTTGCCGAACAGACGCTGCAGCTTTACCGCGAGATCGCCGGTCGGCCTGGCGAGGCCCCGGGTTTGGACGCGCGCGTCCGACAAAATTAGAGGAATTTGAACGATTTGGCCGCGGTTTCCCGCATTTCTGCCGTTAATCCGGCACGAACCGCGTTGACTTATTCGCCGTTTCTACCAATCTTTCGTTAGCCGAGGTGTGCCAACACCTTCAGGCCACGTTGCAACAGCATGAGGAGAGCAAAGCCATTCGTCGTCCGATGAAGTCCGCGCTGCCCGCCGCCAAGGACGGCCCGCGCATCAACGAGGAGATCCGCGCCCAAGAGGTTCAGCTGATCGATAATACCGGCGACAACAAAGGGGTCGTCGATTTCCAGACCGCCATGAGCATGGCGGAAGCGGCTGGGCTCGATCTGGTGGAGATTTCTCCCAATTCGACCCCGCCGGTCTGCAAAATCCTGGACTTCGGAAAATACAAATTCCAGGCCCAGAAGAAGGCGGCCGAAGCCCGCAAAAAGCAGAAAGTCGTCGAGATCAAGGAGATCAAGCTCCGGCCGATGATCGACGACCACGATTACGACGTGAAGATGCGCTCGATGAAGCGTTTCTTCGAGGAAGGCGACAAGGTCAAGATCACCTTGCGCTTCCGCGGCCGCGAAATGGCGCACCAAGAACTCGGCTACAAATTGCTCAACCGCGTGAAGCAAGACACCGCGCCGATCGCCAAGATCGAATCGGAGCCGCGGTTCGAAGGCCGCCAGATGGTGATGCTGCTGGCGCCGCGCTAGCTACCGGTTACATCGGACGCGCTGCCCGCGTGACGCGGGCGGCGCGTTTTCGTTTTCGGCGGTGCGACGGTCGCCGTTAAGACGACGCGACTTGCGCTAATTGCGGCTGCCCCGCGCGGGCGCGCCGCAGCGCCGCCGGCCCGAAGCTGCCGAGCACATTGGCGCCCACCGGCCAGAGCTTGTTGGCGCCGCTGACCACGCTCACCAGCTTCTGGATCGGGCAGCGCTCGATCTCCTCGGCCGGGCGGGAGATGAAGAGATTGGCGTGGTAGAGGCCTTCGGTCTCGTGACCGTCGGCGTCGAGCCCGCGCGCTTCCACCGCCCGGATCGCCGCTTCCATTTCCTCGCGGTTGGCGAAGCGGCGCTGCACGAAGGTGGCGCCCTCGTAGGGCTCGGTCACCAGGCCGTAGGCATCGAGCGTCTTCTCGATCTCGTCGAACGGGAACATGCGCAGCACGAAGGAGGCGACCCACGGCGTGCGGCCGCGGCGGCTGGCCTTCATCACGCGCGCGAAGGTCTTGGCGGTCACGTAGCCGACGCAGCCGGTCGACACGATGATGTCGACGTCGGCGAGATCGGCGGCCTCGTCCGGCGTCAGGTCGCGGTTCTCCAGATCGATGGCGAGGCCGCGGTCGAGCAGGCCGCACTTTTCACCATAGCGGATGGCGTTCTCGGAAATGTCGAGACCGATCACCCGCACGCCCTCGTGCCGCGGCCAAGCGCGGTAGAAGTGGCGGTCGAGCTCGAGCAGCTCCTCGCTGCTCAGGGTCTGCAGAGACGGCGCGGTGTAGCGCTGGCGCAGCGCCTCGTAGTCGAGCGCGTATTTCATCAGCGCGCCGTTGATGGCGTAGGAGCAGCCGAGGTCGAGCACGGTGACCGGTTCGTCCTGCAGCTCCTGGCGCGCGCGGATCAACTGGCCGAAGATCGGTTGCGCAAGATGAGGGATAATATAATCAAGTTGTCCTAAGTATTTAAAATAATTTCTAGGGTCGCGGGAATTGTATAGATCGGAGAAGTCCATCTTTGCTT
>CAYLMY010000020.1:0-16392 GCA_964384635.1 uncultured Undibacter sp.
CCAAACCCTCCCACTGGCACAACGATAGTGGCTCAGTTTTAGGGGGCAAAGACACATGCCGAAACGTGGTCCGCGTCCATTTCGGCGAACTTCCATATCTTGTTCTTGTTGGCAGCATGGCCGACTGCGCAGAGCGGACAATTTGATGTGCTATTGGCTTCGGCAGCTGTGGTTTGCTTGGCGTAGACGGACTTCTTGGTCGCTTCGTCGAACACCCGTACATCCAGGAGCTTCGAATCCTGAAGGCCGCCGAGAATGTATTCGAAAACGCCGCGACGGTTCTTTATGTACGGGTCGCCAAAAAGCCGCTTGACGTCAGCAGAAACTTTGGCCGGATCATATGACTTGGAGTGGTATTGCTCGTAGAGCCGTCCCCACTCCAGCCCCTGCATCTCCTTCTCAACATCTGTGAACACGCTCGACGCCCAGTCGATTACGCCGTTGAAGTAGTTTTTCAGCTCATTGATGTCGCCTTTAGTGCGATGGCCGCTCATGTAGCCGCCAATATCGCCCCTGCTAATCCACTCCAGCGCCCGCTCAAGGAAGTCCTGCCGGTTTGCGCTGCCCTTGATGTACGCGCTCCATTTCTGGATGTTCGCGTTCTGGCTGTTACTGAACTCGGCCTTGGCAAGCGTCACGAACGGTCCGGAGTAGATAGCGTTCAACAGCTCTTGGGAATTGAGAGGCACGCCTGCGATGTTGATGGTCTCAAACCATTGCTTGATCTCCGTCTCCGTGCCCTCGCACTCGTAGATAAGCAAATTCGAGTTCCGGATCTTGGCTTGTTGGTCGGCGGGCAGGCTGTCGAAGTTCTTCGGATTGCCGTTATCCATGATCGCAAACTTTTTCGTAACGAACCGTCCAACACTGGTGATGCGCTGCTGGCCGTCCAGCACCTCGAACTTGTCCTCGCCCACTTTGTTGAAATAAATCAACCCGAGCGGATAACCTTTGAGCAGCGAGCTCAGCCCCCGGTGTCACGAATTGATTTCGCTAAATTTTTCCAAAATAAAGTGATAGAAGTGTGTGTGATGCGCTCGTGCGACGAATTTCCACTCGGCAGCCGTAATGCGAGACACGTTAGTCAGGCCGTAATACTTTTTGAGCCAGGTCCAGAGCGTTTTTTCATCCCTTTCGGCTTCTGAGGCGGGAAGAACTACAGTAGCGTTTCTCATGGCCCGAATGGGAGTATGTCCTCGCTCGAGCTCAATGGCAAAACGTAGCGCAAATGTTGGAATTTCCTCAGGTTCATCGCTCGCTGGGTCCAGAAGATTACCGGGGCCTTTCTTGGTCGGGAAACCTAGTATCGACGGGAGCGCTTTTCGCACGTCATGCGACTGCTTAGCCTCGTCCGACATCATTCGTGACGCACAATTTGCTAGATAATCAAGAACCCAATCTGGCAATGGCATTTGGTGTTTGGCACAGCAATAGATTACCTCCCATACGTAATAGGGGTTTTTCGAATCCTCCCATGCGTAGAACGAAGCCTGGTTCTGGATGCCTGGGTGGTAGATCACCGAAAGAAATTCTTCGAAACTTGGATGCTTTGGCATTTACGCCCGCACCCCCCGAATCGGAATTACGTTGAAGCGTGGCGGCGCTGATAAAATACGTATCTGCGCTCCCCAACGCTCCAAAGCATCTTTCTTTTCACCGTACAGGTCGTAACGATCATAGACGCCACGGATTCCTGGCTTTGCGTGCGCAAGCAGCGCCTCCGCAACGTCGGAGTGGATCCGCAGGGCTGACAACCCGCTGCGGAGCGTCCGCCGCAGGTCGTGGTTTTGCCAAGGCTCGAGCTTTACGGCGGCAGCATCGCCGCCGCGCAGTCGGCTCAACGCGCGCAGCGTTCGCAGCATGCGCCCATCAAGTCGTCGCTTGACCTTGTTAGTGACCCAGACTGGTGTCTTGCCGAAAGTTGTTGAAAATAAATAGTTCCCCTGACCAAAGCGCGGCAACGACGCCAGCAGCGCGAGAATATCGGCGGTCAGAGGTACTACGTGCGGCCGCGCTCTGGTGTTCTTTCCTTTCATCCTGAAAGCCGGGATCGTCCACCGCTCATTCTCTATGTCGAACTCGGACCACGTCGCGTCTGCTACTTCATTTAGCCGCAGCCCGGTAAGCGCGAGAAGTCGATAAAGAGGACCATAGGGATACGACAGCCAGCTTGCGGCACGCCAAAATGCAAAGACCTCCGCGTCGCTTAGAATCCGATCGCGTGCAGCCTTGTCCCCCAAAATCCTCACCGTGCGCAGATGATCACAGGGCGATGCATCAAGCCCATAGGTCCCTCTCTCGACAGCAAAGCTGAACAGTGTTTTTGCATGGCCGAGCAGGTTTCGCGCCTGGCTGGGCGCGGCGCCGCGGATCCGTTTATTTTCCTTGCCGCCGTTTGCGCGAACGCCCTGCGCGATGAGCGCCGCCACTGTTCCGTGGTCCCTGACCGCTTCGACCAGAGCGAGTATGTCCCGCCGCCCTATCTCAGTAATTGGACGACCGCTCCAGAGCGGCATGAATATTGTCCTGATAACCCTCTCCACTTCCCGGGCTTTGCGCTGTCTGGGGTGGCGGGGATCTGGCCCGATGAGCTCAAGCCGGATGTAGTCCTCGGCAACTGCGGCCAAGGTATTCTCATATTTCGCCAGATTTGTCTGATAAGCGGCTTTCTCCTCGCGGGCAGGGTCGACCCCCTCCCCGATCCATTTAAGCCACTGGTGAGCTTTCCTGCGGGCCTCCTTGAGACCGATTTTCCCGAACTCGCCTATCGCTCTTCGTGTGGGGTGAGGCTTGCCCGGGAATCGGCCAACCAAGACAAACGTCAGCCGCCTCTTGTCTGACACACGGACTCCAAATCCGGGCACGACAGCATCCATCACGTCGTACCGTTTTCCGGGAAGCGCCGGCTTGCGCCTTAGCGAATCCAAATAGCGCTCGGTGAGCGTGCGTTTCGGCATGGAGTTTTTTTCCGGGGCAACCCAAGGGCAACAGGATCCTTGTTGATCCCACTTTGTCCTAGGCTTATTCAGTTTGCGCTGTTGAGCTGAATTAGCAACTGGCACCAGCCGGTTACTTGACGTTATTCACCGATAAGTTCTAGTAGTTTTGCGATCGGCTCTTGTCTGTTAACCGGTTGGTCGCTGGTTCGAATCCGGCCCGGGGAGCCACGCTTTTTTCGATTTCGAGGCAGTGCCAGTTTGCGTCCCTCGGTTCGATCGCAGTAAGCCGGCCACCGTGTCATGACTCCCTCGACAATGACCCCCTCCACCAGCCCGCTCACCACCGACCTCTACGAGCTCAACATGGTCCAGGCCTATCTGGACAAGGCTGAGAACAATGAGGCGGTGTTCGAGTTCTTCGTGCGCAAGCTGCCGGCGCGGCGCTGTTTTCTGCTGGCGGCCGGTCTTGAGGACGCCCTCGGCTATCTGGAGACGCTGCATTACTCGGACGCCGAGATCGCCTGGCTCAAGGGCACCGGCCGGTTCCGCGACAACCTTATCGATTTTCTCCAAGGCTTCCGCTTCACCGGCGACGTGCACGCCATACCGGAAGGCACCGTCTGTTTCACCAACGAACCGCTGCTGCGCATCACCGCGCCGCTGCCGCAGGCCCAGCTGGTGGAGTCGCGGCTGATCAACATCATGCATTACCAGACGCTGATCGCTTCGAAAGCGGCACGCATGGTGCTGGCGGCGCCAGGCAAGGCGCTGTCGGATTTCGGATTGCGCACCGCGCACGGCGCCGAGGCCGGGCTGTTCTCCGCGCGGGCGAGCTATATCGCCGGCTTTGCCGGCGCCGCCAATGTGCTGGCCGGCCCGCGTTACGGCATTCCGGTGGTCGGCACCATGGCGCATTCTTACGTGCAGGTGCACGACAACGAGAAACAAGCGTTCGAGGATTTCGCGCGCACGCGGCCCGAGGGCGTCGTTCTGCTGATCGACACCTACGATACCGAAGCCGGCGCGCGCAAAGTGGTCGAGCTTTACCCGAAACTGAAGAAAGACGGCATCCTCATCCGCGGCGTTCGCATCGACTCAGGCGACCTCGTCGTCATGTCCAAGAAAGTGCGCAGCATCTTCGATGAGGGCGGGCTCAAGGACGTGATCATCCTGGTGAGCGGCGGCGTCAACGAGGACGTGCTGCAGGTGATGATGAAGGAGAAGGCGCCGATCGACGGCTACGGCATCGGCGTCAGTCTCGACGTGTCGACCGACGCGCCGGCGCTCGACTGCGCCTACAAGCTGCAGGAATATGCCGGCATCCCGCGCCGCAAATTGTCGGAAGGCAAGGCCACCTGGCCGGGGCGCAAGCAGGTGTGGCGCGCCTACGATGCGGACGGGCGCATGCGCGGCGATATTCTGTCGGTCGAGAGCGACAAGCAGCCGGGCGAAACGGTCATTGTACAAGTGATGCGCGGCGGCAAACGGCTCGCGCCCGCGCCCACGCTGGCGCAAATCCGCGAGCGCGCGGCAGCCGATCTCAAGCGACTGCCGGAGCCGCTTCGGCGGCTCGATGACTTTAATTATCCGGTGACGATTTCCGAGGCGCTACATGCGCTGGCGGCCGAGGCCGACCGGCACAATTTAGGGCGCTAGTCTATTTTGCCTGCGGCGTTTCCTTGGAGATGCGCTCGCCGTAGCTTTTCGGATCGAGCCCGCAGACGCCGAAGCGCGGCAGGTAGCCCATCAGGAAGTCGTTGACGCCGAGCCGGTGCAGGCCGCCGACGTCGCCCGCCAGCAGCAGCTTGCGCTCCTCATCGGTGATGTCGCATTGCTTGAGCACTTCGGCGGGATTGTCCTTCATCGCCGCCCGGAAAGCATGGTCGCGCAGCAATTCGCGCAAGAGATAGTTCACGTTGTAAATCGACATTGTTGGTCCTTGGGTCAGCACCACACGGCGTAGGCGTGGCCGTTGGGCATCTGCGGCGTCACGGACTTGGCGGGTTTGGCATCGATGGTGCCGAGCATGGCGATCCAGTTGAGCAATTCGCCGGCGACGTTGCCGGCGGCCTGGAATTTTTCCAGCGTCGATTCCTTAATCAGCGTCTCGACGTCACCCCTCTCCATGAGGCCGCAGACCCGCGTCACCCAATCGGGGTCCGGCACGCCGTCGCCGAAGCCGATCCGCAGCCGCGGGCCCCAGACCTCGAGCGAAATGCTGCCGCTGCCCATGGTCACGACGCGCAAGCTTTCGGGGAAGCTTTCAACAGCGCGCCGCACCGCGCGACCAAGATCATGGCAGCGGCGTGCCGACGGCAGCGGCGGCACATGGCCGCTGATCCAGAACGGGATGACCGGAATCTGCATCTGCGGCGTGATGAAATGCAGCGGCACGATCACCGAATGATCGACGGCAAATTTTTGGGAAACCGCCGGATCGAAGCCGGCAGCGACGCAAGCCTGCTGCACATGAGCGGCCAGCGCGGGATGCGACTTGACCGTATAGATGGGCGTCGCGCGCACCTCGTCGCAGGCGCCGGTGAACTGGTCGGTCACGCCGATGGCGAAGATCGGCAGGTTGTCGAAGAAGAACGTGTTGAGATGGTCGGTGTCGAACATCAGCAGCACGTCGGGCTTGAGCGCTTCCAGCTCGGCGCGCAGGTGCGCAAAATAGCGGGCGGTTTCGCAGTCCGGCCCGTCGCGCTCGACAAAGAATGGAAAAAACGGCGTATGCGGCACGCCGAGCGCGCCCACGATCTCGGCCAAATCGCCCCTCCCCCGTTCTTATCGGCTCGACTTCCGGGGCCTTGTCAGGCCGTGCTTCCCGCCTTGTTCCAGCCGCGCGCGCCTTCGCCGTAGACTTCGTGGCCGGTGGGCGTGACCACCGTGGTATCCTCGAGCTTGATGAAGCCGCGGCTGGGATGCTTGAGCGTGGTCTCCACCGACACCACCATGCCGGCTTCCAGCGGCAACCCGGCATCGTCGGCCGGATAAGGCACCGGCCCACGGTCGGTCAGGCGCGGCGCCTCGTGGCTGACCATGCCCATCCCGTGGGCAAGGAATTCCATCTGATTGTGGTGCTTGGATTTAGCCACCAGCGGCTCGGCGGCGGCGTAGATGTCGGAGCCCATGGCGCCCGGGCGCATGGCCTTGAAGGCTGCGTGCTGAATGTCGTCGATAACCGCCAGCAGATCTTCCAGCTCGGCATCCGGCTCGCCCTGGATCGCCATGCGGCAAACGTCGCCGATATAGCCGTGAAAGTTGCCGCCGCTATCGAGCGACATGATCTCGCCCTGCTGCCATTTCTGCTCGGAGGGCGCGCGGTTGAAACTCAAGCCGCAGGTGATCAAGCAATATTCGAAATTGAGCCCGCGCAAAGTCTCTTCCTTGCGTAGCGTCTCCACCACCTCGGCCTTGGTCGAGCCGGGCGCGCTCTTGGCAATGGTTGCCAGCATCGCCTCGATCACGGCTTCGGAGGCATATTTCAGTTTCTTCAGTTCCGCGGGCGATTTCACCAGGCGCTGGCGCTCCATCACATAGAGCGCGTCCACCCAGTCGGCGTCGGGAAATGCGGCGCGCAACACTTTCGAGGCATCGTAGGGCAGAAAGCCAAATTCGGTGGCGATGCGCTTCGGCGTCAGGCCGGCTTTCTTCATATGATCGACCGCCTTCTGCATGGCGTCGACCGAACCATTTGACGAGGTGTCGGTCACCGGCGTCCACAGCGGCTTGGCCTGGTGCTGGAAGCCTTCGAGGCGATGGCCGACATAGGCCGCCTTCTCCGGTGCGCCCTTGGCATAGACGAAAACCGGCAAATAACGGGTGATGCCGGTGGCGTCCATGTAGTCGAAGAAATTGGCGCGGTGGCCGCCGAGCAGATACTGAACGTTATGCTTGGAGGTGGCGAGCAGCACGTCGATGCCGGCCGCGTCCATCAGCCGGTCGAGACGGGCGTGATCGAACGGAATGGCGAGGCCCTTGGCGGCAGAAGCGTTGACGTTCATGGCGCTGGCTCCGGCTGGCGAATTGCTCTCTCGACAGTGATGCTAGGACCAGAGTTCCTTGCTGGCAATCCGGGCGCCCTCGGCCAGCGCCTGAAGCTTCGCCCATTGAATCGAAGGATGCACGCGGCGATAGAACGGCCCCTGCGCGAAACCGCAATCGGTGCCGGCGATGACGTTCTCGCGGCCCACGATCTTAGCGAGCCGCACGATGCGCTCGGCCACCAACTCGGGATGCTCGACCACATTGGTGGCGTGGCTGATGACGCCGGGGATAAGAATCTGGCCGGGCCCGAGCTTGGCGTTCTTCCACACCTGCCATTCGTGCTCGTGACGCGGATTGGCGCCTTCGATCACAAAGGCGCCGACCTTGGCCTTCAGCACCACGTCGACGATATCTTTCAGCGGCACGTCGCTGGTATGCGGGCCAGGCCAACTTCCCCAGCAGATGTGATAGCGGATACGATCGGCCGGCAGCCCTTCGATGGCATGGTTCATGATGTCGATCTGCTTTTCCAGCCAGCGCTTGTAGTCGGCAAAGCTCGCCGGCGGCACCATGCGGTCATAGGTGACGGCGCTGCGGGCGTCGTCGAGCTGCAGCAGGAAACCGGCGTCGATAATGGTCTTGTATTCGGTGCGCATGGCGGCGGCGATGGCCGTCTGCAATTCCTCGTCGCTCTTGTAGTATTCATTCTTGCGGTCGGGGATGACGCTGGCCGGCGCCGCCACCGGCAGAAAGGCCTCCTCGATCTTGACGTTCTTCAGCGCGGCCTTGAAGTTGTCGATGTCTCGCTGCAGCTCGCCCTGCCCGGTGTATTCGATGGGGCCGACGCAGATGGCTTCGCTGGTGGTGGCGACGCCTTCCTTGGCGTCGAGCTCGGCGTAGAATTCGGCAAAGCGTGTGCGGTCGGCGCCGCGCTTGAACGGGTTGGCCGCCTCGTTTTTGATCGGCCGCCGCTCGAAGCCTGAGAGTCGCGTGAGCGCGTATTGCGCCCAGCTGATCGACTTGCCGAACTCGCCGTCGCTGATGACGTCGATGCCGGCCTGCGCCTGCTGCTGCACCACTTCGGCAACCGAGTCGGTCAGGCACTCCCGATAGGCCTTCTCGTCGTATGGCTTGCCGCCCTGTTTCGCGCGCAGGAAGTCTTGCAAGGCCGGCGGGCGGATCAGGCTGCCGACATGGGTGGTGAGAATGCGGCTTGTGCTGCGCTTCATGGCTAGGCTCTATGCCTGCGGCGCGCCGTAAAGACAATAAAGACAATAATGTGGGCAGCGCCCCACGCCAACCGGTTTCAGGCTTTGACCACGCCGATGAGCTGATCGAGCTTGGCCGGATCGTCGCGTAGCGTCTCGCTTTCCCCGTCATAGACGATGCGGCCACGGTCCATCACCACCGCGCGCGGCGCGATGTCGAGCGCCAGCCGCGAGTTCTGCTCGACCAGCACCAGCGCCAGCCCGCCGGCCTGCGCCAGCCGCTTCACCGCGCGCGCCAACTCCTCCACGATCACCGGTGCCAGGCCCTCGGACGGCTCGTCCATCAGCAGCACGCTTGGATTGCCGATGAGCGCGCGGCCGATCGCCAGCATCTGCTGTTCGCCGCCCGACAACTGGTTGCCGCTGTTGCCGGTGCGCTCGGCGAGCTTGGGGAACAGCTCGAACACCGTCTCCACCGTCCACGGCCCCGGGCGCGCCGCCACGTCGAGGTTTTCCCGCAGGGTGAGCGAGGGAAAGATCTCGCGCTCCTGCGGCACGTAAGCCAGCCCCGCCGCCACCCGCCGGTAGGTCGCCAGCGCGGAGACGTCGCGGCCGTGCAGACCGATGCGGCCGCCGTGCAACGTGGTGTGGCCCATGATGGTGGCGAGCAAGGTGGACTTGCCGACGCCGTTGCGGCCGATGATCGACAGCGTCTCGCCGGCACCGAGCGCGAGCGAAATATCCTCCAGCACCACGGTCTCGCCGTAGCCGGCATGGACATGGTCGAGCTCGAGCGCGCGCTCAGCCATGGGGCCCTCCGCGGCGGCCAGCTTGGCGGTCTGCTTTATGATCTTCTTGGCCGAGATAGACCGCGCGCACTTGCTCGTTGTTCATGATCTCGTCCGGCGTGCCCTCGGTGAATACCGCGCCCTGCACCATCACGGTGATGTGCTTGGCGAAGCGGAACACCACGTCCATGTCGTGCTCGATGATCAGAATGGCGATGTCGGGATCGAGCGAAGCCACCACGTCGAGAATGAGATGGCTCTCGGAGGACGGCACGCCCGCCGCCGGCTCGTCGAGCAGCAGCACGCGCGGGCGCTGCGCCAGCGCGATGACGATCTCCACCAGGCGCTGGCGGCCATAGGGCAGTTCGCGCACCAGCTTGAGCGCGTCGTCCACCATCCGCAGCGACTCGAGACGATCGAGCGCCTCGTCGATCACCGCGCGCTTGGTGCCGACCGGACGCCACAGATTGTTGGCGGAGCCTTCGCGCTCGCTGATCGCCATGCCGATATTTTCCAGCACTGTCAGCCCGCGGAACAACTGGTTGATCTGGAAAGTGCGCGCCAGCCCGCGCCGCGCCCGCTCGGCCTGGCTGGTGGCGGTGATGTCCGCGCCGTCGAGCAGCACGCGGCCGGCGGAAGGCCGCAGCACGCCGGTGATCAGATTGACCAGTGTGGTCTTGCCGGCGCCATTTGGGCCAATGAGCGCTCGGCGCGCGCCCCGCTCCAAAGTGAGATTGACGTCGCGCGTCACGTGCAGCGCGCCGAAACTACGGTTGAGCCGTTGCACTTCCAGTGCGGCGACGGTCACGGCTTCTTCCTCTTGCCCAGATAGGCGCTAGAATCCTCGAACAGGCCAAGCACGCCGCGGCGGGCGAACAGCACCGCCAGCACCAGCAAGAGGCCAATGCCGAATTGCCAGAAGGTGGGCGAGAGCTTGGAGAAATAGTCCTCCAAGATCATGTAGACCGCAGCCCCGAAAAAGGCGCCGTAGAGCCTGCCGGTGCCGCCGAGGATCAGGATTACCATCACCTTGGCGGAATTGTCGAAGTCGAACACCGTGAGCGTGACATAGGCGTTGGTCTGGGTGAACAGCGCCCCGGCAACGCCGGCAATCGCCGCCGCGATGGCGTAGACGGTCACCAGCCGCAGGTGCACCGGCGAGCCGATGGCGTGCATGCGGCGCACGTTCTCGCGGATGCCGGTGAGCGCCTGCCCGAACGGCGAATAGACGATGCGGCGCACAAAATAGAACACGACCGCCAGCGCTGCGAGCGCATAAAGATAGTTGGTGCGGCCGTAGAGGTCGTAGTCGAACAGGCCGAACAGCGGATCGAACGTCAATCCCGGCAGGCCGTCATAGCCGCCTGTGATATCGGAGCGAAGATTGCCCGACTCCTGCAGCGTGGCGGCGAAGGCGATGGTCAGCATCAGCAGCGTCAGCCCGCGGTAACGCAACATGAACCAGCCGACGACGGCGCCGAAGATCCCCGCCACGACACCGGCGGCGATGATACCGCTGATCGGCTCGCTCCAGCCGAGCCGCAAAGAGCCGAGCGCGACGACATAGGCGCCAATGCCGAAAAAGGCCGCATGACCGAGCGAAACGATGCCCGCGTAACCCAGGATTAGATCGAGCGAGAGCGCGAACATGACCATCACCAGCACCTGGCTGCCGAATGTCATGCGGTCCGGAAAAACGAAATAGCAGGCGATGGCGATCAGCCAGGGCAGCGCCTCCGGCCAGCGGTAGTGGTGGCGGCTGATGAGGAACCCGGCCGCGCGCTCTCGCACCTGCTCGCGCATGGGGCCAACAGCCATGGTCTCACTCGCGGCCATAAAATCCTGCCGGCCTGATCAGGAGCACAACCACCGTGATGGCGTAGATGAACAGGTTGCCCGCCACCGGAAAGGCGTATTTGCCGCCGGTATCGATGATGCCGATGACCAGCGCGGCCAGCAGCGTGCCCTTGAGGCTGCCGAGGCCGCCGACCGCCACCACGATCAGGAACAGCACGAGGTAGAGCACCGCGAAGCTGGGCGTGAGGCCGAACAGCTGGATGGCAAGACCGCCGCCGAGGGCGGCAAGGCCAGACCCGAGCGCGAAGGTGAGCGTGAACAGCCGGTCGACATTGATGCCGACCGATTCCGCCATGCGCCGGTTGTCGACGGCGGCGCGGATCTTGGCGCCGATATTGGTGCGCTCGAAGGCGTACCAGAGCACGGCGATCAACCCCGCCCCCACCACGATCAGGAAGGCGCGGTAGCTCGGGAAGGCGCGGAAACCGAGATTGATGTGGCCCTCGAGCCAATCCGGCAGCGGCACCGATTTCGGGATCGGCCCGTAAAAGTAAGTGAAGGTGGCGATCGACATGAACGCCAGCCCGATGGTGAGCAACACCTGCTCGAGATCGGTGGACTTATAGAGTTGGCGATAAAGATAGCGCTCGAACGGAATGCTGATGAAGCCGACGGCGGTTGCGGCAATGACGAGCGACGGCACGAAGGGCACGCCGAGCGACCGCGTGAGCGAAACCACGAAAAAGCCGCCGCACATGGCGAAGGCGCCATGCGCCAGGTTCACGAAGCCCATCAGCCCCATCGTCACCGACAGGCCGACGGAGGTGATGAATAGGAACATGGCGTAGGCCAAGCCGTCGAACAGAATGCTGACGACTATGGTGGCGACATGCGGCACGGGCCCCGACCCCCCTCGAACAGCGAAAAACGCCGCCGCGCCTTTATGCGCGGCGGCGCCGTTTGCTGTCAAATGCTCAGGCGGTCATTTGCAGCGGCCGATCCCGAGGATCTTGCACTCGTCCTTCACCGCCTTGGTGGTGCCGATAACCTTGACGCCGAGCATGCCGTCCGGCTTGCGGTAGACCTCCATGGCACGCTCGTCCTGCACGATGTCGCGGGTCTTCGGATCGATCATGACGTGGCCGCGCGGGCCGTTGGTCGACCAGCCCTCGAGCGCCGCAATGACCTTCGTGGGGTTGGACAGATTGCCTTTCAGCTTCTTGATGGTGTCGAAGATGGCGTGCATCGTGTCCCAGCCCTGTGAGGACATGAAGTCCGGATACGAGTTTGCGCCATACTCCTTGTGCCAGGCCGCGACGAACGCCTTGTTGGCGGCGTTGTCGAGATCGACTGCATAGTGGCTCATCACGATGGTGCCGATGGCGGCGTCACCCATGTCCTGCAGCTTGTTGTCGGGCACCAGGTCCATGGGGCCGATCAGCTTGATGCCGGCCTTCTTCAGGCCGACTTCGCCGTAGGCCTTCATCAGGCCGGTGGCATGCGCGCCGGAAGGAATGAAGGCATAGAGGCAATCGGGATGAGCGTCCTTGACGCGCTGCATGAAGGGCGTGAAGTCCGGCACCTGCGCCGGCGAGCCCATCGGGATCGACAGCACCTCCTTGCCGCCCGTCTTCTCGAAGGCGGTCTTGAAGGCCAGCACCGAATCCTTGCCGGGCGGGAAGTCGGTGTAGGCCACCGCCGCGGTCTTGCAGCCGAGTGTCTTGGCGGCATAGAGGCCCATCGGATAAGCCGGGTGCCACATGCTGAACGACAGCCGCACATAGTAAGGCGAGAGCTTGGTGATCCAGGCGGTGCCGGCATTGGCGATCACCATCGGCACCTTGGCCTTGTTGATTACCGGCGCCAGCGCGATCGCCGACGGCGAGAACACGAAGCCCGTGAGCAGCTTTACCTTGTCGTTGGTGATCAGCTCGGTGGCGGCCGTCTTGGCGACCGCGCCCGTCGGTGGGCCCTCGTCGCGCTTGATGATCTGCACCTTGTGCGGCGCGATGTCCTTGGCGTGCAGCTTGACGTAGAGATCGAACGCTTTGTCGATCTGGTGGCCGAGATCGGCATTGGGGCCGCTGAACGGCAGCACCACGCCGATCTTGATCGTCGCGGCTTGGGCGGTGCCGCCCACCGTCAGGGCCAGGGCGGCGAGCCCCAGCCAGCGGAAAATCTTCATCCCATCCTCCCTAGTTCTTTGAATTAGTTTGGAATCCCACTAATTGACGGACCGGCATTCCGGCCCAATCGTCCTAAAGTGGACTAATTCCGAGCCCTTGGTCAATCGGCACGCGCGCGGCAGCACGTCACGCCCCCATGCCCGGAGACGGCGGCACGGTGCCTGCTTTTGTCGTGTAGATTGGCAGAAAGGAACGCGGGTGAGCCGCTAAATCAGGCAGCGGCGCTCTTGGCTGCGATCGACGCAACCGACTCCGCGGAGGTCGCGGGCGCGTCGGGTCGGCGGTCCATGACCATATCGAGGGACGCGACCTCGACCCGGTTGCGCCCACGTTCCTTGGCGAAATAGAGCGCCTGATCGGACTGCGCCAGCAATTCCGGCACATCGAGGGCGGCCTCCTCGCAATAGGCCAGTCCTATGCTCAGGGTGGCGCCGACCGGGCGGCCGTCGACGTCCTGGGCGGCGTGCGCGAAGCTCTCGCGAATGCGCTCGGCCACCGCCATCGCCTTGTCGCGGCTGGTGTCATGCAGCACGGCGGCAAACTCCTCGCCGCCGAGGCGGCCGAGCAGATCGGTGGAGCGCACCGACTTGCGCGCGGCATCGCTGAAGATTTCCAGCACGCGGTCGCCCAGCGCATGGCCGAAGCGGTCGTTGATCGACTTGAAATGATCGAGGTCGATCAGCAGCACGGCGGTCGGCAGCGGCTTGCCGCTGTGGCGCTTGGCGAGCTGCATGGCGTCCTGCAGGAACGAGCGGCGGTTGGCGATGCCGGTCAACGGATCGACCAGGGCGGCGGTGCGGTGGCGTAGCTCGGTGCGCTCCTTCGCCATCGCCAGCAGGATGAAGGCGATCGAGATCGTGAACAGCAGCGCTTCGAAGCTGAGCACGGTCAGCCACACGCTGCCGAACAGGTTGTTGTCCGGCGCCCAAGGCAGCAGCAGCGCCAGCGGCGTGCGCAGTAGGAACAACGCGCCGTGCGCGAACAGCAGGAAGATCGCCGGCCAGCGCGACACCAGTTGTTCGTTGCGCCCGCGCCAGAATTCGTAAGCGGTAAGCCACGTATAGGCGGTGACGATGCTGGAGGCGATGAGCGCCCGGGTCTGGATCGCTTCCGTGAGCACCGGCAGGCGGCAGAGCAGCAGCCAAAGCACCGCGCCGGTGACCAGGTACACGGGCTCGACCGGGCGGCCGTCAAATACGCGCGCGCCGGTCCAGGTCACTGCGAAGGAGGTGAACAGCAAGACATTGGCGATATCGATCGAGATCAAGTCGGGCGCCGAGCCGTAGGTGCCGAACAGCACGACCGAGGCGGCGCGGATCAGATGGGCGAAGCCCCACCAGCAGACGCCGTGGATCGCGGTGTTCTGCGCCCAGGCAAACAGCAGTAGCAGGCCGAGGATGACCTCGACATAGATCGTCACCATGAAAAGGGTGTTGACGTCGAGCTTCATCGATCGCTACGCCCAAGCATTGCCCAGGGGCTCTATTTTTTTGTACCCCGTGGTCACGGATAGACCCGGCCCGGTAAGAAGTGGTGAATGTGCGGGGGTACCGTCCCCCGATGCGCCGTTATGGTTTCGAGGATGTTGCCGCCACGAACGGCAATTAAATGGGCTGTGCCATAAGCGGACAGGCGGCATGACACGGCCAGCCAAAGGGCGGTCTTGTGGCATAAACGGGGGCCCACTAGGGTCAGGGCGTCCCCAACAACACGCGGAACCGGGCATGCAGATCCGCGACGGCATCGTTGACGCCATCGGCCATACGCCGCTGATCAAATTGCAGCGAGCCTCGCAGGCCACCGGTTGCACCATTCTCGGCAAGGCCGAGTTCATGAACCCGGGCGGCTCGGTGAAGGACCGCGCCGGCCGCCAGATGATCCTGGGAGCCGAGCAGCGCGGCGAACTCAAGCCCGGCGGTCTGGTGGTCGAGTCGACCGCCGGCAACACCGGCATCGGGCTGGCGCTGGTCGCCAATGCGCGCGGCTACCGTACGCTCATTGTCATCCCGCAGACGCAAAGCCAGGAAAAGAAGGACATGCTGCGGCTGTGCGGGGCAGAGCTGGTCGAGGTGCCGGCCATCGGCTACGCCAACCCGAACAATTATCAGCACGTCGGCCGCCGGCTCGCCGAGAAGCTGAAGACGACCGAGAAGAACGGCGTCATCTTCGCCGACCAGTGGAACAATCTCGACAACAGCAAGGCCCATTACGTCTCGACCGGCCCGGAGATTTGGGAAGAGACCGGCGGCAAGATCGACGGCTTCATCTGCGCAATCGGTACCGGCGGCACCATCGCCGGCGTGTCCGACTTCCTGCGCGAAAAGAACAAGGACGTTGTGATCGGGCTGGCCGATCCGCGCGGCGCCGCCATGTACAATCTGTTCGCCCATGGGGAGACGAAGGCGAGCGAAGGCGGCTCAATCACGGAAGGCATTGGGCTCGGCCGCGTGACGCCAATCATCGAGGATCTTAAGGTCGACAAGCCTTATGTCATTCCCGACGAGGAGGCGCTGCCGACCATCTTCGACCTCATCGAGCACGAGGGGCTGTGCCTCGGCGGCTCGTCCGGCATCAATGTCGCCGGCGCCATCCGGCTGGCGAAGGATCTTGGCCCCGGCCATACCATCGTGACCATCCTGTGCGACGGCGGCGCCCGTTATCAATCGAAACTGTTCAATCCGGAATTCCTGCGCTCGAAAAAATTGCCGGTGCCGGAGTGGATGCAGCGCAAGACGAGCGTCGAGCCGCCGTTCGTCACCACGTAAAAAAACACCATGCCGACCGAGTGTCTGTTCCGCGACGACTCCTATCTGCAGCAATGCGACG
The DNA here is from genome assembly GCA_964384635.1 of uncultured Undibacter sp. Lineage (GTDB taxonomy): Bacteria > Pseudomonadota > Alphaproteobacteria > Rhizobiales > Xanthobacteraceae > Pseudolabrys. The sequence continues at coordinate 15,732 of CAYLMY010000020.1, forward strand.
CGCGCGTGCTCGCCATCACCGAGCAAGGCGGCATCGTGCTCGACCGCACGGTGTTCTACGCCAATTCCGGCGGCCAGCCGGGCGACAGCGGCACGCTTATTTGCGCCGACGGCACGCGCGTGCCGATTGCCACCGCGGTCTATACCGACGCGGCCAAGAGCGAGATCGCGCATGTGCCGGCGGACGGCGCGTCCCCTGCCCTCAAGCCTGGCGACGCCGTCACCGCGGCGATCGACTGGGACCAGCGCCTCGCCCGCATGCGCATGCACACCGCGCTGCATCTGTTGTCGGCGGCGCTGCCCTACGCGGTGACCGGCGGCTCGGTCGGCGAGCGCGAAAGCCGGCTCGATTTCGATATTCCCGAAGCCGGGCTCGACAAGGACGCCATCACGGCGACGGTGAACGAGATAATCGCGCGCAATGTCGCGGTCTCCAGCCGCTGGATCACGGACGAAGAACTCGCGGCCAATCCCGGCCTAGTCAAGACCATGTCGGTGAAACCGCCGATGGGAACCGGCCGCGTGCGGCTGATCGAGATAGCAGGCCTCGACTTGCAGCCTTGCGGCGGCACCCATGTGCGCGCAACGGCTGAGATCGGCGCGGTGCGCGTCACCCAGATCGAGAAGAAGGGCAAGCAGAACCGGCGCGTGCGGCTGGCGCT
>CAYLMY010000020.1:16492-27118 GCA_964384635.1 uncultured Undibacter sp.
AACGGCCGGACCCCATGACCAAAACCGCTCCCGCGAGCCGCTGGCTCAAGACCACCGAATGGCTGGCCGACAATCTCGGCAAGCCGGGCGTCGTTGTCGTCGACGCCTCCTATTATCTGCCCAACCAGAAGCGCGACGCTAAGGCCGAATATATCGCCAGCCATATTCCCGGCGCGGTGTTCTTCGACATCAACGGCATCGCCGACCATTCCAGCGACCTGCCGCACATGCTGCCCGGGCCGGACCAGTTCGGCGCGGCGGTGGGCGCGCTCGGCATCGGCGAGAACGACACCATCGTGGTCTATGACGGCGTCGGGCTCTATTCGGCGCCGCGGGTATGGTGGAGCTTCCTGATCTTCGGCGCCAAGAACGCATTCGTGCTCGACGGCGGCTTGCCGGCCTGGAAGGCGGAAGGCCGCCCGCTCGAAGCCGGCGAGGTCAAGCGCGAGAAGCGCACCTTCAACGCCGCCATGGATACGGCTGCGGTGGCGATGCACGACGACGTGCAGATGGCGCTCAACGACGGCAGTGCGCAGGTGGTCGACGCCCGCTCGGCCGGGCGCTTTGCGGGCAAAGAGCCGGAGCCGCGGCCGGGCCTGCGCTCCGGCCACATGCCAGGCTCGCTCAACGTGCCCTTCACCGAGATCGTCGAGAATGGCCGGCTGGTGGACGTAGCGCGCATCAAAAAGGCGTTCGAGAAAGGCAAAGTCGATCTCGACAAGCCGATGATCACCACCTGCGGCTCCGGCGTCACCGCCGTGGTGCTGGCGCTCGGCCTCGACGCGCTCGGCAAGGAGCTGCCGCGCATCTATGACGGCTCCTGGTCGGAATGGGGCTCAAGGCCGGATCTGCCGGTGGAGAAAGATTGAGGGCGCCTCGTCTCACCGCAAAATCTGGCTGAGGAACAGCTTGGTGCGCTCGTGCTTGGGATGGGCGAAGAATTCCTCCGGCGCGTTGGCCTCGATAATCTGGCCCTCATCCATGAACACGATGCGGTTGGCCACCTCGCGCGCAAAGCCCATCTCGTGGGTCACCACCAGCATGGTCATGCCGTCCTCGGCCAGCCCCACCATGGTGTCGAGCACCTCCTTGACCATTTCCGGGTCGAGCGCCGAGGTCGGCTCGTCGAACAGCATGATCTTCGGGTTCATGCAGAGAGCGCGGGCGATGGCGACGCGCTGCTGCTGGCCGCCGGACAACTGGCCGGGGAATTTATTAGCTTGCTCTGGAATTTTCACGCGCTGGAGATAATGCAGCGCCACCTCCTCGGCCGCCCTCTTGGGCATCTTGCGCACCCAGATCAGCGCCAGCGTACAGTTCTGCAGCACGGTGAGATGCGGGAACAGGTTGAAGTGCTGGAACACCATGCCGACCTCGCGGCGGATCTCGTCGATCTTCTTCAGGTCGTTGGTCAGCTCCACGCCGTCGACGACGATGCTGCCGGATTGGTGCTCCTCAAGCCGGTTGATGCAGCGGATCATGGTCGACTTGCCGGAGCCCGAGGGCCCGCAGATGACGATGCGCTCGCCGCCCAACACCTTGAGATCGATATCACGCAACACATGGAAATCGCCGTACCACTTGTTCATGTGGGTGATTTCCACCGCCACCGGCGTGTTGAGCTTGGTTGGCTTGAGCGGCGAGGTCGACTGGGCGGCGTCGGTCATGGGCATCATCTCACATTGCGCTAACGTTTGTTGCCGGTGGCGAGGCGCGCTTCCATAGCGCGGGCGTAACGCGACATGGCGTAGCAGAACACCAGGTAGAACATGGCGGCGACCGCATAGCCGGTGGTCGAGGTCACCGGCGCCGCCCATTTCGGATCGATACGCGACACTTCGATGGTGCGCAGCAGATCGAAAATGCCGACGATGAAAACCAGCGTCGTATCCTTGAATAGGCCGATATAGGTGTTGACGATGTTGGGGATGGTGATCTTGAGTGCTTGCGGCAGCACAATGAGCCGCATCATCTGCCAGTATTTCAGGCCGACCGCCATGGCGCCCTCGTATTGGCCCTTCGGGATCGCCTGCAGACCGGCGCGCACCACCTCCGCCATATAGGCCGAGGCGAACAGTGCGATGCCGATCAACGCGCGCAACAGCTTGTCCGGCTCGAACTGTTCGGGCACGAACAACGGCAGCATCACGCTCGCCATGAACAGCACCGTGATCAGCGGCACCCCGCGCACGAATTCGATGAAGGTTGTGGACACCAGTCTGACCGTCGGCATTTTCGAAGCGCGCCCCAGCGCCAACAATATGCCGAGCGGCAACGAGACGACGATGCCGACGGACGCGACCACGATCGTCACCAGCACGCCGCCCCACAGCACCGTGTCCACCACCGGCAGGCCGACCACCGGAAAACCGTGCAGCAGGAAGTAGGAGCAGAGCGGCACCACGACGAAGAAATAGGCCGAGCCGATATCGCGCCGCGGCGCTTCCAGCCACAGCAGCCACACCACGCCGATCGCCAACATGGCGAAGAAGACGTCGACGCGCCAGCGCTCGGGGATCGGATAAGAGCCATAGACGAAATACGGCAGCCGCTCCCAGACGAACGGCCAGCAGGCGCCGATCTCGCGGTGCTGCACGAGCTCGCGGCAGGCATCGCGGTCGACGCCGCTCCACACCGCGTCGACCAGCAGAAAATTGACCAGCGCCGGGATCACCCACAACAGCAGCGCCACGGTGAGAATGGTCAGCGCGATGTTGAACGGCGTCGACAGCAGGTTCCCGCGCACCCAGCCGACCGCGCCGGTCATCGAAGCCGGCGGCGGCTTGGCTTCGATCGCGCGCTCGCGCACAAAGTGCAATTCGGTGACGGCTAGATCGCCTTCGGCCATGGTCATGGACGAGCCCTCACCGTTCCACCAGCGCGACGCGCCGGTTGTAGATGTTCATCAACAGCGAGGTGACGAGGCTTATGGTGAGGTAGACCAGCATGGTGATGGCCACGACCTCGATCGCCTGGCCGGTCTGGTTGAGCACCGTGCCGGTGAAGACTTGCACTAGGTCGGGATAGCCGATCGCCACGGCCAGCGAGGAGTTCTTGATCAGGTTGAGATACTGGTTGGTCAGCGGCGGCACGATGACGCGCATCGCCTGCGGCACCACGATCAGCCGCAGTGTCGGCGCGGGCTTGAGGCCCAGCGAATAGGCCGCTTCGATCTGCCCGCCTGACACCGCCAGGATGCCGGCGCGCACCACTTCAGCGATAAAGGCGGCGGTGTAGATCGACAGGCCGAACAGCAATGCTGCGAATTCCGGCAGCACCTCGATGCCGCCGCTGATGTTGAAACGGCCGGCCTGCGGATAGTTGAAATTGATCGGAAAGCCTTTCAGCGCCAGCACGACGAGCGGCAATCCGATCAACAGCGCAAGCACGACCCAGAACACCGGCGCCTGCTGGCCGCTGCGTTCCTGCCGCTTGCGCGCCCAGATGGCAAAGCCGATGGCGCCAGCGATGCCGACAACAATGGCGACCACCACCGCGCCGAAGCCATGGAGAAAGACCGGCTCGGGCAGGAACAGGCCGCGATTGTTGAGAAAGGCGCCGCCTGGGATGACGATGCTCTCGCGCATCGCCGGCAGTGCCTTGAGCACCGCGTTGTACCAGAACAGCAGTTGCAGCAGCAGCGGAATATTGCGGATGGTCTCGACATAGCCGGTGGCGACTTTTGCCAACAGCCAGTTCTTCGACAGCCGCGAGATGCCGACGATGAACCCGATGATGGTGGCGAGCACGATGCCGAGGCCGGCGACCAGCAATGTGTTGAGGAGCCCGACCCAAAAGGCGCGGCCATAAGTGGAGGCGTCGGCGGAATAGCTGATCAGCGTCTGGCTGATATCGAAGCCAGCGGTAGTGTCCCAGAAGCCGAAGCCGGACGCGATATGGGCGCTGCGGAGATGATCGATCGCGTTTGTGGTGGCGCCCCAGATCAGGAACGCGACGGCGGCGACCAGCGCCACCTGATAGAAGATGCTACGGACCTTTGGATCGTTATAGAACGCGACACGCGCGGACGCCTGCTCCGCCGAATGATCCGTCGACATTCAACCCCTCGCGCGCTTGAGGCGCCCCGGGAGCACCCTCTCCTCAGGCAGCGCGCCGCGGGCCTCCCCAGCCCGCGGCGTCTTCAACGTTCGATCAGCGGATCGGCGGCGCGTATTGGATGCCACCCTGGTTCCACAGTTTGTTCAAGCCGCGGTCGATCTTCAGCGGCGAGCTCTTACCAACATTTCGCTCGAACGCTTCGCCGTAATTGCCGACCGCCTTGACGATGCGAACCGCCCAATCCTTGGTCAAACCCAATTGCTCACCGTAATTGCCCTCGGTCCCGACAAAGCGTTTGATCGCGGGATTGGTGGACTTCAGCATGTCGTTGACGTTTTTCTGCGTGATGCCCAGTTCCTCGGCGTCGAGCATCGCAAACAGTACCCACTTCACGATGTCGAACCACTGGTCGTCGCCATGGCGCACGACCGGGCCGAGCGGCTCCTTGGAGATGATCTCGGGCAGCACGATATTGTTTTCAGGATTGGAGAGCCGTAACCGCTCGGCATAGAGTCCGGAGGCGTCGGTGGTATAGGCGTCGCAGCGCCCCGCGTCGTAGGACTTCACCGCTTCGTTGGCGGTGGCGAAGGTCACGCTCTTGAGCGTCATCTTATGGGCGCGGAAAAAATCCGCCAGATTGAGCTCAGTGGTGGTGCCCTGCTGCACGCAGACCGAGGCGCCGTTGAGCTCAAGCGCGGAATTGACCTTCAGTGCCTTGCGCACCATGAAGCCCTGGCCGTCATAGTAGTCGACGCCGGTGAAGTTGAGGCCAAGCGAGGTGTCGCGCGACGAGGTCCAGGTGGTGTTACGCGAGAGCACGTCGATTTCACCCGATTGCAAGGCGGTGAAGCGGTCTTTCGCCGACAACGGCACGAACTTCACCTTGTTGGAATCATTGAAGACGGCGGCGGCGATAGCGCGGCAGACGTCGACATCGAGGCCGGTCCATTTGCCTTGCGCATCGGGAAGGCCGAACCCGGCCAGCGTACCGTTGGCGCCACAATTGAGAATACCGCGGTCCTTCACGGTTTTCAGGGTTTGCGCGGTCGCGCTCTGCACGCCGAAGACGACGGCAAGAGCGACAATAATAAAGCCAATTCGTTTCATTTGACGACCCCTTCAAACAGGATGCGGCGCCCTTGCAGCATGGCCAAGCGTGAGTGCCACCGCCGGGCTCCGCTCCCGCAGTGGAAAATATTGACGTCCCTGGCCATTTTATCCCCGACCTCTCCTCGGCTTTTTCACATCACAGAACGATCAGGTTGTAAGGTCAAGGGGTTGACGGCTGCCGCCGGTGCCGCCGTATATGGCCGGCCGCAGCGCGCGCTACCCGCCCACCAGACCGGATTTCCAAGCCACCATGGCGAAGATGCCCAAGACTCCGCTGAAACCGGAAACCCGGCTGGTCACCGCCGGCCGCGATACCAAAGGCCAGCATGGCTTCGTCAATCCAGCGGTCTATCACGCCTCGACCGTGCTTTTTCCGACCGCCGAGGATCAGGTCGCCCACCGCGCCCGCTATCAATACGGCCGCCGCGGCACGCCGACCACCGAGGCGCTGGAGGAGGCGCTGCGCGCGCTCGAGGGCGAGGCCTGCGCCGGGGTGTCGCTGATGCCATCGGGGCTTTCAGCGATCGCCACTGCGCTGATGGCGGTTGCAGGCTCAGGTGACCACGTGCTGGTCACCGACAGCGTCTACCGGCCGACCCGGGTGTTTTGTGACGGCGTGTTCAAACGCATGGGCGTGGAGACGACCTATTACGACCCGCTGATCGGCGAAGGTATCGCCAAGCTCATCAAGCCGAACACGCGCGCGGTCTTCGTCGAGGCACCCGGCTCGCAAAGCTTCGAGATGCAGGACATTCCGGCCATCGCCACGGTCGCCCACGACAAGGGCGCGGTCGTGCTGATGGACAATACTTGGGCGACGCCGCTGTATTTCCGCGCCTTCGAGAAAGGCGTCGATCTGTCGATCCAGGCCGGCACCAAATATATCGGCGGCCATTCCGACATCATGTTCGGCTGCGTGTCGGCCAATGCGGCGACGGTGGCGAAGCTTAAGGACACCGTGCACGCGCTCGGCCTATGCGTCGGCCCCGACGACGTCTTTCTCGCGCTGCGCGGTTTGCGCACCATGGCCGTGCGGCTGGCGCGGCATTATCATTCGGCCCTGACGGTCGCGCGCTGGCTCGGCAGCCGGCCGGAGGTCGCGCGCGTGCTGCATCCGGCGCTGGAAAGCGATCCCGGTTATGCGATCTGGCGGCGCGATTTCACCGGCGCTTGCGGCCTGTTCAGCATCGTGCTCAAGCCCATGCCGGAAAAAGCGGTGCACGCCTTCATGAACGAGCTTTCGCTGTTCGGCATGGGTTTTTCGTGGGGCGGCTTCGAGAGCCTGGTGATCCTATTCGACTGCACGGGGTATCGCACCGCCACCCGATGGGCGCCGGGCGGGCCGACGCTGCGCATTCACATCGGCCTGGAAGACACCGGCGACCTGATCGCCGATCTCGAGCGCGGCTTTGCGGCGATGCGCGCGGCTTAAGTCGGCGCGCCGCGCCGCTCGCGCATGACAAAATAGAGATTGCGCAGGTAGACGAATACGCCGAATCCCTGACCGGCGATGAACACCGGGTCGCGGCGATAGAGCGCGTAGGTCAAGAGCATCGCCCCGCCGCCGATCGACAACAGCCAGAACGCCAGCGGGATGACGCTTTTTCCTGCGCGCTCGGAAGCGATCCATTGCACCACGAAGCGCGCGGTGAAGAATCCCTGCGCGATGAAGCCGAGCAGCACCCAGGCGTCGAGGCGGGTGACGAACACGTCGTGCAGATAGCCGCCGACGGAGCGCGCGAGTTCGATCAGCATAGGTGTTTTCCTTTTTTGCGCGTGATCTTTTCCGAAAACCGGTTCCTCATCCCCGATCGCGTCGGGGACATGCTTTTCGGGATCACGCGCTACTCCTCCAAAACTTTAGGTGCACGCTTCTTGCGCCGGATCAGCCACCACACCCCGGCGAGATCCAGAATGCCGATCCACAGCCGGTCCCATAATCCATAGTTCGACACGCCAGAGCCACGCGGCCGGTCGACCACGTCCACATAGCCGATGTCGTAGCCCTCGCGCCGAACAAGCGCCGGCAGGAACCGGTGCAAGCCGTCGAAATACGGTAGCGCCAAGAACACGTCGCGCCGGAATGCTTTCAGCCCGCAACCGGTGTCGCGCGTGCCGTCGCGCAAGACCATCGAGCGCACCGCATTGGCGATGCGCGATTGTAATTTCTTGAATGCGCTCGCCTTGCGGCCGATGCGCTGACCGGCGATCAAGCCGACGCTTGGAGCGCCCTGCTCCAGCGCCCGCAGCAGCGCGGGCAAGAAGGCCGGATCGTTCTGACCGTCGCCGTCGAGCGTCACGATCATGGGACCACGCGCTGCCGCAACGCCGGTGCGCACCGCCGCCGACTGACCGCAGGATTGCTTGTGGCGCAGCCGCCGCAGCCAGGGATGTTGCGCCTTCAGGCCATCTAATTCAGCCGCGGTGCCGTCGCTCGAGCCGTCATCGACATAGACCACTTCGAACGGCCATTGGCCGTCGAGCGCGGCGCCAATCTCGGCCACCAAAGGGGCGATGTTGCCGGCCTCGTTGCGCACCGGCACCACGACGGAAACCGCCGGGTCGTTGGTGTTCATGACTTTAAGGTTCCGTCGGCCTGCAAGTGGCGCTGTCTTATGGGGCTAATAGCTCGCGGGCAACAGCTTTGATCCGCTTGAGCGAGGGCCCGGGATATTGCTGCAGCTCGCCGCCCGCTCCGGCGGAAAATCCGAGCCGGCGTAGCGCGAAATAACGCCGCACCATGAGCGCGCCCACCGTGCCGACCACCGCGCCGGCCAAGACGTCGGACGGATAATGCGCCATCACCATGACCCGGCTCGCCGCAATGGCCAGCGCATAGAGCAGCAGCGCCGTGCGCGCGCGTGGCCACAACGTGCCGAACGCCACCAGCACCGAAAACGCCGTGGTCGCGTGACCGGACGGCAGGCTGGCATAATCGGCGCGCCAGATGAACGGCGCGAAAGCGAAAGGATCGATGTGGCCGGTGGCCAGCGGCCGCGCCCGTCCGATCATGCGCTTGACGATAGTCACGAACAGGCCGGGCATGCCGATCGCCAGGAACAGGAATCCGACGCGCACCATCACCGCCGCCAGCACGGCTTGCGATAATTTCGTCAGCGTCGCCGGCAGCGCGGCCAAGGCCAAAAACAGCAGGCCGAGCGGCCAGAGAAACCAGCCCGACAAACCGAAATCGGTGATCTGCTGGAAAGGCCAGACCGCCCATGCCGGGGCGTGGCTGACCGCACGGGCGGCGGGCCCGTCGATCAAAACCATGCAGACCAGCAAAATTGCAAGGACGATCACCGCCGCGATGGCGAGCTGACGCGACGTCACCGGCCAGGGCGGCGGCGGGTGGCGTTTCGCCGGGCGCACTAAAAGGGCAAATGCGGCGCCGACATTGGCCGCGCAGCGCCCCAGCGCGGAAGCCACCGGCCCGTCGCGATCGAAACTGTTGGCCGCGGTCATGGCGCTGCCATCGAGCGGAACACCGCCAGCGAGACCTGCCGGCCGATGCTGATGTTGTAGCCTTCCACGCGTTCGCTGAGCGCGTAGCGCAAACCGATCGCGTTGGCACGCCGCACGAAGTTGCGCTCGCTGCGCGCGTCGATCAACGCAAAATGGCATGGGCCTTCGCGCAGGAACTGCGCTGCGCCGGCGCCGTCGGTAAAACGGGTGTCGGTGCCGAGCAGGAACACCAAGCTCGGCTCCTGGTAATAACCGGTGGAGGCGACGTGGGCTTGTTCGCAGCCGGTCGCGCGCACGTCCTTGGCAATGAGCGCGCTCGGAAACAAGGCCGGCAGCGAGGGAAACGCCACCGCATAGACCGTGACCGCGACCAAGACCGACGCCATCATGCCGCGCAGCAGCGAGCGCTCGGCGCCATCGACCTCGTAGAGCCACCAGGCGAACAGGCCGAAGATCATCGCCGCCGCCGCGGTCGGCCAGGCGATGAGGCCGAGGTCGCGATCGATGAGCAGGAAGCCGACCGGTATCAGCACCGCGACGATGCCGGGAAACAGGAACCAGCCGACGGTGCCGCGCACCAGCCAGCGCGTCTTGACGAGGCCGCCTTGGTCGAGGATGCCCGCAATCAGGATCGTGATCGCCGGATAAAGCGGCAGCACGTAATGCGGCAGCTTGGTGATCACCGCTTCGAACACCAGCCACGACGGAACAAGCCAAGCGAGCAGGAACTGGGCGCCCGGCTCGCGCCGCGCCTGCCACACCATTGGCGCGGCGAGGCCGGCCAGTGGCGCGGTCGGCCAGAAGGTCAAAAAGAACAGCAGCAGGTAATAGCCCGGCGGCGCGCCATGGGCTTCCTGGCCACTCGCCACCTTGGCCAGCATGTCGTGGCCGACCGCGTCGCTGAAGAAGGTCATGCCCGACTTGGCGACGATCGCCACGAACCACGGCAGCACCAGCACGATCATCCAGAGGAAACCTAAGAACGGGCGCAGCTTGAGGATCCAGCGACCGGAACGATCGAGGATCGACAGCGCGAGCGCGGTGAGCGCAACGAACATCAGGATCAACGGCCCCTTGATCAGCACGCCGCCAGCCATGGCCGTCCAAAAAATCGCCGGCCAGCGCCAGCAGGGTTTGGTTTCCGGCGCGCGTCGGTGCGCGAGATAGCTGCGCGCCATGGCGCCCATGGCGGCCACGCAGGTGAACAGCAGCACGGCGTCGGTCTTGGCCAGCCGCGCCTCGACCCCGAGCAGGATCGAACTCGCCATCATCAGTGCCGCCAGTAGCGCGGCGCGGCGGGCGACAAAGGCCAGCGCCGCCCAGTAGGTCAGCAGCACCGCACCGGTCGCGCCAAACAATGACGGCAGCCGGTAGAGCCAAATGGTGGTGAGCGCATGCGGCACGCCGACCATTTCGCCCGCTTTCACCGCCGCCGCCTGCAGCCAATAGATGCCGATCGGTTTCTTGTAGCGCACCTCGTTCTGGAACCGGATATCCACGTACTGTCCGGTCTCCAGCATCTGCTTGGTGGCCTGCGCAAAGCGCGGCTCGTCGCGGTCGACCGGCGGAATCTGGAAAAAGCCCGGCAGGAACGCGATCAGGCAAAAGCCAAGCAGCAGCGCCGCCGCGCGCGCGTGCGACGCCGTGGCGCGGTCGAGCGCGGCGGACAGCCCGCGCGCAGGCGCCAGCGAAGCCATGGTGTCGTCGTCGGCAGCCCTGGTCATTGCGTGATCGATGCCAATCTGCCCGATTCCGTAGTTTCGCGCGGACAATAGTGCGAAGCCCGGGGCGTTCATACCGGGCTTATTGCAGCCGCACCATGACGCTGTCGCTCAGCCCGCGGGCGTCCATCACCGTCAGCCGCACGAAGCCGGGGCCGTCGGGCTGAAAGAATAATGTGTGGCGGCCGCGCCGGTTGGCCAGCGGTACACCATTGACCATGACGGTCAGCGGCCGATGCCCGCCGGCGATCTTGAGCGCGACCGGATCGGG
>CAYLMY010000021.1:0-6127 GCA_964384635.1 uncultured Undibacter sp.
TCAGAGGCGCATCTTTGTCAATGAGGTCTTGGTGCCCAGGGGCGGAATCGAACCACCGACACCGTGATTTTCAGTCACGTGCTCTACCAACTGAGCTACCTGGGCGCCGGCCCGCCTCATCGAGGCGGGGTGGCGAGCGCGGGGCGTTATAAAGGCCCTCACCCGCACTGTCCAGAACGGCACAAACCCAACAAAATTCAAGCTTTGATGCCGATGGCGGCGCGGAACCGCCGTTTGAGTGCGGCGCCGTCGCGTAACGGCAGCACGCGCGGCGGCTCGGAGGCTTCGATCGCCACGCGGGCAAACAAGATATCGCGCAAGCGCGTCAACCGGCCGGCGAGGTCGGCGAGGCCAGCCTCGTCCTCGACGTCGAGGCATGTGGGAAAACCGCAGGCCTTCGCTACGCCGACGAGATCGGCGCCGCTCTGGGTGTGGCTCGGCTGCATGCCTGTTTCACCGTAGATGCCGTTGTCGAACACGATAATAGCCAGGTTGGGCGGACGCTGGATGCCGATGGTGGCGAGCGAACCGAGACCCATGAGCATCTCGCCGTCGCCGGTAATGACCGCGACCCGGCGCTGCGGCTGCGCCAGCGCCAAACCGAGCCCGATCATGGCGGCGCCGCCCATAGCGCCCCACATATAGAAATCGCGATCGTTGTCACCGAGTGCGGCCAGATCCCAGGTGGTCGAGCCGAGGCCCGGCACGACCAGCAGATCGTCGCCGCGGCCGGCGAGCAAGGCGGCCATGGCGGCGCGGCGCTCGAGCTTCATTTCGTCCAAACCTTTTTGCCGATGAGCTGCTGCGAGAGCAGCACGGCAACGATGCGCTCGTCGCCGAAGGCTTGGCTCGCCGCGCGCTGCGCTGCGCCTTCAACTTCGCCGGCCTCGCGCACGCGATGGACTTCCGCTTCGCACAGCTTAAGCACTGGCTCGACGATCGACCCCATCGGCACCTGCCATGGGTTGAACTCCTCCCACTCGCCGCGCATGGTGATGAACATCAGCAGCGGAAAACGGCAGGTGCGCATCAGCGACAGCATGTTGATGCAATTGCCGACGCCGCTCGACTGCATCAGAAGCGCACAGCGCTGCCCGCCCAGCCAGGCGCCCGCGGCCAGCGCCACGCCCTCCTCCTCGGTGGTGAGCACGATATCGCGAATCTGCGCATCGGCGCGGCAGCGGTCGATCAGCCGGGTATGGCCGGCATCCGGCACGTAGCCGACTTGGGCGATGCCGGCGCGCTTGAGCGTGTCGAACAGGCGATCCGGCCAATCGGTTGTTTGCGCGGGTGCATTCACGACGGCTCGCCCGCTTCACTGTCAGGCGGGCGCTCGCCGTCCTCGTCCTCATCGTCCTTCACCGGCACCGCGTAGACGCCTTTGAGCCAGCGATTGAGATCGATATCGGCGCAGCGCTTCGAGCAGAACGGCTTGAAGGCGGCATCGACCGGCTTGCCGCAGATCGGGCATGAGGCCACGCGCGCAGTCTTGCGATCGATCTCGTTCATGAACGAATTGTGCCGCCTATTTCCAAAGCGCGAAACCCATGCCGCACCCGGTGCCGGCGGCCGAGCGGTAGCACGGGATGTATTCTTGCCAGACGTTCTTAAGATGCCCGGAGGCGCCGGCCACCGTCAGCCAGTTGCGGATTTCCGAATTGCCGGAATTGAGCTTCTGCACCGGGATCGCAGTCAGCGCCGCGCCGTCATTGCGCTTGAGCGCGTCGAGTAGGCCGCGGTCGAGCTCCTCGTCGACGGTGAAGTGGCTCAGGCCGCCCGAAGCCAGGATGCCGACGCGCTCGCCGCCCTTGGAATTCTGCACCGCCTTCCGGATCGCCTTGCCGAGGTCGTAGCATCGCTTGGGCCGCGGCTGGTTGGGCGGGAAATAAGTGTTGAGCGCGATCGGCACGATCGGGACGACCTTGTCCTGCATCATGCGCACATGCACGAAGCCGAAGGCGTGGCCCTCGCCGTGCTCCTTCGACAGCTTCTTGGAATGGCTGACGTCGAAGCCCTGGTCGATCAGGCTTTCGATCAGATGCAGGCCGAGCTTGGAGTCGACCGGATATTGCCGCGGCTTGTCGCCGGCATGGAACTGGGAGCGCGCCTTGCGCCAGAACTGCGGGGCATCCTCGTCCATGTGCAGCGGGTTGTTCTCGATCGTCTCGCCCCAATAGACCAGCATGGCGGGCATGTTGTCTTCGAAGAACTGCTCGTGCTGGTCATCGCCGACGATGATGAGCGTGTCGAGCTTGGCGTCGGCCATGTCCTTGGCGAGCCGGGCGATGTTGCCGGTGCAGCGCGCCGAGCGCTCCTCCAGCACCTTGGGCTCGATCTGCTGTTTGATGGAAGGGTCGGCCTGTTCCAGCAGCTCGCCATAGGTGCAGGGCTTGCCGTTCTTGTCGAGCAGCTTGCGGCCGGAGGCGTCGATGGCGGCGTGCTTGGGATAGTCCTCGGCCGGGCTGTTGAGCAGCGGGCTGTGCGAGGTTCCGATGGCGAGCACGATATCGGCCATTTTCACTCCAATTTGCGCTGCTTGCGGTCGGCGTCCAGTGCGCGCAGCTCCGTTTTCAATATCTTGCCGTAATTGTTCTTCGGCAGCGCGTCGACAAAAACATAATCCTTCGGCCGTTTGAAGCGCGCAATGCGCTCGAGGCAGAGCGCGTCGAGCGCGGCGGCGCTGGCGTCGCCAACCACATAGGCCACCACCACCTCGCCCCATTCGCGGTCGGGCCGGCCGATGACGGAAACCTCGCGCACGCCGTCATGGGTCAGCAGCACCTCCTCGACCTCGCGCGGATAGATATTGGAACCGCCCGAGATGATCAGGTCCTTGGAGCGGTCCTTGAGGTGGAGATAGCCTTCTTCGTCGAGGATGCCGACGTCGCCGGTATGCAGCCAGCCGCCGCGCAAAGACGCCGCGGTGGCCTCTTCGTTCTGCCAGTAACCGGACATGATCACGCCGCGGCAGAGAATTTCGCCCGGCTCGCCTTGCGCCACCGGCTTGTCGTCGGCGTCGGCGGTCATCACCTCGGTGCAGGCATAGGGCTTGCCGGCAGAACCCAGACGCTCGCGCCAGCGCGGATGGTCGCGGTCGGCGATGTCTTGCTTCGACAGCGTGGTGATGGTCATGGGCGCCTCGCCCTGCCCGTAGATCTGGGCGAGCCGCGGCCCGAAGCGGTCGAGCGCGGCCAGCGCATCCTCCACATACATGGGCGCGCCGCCCCAGATCAGCGTGCGGATGTTGTCCGCTTTGCAGTCGGCCGGACAGGCGACGACGCGCTTGATCATGGTAGGTGCCGCAAACATCGACATGCGCGGGAAGGCATTGAACAGCGCGATCACTTCCTCCGGCTCAAAGCCGCCACTCTCCGGCACCACCTGCACCCCGAGGCGCGCGATGTGCGGCATGATATAGACGCCGGAGCCGTGGCTCATGGGCGCGGCGTGCAGCAGGCAATCGCCCGGCGAAATGGGATCGACCTCGGCGGCATAGGCCTCGCTCGCCGCCGCCAGCACCTGATGGCTGAGCATGGCGCCTTTCGGCCGCCCGGTGGTGCCCGATGTATAGAACAGCCAAGCGAGATCACCGGGAGCGCGCGGCTCGACCACGATGGGGTCGGCGGTGAACTGCAAAACATAGTCGGCGCTGCCGATGGCGATCAGCCGTTCGAGTGATTTCGGCGCATGCGCCGCAATCTCGCTGTCGATGCCTTGCGAAGCGAAACAGACGCGCGCGCCCGATTGTTCGAGAACGTACGCGATCTCGGCGCCGTGCAGTTTGGCATTGGCCGGCACCGCGGCGAGACCAGCATGCCAGATACCGTAGAGCAGCGCGATATAGTCGGGTGTGTTCTTGGCGGCAATCGCGACCCGGTCGCCCGGCTTAAGTCCCAGGCGCTCGCGCAAGGCGCCGGCAAGCCGCGCGGCGCGTGCCGCCAATTCCCCGTAGGTCGCGACGATGCGCGTGCCCGATGCCGCCGCGGGCCAATCCGCGTGACTGAGGCCGGCGCGATAAAGCCAGAGCGCAAGGTTCATTTCGGACCCCGCATTACAGGCAACTACGCTTTACCCGTTCGTCCCGCGCAAGCGGGGACCCAGAGGCCGCGAACCCTGCGCTTGTTGCCCTGGGTTCCCGCTTGCGCGGGAACGAACGGAGATTGGGTCGGCGCCGACGAAACATCTCACACCGCATTGAGCCAGCCGAAGCGGATCGGATAGCCCTCGCCGTCGAGCAAACTCATGGTCTCGTAAAGCGGCAGGCCGACCACATTGCTGTAGGAGCCGACGATCTTGACAATGAACGTGCCGGCGATGCCCTGCGCCGCGTAGCCGCCGGCTTTGCCGCGCCATTCGCCGGAGGCGAGATAGGCCTCGATGTCATCCGCGGACAGCCGCTTGAAGCGCACGCGCGTCTCCACCAGCCGCTGGCGCAAGGATTCCTTCGGCGTCACCAGGCAGACGGCGGTGTAGACGCGGTGATTGCGGCCCGACAGCAGCCGCAGGCACTGCGCCGCCTCGTCGAGCAGCTCGGCTTTCGGCAGGATGCGGCGGCCGACCGCCACCACGGTGTCGGCGGCCAGGATAAAGGCGCCGCGCAACTCGTCATCGAGCTTGACGTTCTCCAGCGCCGCCTCTGCCTTGGCGTGCGCGAGGCGGTTGGCGTAGGCGCGCGGAATTTCGCCGCGGCGCGGGGTCTCGTCGATATCCACCGGCTTGAGCGCATCCGGCTCGATCCCCGCCTGATTGACCAGAGCCAGCCGGCGCGGCGAGCCGGAAGCGAGCACGAATTTAGGCCGGCCGATCATGGGTTTAGCGGCACTGGGTTGGGATGCGAATGGGCGCGGAAGCTAGCGGAATGGGGGTCGTTTCACAACCCGAGCCGATTTAGATGGGTAACGTCATTCATTCCCGCCGCCCGGCTGGCCGAAGCGCTCGCGGATGCGTGCCATCAGCTGGTCGCGCACCTCCCGATAGGCCGCCAGCCGCTGCTCGCGGTTGCCCTCGACCGCGGTCGGGTCGGCGGTCGGCCAGTATTCGACGTCTGCCGCGCTTGTGCGTGTCACCTCCAGCGCCTTGTGGTGCGCGGGCGGCGACAGCGTCACGATCAGATCGAAATTGAGCCCCTCCAGCTCGTCCAATTCTTCGAACGTGATCGGCTTGTGCCGGGCGATATCGATGCCGATCTCCGCCATGACGGCGGCTGCAAACGGATCGGGCTCGCCCTTCTGCACGCCGGCGGAGCCGACATAAACCGTTTTCCCGAACAGTTCACGGAACAGGCCGGCTGCCATCGGCGAGCGCACCGTGTTCATACCGCAGGCGAACAACACGGCGTGGGGGCGCGATGGCGCAGCCATGCCGGATTCAGCCTTTCCAGTGCAGCACGCAGATCAACGTGAACAGGCGGCGCGCGGTATCGGTATCGAGCTTCACCTTGTCCTTGAGCCGCTCCAACAGAATGCGCGAGCCGTCGTTGTGGATTGAGCGCCGGCCCATGTCGAGCGCCTCGATCTTTTCGGGCGTCGCGGTGCGGATCGCCTGATAATAGCTGTCGCAGATCGTGTAGTAGTCCTTGACGATCCGGCGCAGCGGCGAGAGCGAGAGCAGATGCGCGACCACCGGCTTGCCGTCCTGGGTGCGGATGTCGAACACCAGGCGGTTCCCCGTGATGCTCAGGCGCAGTTCATAAGGGCCGTCGGAATGGCCGACCGGCGCGAAGAAATTCTGCTCGAGCAGATCGTAGATCGCCACCTGGCGTTCGTGCTCGACGTCCGGGTTGGAGCGCCCGATCGTCTCCTCGTCGAGGGTGACGGAAACCAGGCGCTGCTTGGCAGCGGGCGGTGTCTTCGCCGCGCTCATTTCTGATTGAGCCGGATGGCGACCGAGCGGGCGTGCGCGGTCAAGCCCTCCGCTTCGCCGAGCGCGATCGCGGCGGGTCCGAGCGCGCGCAATTGCTCGGGCCCGCATTTGAGCAGCGAGGTGCGCTTCATGAAATCGAGCACGTTTAAGCCCGACGAAAAACGCGCCGAGCGTGCGGTCGGCAGCACGTGATTGGAACCGGCCACATAGTCGCCGATCGCCTCCGGCGTGTGGGCGCCGATGAAGATGGCGCCGGCATTGCGGA
>CAYLMY010000021.1:6227-27076 GCA_964384635.1 uncultured Undibacter sp.
TCGCCGATCGCCTCCGGCGTGTGGGCGCCGATGAAGATGGCGCCGGCATTGCGGATGCGCGCGGTGAGCTTCTCCGCGTCGGCGGCCGCGATCTCCAAATGCTCAGGCGCCAGCCGGTCGACCAGCGCGATGGCATCATCGAGCTTGCCGACTGTGATGATGGCGCCGAAATCTTTCCAAGACGCGCTTGCAACTTTCGCACGCGACAGCGTCTTGAGCTGCGCTTCCACCGCCTGGCCGACGCTGTCTGCGAGCGCAGCATCGTCGGTTATGAGGATTGATTGCGCGCTCGCGTCATGCTCGGCCTGCGCCAGCAGATCGGCGGCGATCCAGTCTGCATTGCCGGTTTGATCAGCGAGGATCAGCACCTCGGAGGGGCCGGCGATCATATCGATGCCGACCTTGCCGAACACCAGCCGCTTGGCCGCCGCCACATAGGCGTTGCCGGGCCCGACGATCTTGGCAACGGGCGCGATGGTTTCGGTGCCGTAGGCCAACGCCGCCACCGCCTGCGCGCCGCCGACGCGGTAGATCTCATCGACGCCGGCAAGCTTTGCCGCCGCCAGCACCAGGGAGCTGAGTTTACCGTCGGGCGCCGGCACCACCATGACCAGGCGCGGGACTCCGGCGACCTTTGCCGGCACCGCATTCATCAGCACCGACGAGGGATAGGCAGCGGTACCGCCCGGCACGTAAAGCCCGACCGCCTCGATCGCGGTCCATTTGGCGCCCATCTCGACGCCGAGCGCATCGGTGAAACGCTCGTCGGCCGGCTGCTGGCGGCGGTGATAGGCCTCGATGCGGTCGCGCGCGAGCTTGAGCGCGGCGAGTGCTTGCGGCTCGCAGGATTTCTCCGCCGCATCGATCTCGGCGGCACTCACCCGCAAGCCGGTCTTGGCCAGATCGACGCGGTCGAACTTGGCGGTCAGCTCGAACAACGCGCGGTCGCCGCGCGCCATGACCTCGGCGATGATGCCGCGCACGGTCGCTTCCACGTCCTGCGCGACCTCGCGCTTGACGCCGAGAAACGCGCGAAAGCGCTCGGCAAAATCGGCGCTGCGGCTGTCCAATCGCAAAGGCATGAAATTGTCCTGCCGGGCTTGAGCCCGGATGACCGGTCAATGGTTGATGCGCCGATTCACGTCAACCCTGTCGCGCCGCCTGACATTGTACCTTGAAAGCGCGGACCATGCTGAAACGCGCCTGAATTGTCAGGTGCGTTCGGGCGCCTCAGGATTGGCGGAGGTTTCGCCGTCTATCACGGCATGGGTCGGACAGGCGGCGGCGCTCCAGGAGGGCCCGAGATCCGCCAATTCGGCTTCCAGGCATTCGACATCCAGCCGCAAGGCCGCCCCGCCCGAAAAGGTCAGCGTCACCACACCGGATGGCGCATCGGTTTCGGAAAATTCGACTGCCAGCAGGTTGAGCACCGCGTCCTTGCCGGCCGGATTCATTTGCCGGCATTTGCAGGACAGCACGCGCTCGAATCGCAAGGCCGCGCGGCGGCGGTGGTATTCCGGCTTGCCGGTCTGCGCGCCTTCCCAATCGAAGCGGTTGAGCGCCACCACGACGCGCTTTTCCTGCGGGCGCCACAGCATCTCGGACGCGTTGACAACCGCGTCCTGCACGTGGGCGGAGACAACCTCAAGGTCCTCCTCGTCGAGGACGACGAATTTCAGCGGGTCCATGGTTTTTCGCCCTTCCGTGCCAGACTAGGTAGGAGGGCGCCCGCGCTCCTGCAAGAGCGCTAGCCCGCAGGGAAAGCCGGTTCGAGACCGGCCGCCGTCCAGCGCTCGCGCGTCGCCGAATCTATGAGCCCCTGCAGCAAAGCCAAGGCGCCATCGCGTTGCGCGCTGCCGGCCGGGATGGCGGCGGTATAGGTATTGGCGAAATAGAGCTCACCCGGCAGCGGGCCGATCACCTGCACTCCCTTCACTGGCAGCATTTCGCTGATGAAGGTAGTGCCGATCTCGGCGCGGCCATCGGCCACCGCGTAGGCCACTTCGTAGCCGCGCTTGCCCAGCACGGCTTTCTTGTTGACCTCCTCGGCGATGCCGAGCTTCTGCAGCAGACCGGCGAAGTAGTTGCCGGACGAGCCGCCCGCCTTCGGATCGCTGAAGGACACACCCTTGGCCTTGAGCAGCGCCTGCTTGAAGGCCTCGGGCGTGGAAATATCGGGCGGCTTGGCGCCTTCCTTGATGACGACGCCGGTCACCGTGCGGCCGAGATCGGTAACGCTGCCGGGAACGAAGCAGCCTTCTTTTTCCAGCGCCTCGATCTGCGCCGCCGGCAGCACGACGACATCGGTCGCTTCGCCGCCGTCGAAACGGCCGCGGATCGTGCCGGCAGTTCCGAAATTGAGATCGAGCGTGTTGCCGGTCGCTTTTTCGTATTCGGCGCCAAGCAGCCGCACCATGGATTCGACCGCGCCCGTCGCCATGACTTTGATTGTCGCCACCCCTGCCTCCCCCGTTTTTTTGCGGGCGGGATCATATTTGGCTGTCATCGTCCGCGAAAGCGGACGATCCAGTAGACATCTCGCTCTCCGTGATTACTGGGTCCCCCATTCACCCTGGGACGAGCGGAGAGTATGAGTCTGGACCGCAGCTAATCGCTAATCCGCTCGATCGCGGCGCCGCAAGCGCCGAGCTTTTCCTCCAGCCGCTCGAAGCCGCGGTCGAGGTGATAGACGCGGTTGACCATGGTCTCGCCTTCGGCGGCCAGCGCGGCGATCACCAGCGAAACGGAAGCGCGCAAATCAGTGGCCATCACCGGCGCGCCCTTCAGGCGCGGCACGCCTTCGATGGTCGCGGTCTGGCCGTCGAGCTGGATATTGGCGCCGAGCCGCGCCAGCTCCTGCACGTGCATGAAGCGGTTCTCGAAGATGGTCTCGGTGATGTGCGAGGTGCCCTTGGCCCGCGTCATCAGCGCCATCAGTTGCGCCTGCAGGTCGGTGGGAAAGCCCGGGAATGGGGCGGTCGTCACGTCGACCGGCAGAAGTCGCGCACCGTTGCGGGCGATGCGGACGCCTTCGTTGGTCGGCGTCACCGTGGTGCCGGTCTGCGCCAAAACGTCGAGCGCGGCCTGCAACAGCTCGGGACGCGCGTTCTGCAGCAGCACGTCGCCGCCGGTCATCGCCACGGCAAACGCATAGGTGCCGGTCTCGATACGGTCGGGCAGCACCGCGTGGCGGGCGCCGTGCAGTTTCGCCACGCCCTCGACCACAATGCGCGGCGTGCCGGCGCCGGAAATTTTTGCGCCCATCTTGTTGAGGCAGTCGGCGACGTCGCCGATCTCGGGCTCGCGCGCGGCGTTCTCGATCACCGTGGTGCCGCGGGCGAGAGAGGCCGCCATCAGCGCGGTATGGGTACCGCCGACGGTCACCTTGGGAAATTTGATTTCGCCGCCGCGCAGGCCCTTGTTCGCGCGCGCGACCACGTAGCCGCCTTCGATCTCGATGTCGGCGCCGAGCTTGTCGAGCGCCATGATCAACAGGTCGACCGGGCGCGTGCCGATGGCGCAGCCGCCCGGCATCGACACCTTGGCCTCGCCCATGCGCGCCACCAGCGGCGCCAACACCCAGAAGCTGGCGCGCATGCGCGAAACCAGCTCATAGGGCGCGGTGGTGTCGACGATTGTTCGGGCCGAGATGTGCAGCGTGCGGCCGCTGTTGGGGTCTTCGCCCGGCCGCTTGCCGGCGATCATGACGTCGACGCCGTGATTACCGAGAATGCGCTGGAGCAAGCCGACGTCGGCAAGATGCGGAACGTTGTCGAGGATCAGCGTGTCCTCGGTCAGCAGGCTGGCGATCATGAGCGGCAAGGTGGCGTTCTTGGCGCCCGAAATCGGGATGGCGCCGCTCAGCCGCTGTCCGCCGACAATACGAATACGATCCATGACGCCCCGCTACACGAGCCCTCTACCTAGCCTTTCGGCTTGGCTTGCGCAATTTCGGGGGTAATTCCGGCGGAATCGTGCCCCTTCACGGCGCGCACGCGGGCCTTCTCTTGCGCTTTGCGGCGCTTGAGATTGTCACGCAGCGCAGCCTTGAGCCGTTCGGCGCGCTTGGGGTCGCCGGATTTACCGCTTCGGCCCGTCATGGCCGCAAGGGATAAAAGACCCACGCGCCGCCGGCAAGCTTGAGCGCTCGACAGGGCCTGCATGATCGGATATTCGCTCAGCTTCAGCGCTGCCGTAGCTCAGTGGTAGAGCACCCCCTTGGTAAGGGGGAGGTCGTAAGTTCAATCCTTACCGGCAGCACCACATATAACCGAAAAATCAGCGGACCTTGCGCCACTCTAAAGGCTGTTCCCCGGCGAAGTCCGCGCGAGCCATCGTTGCGGTGAATTTTCGGCCCGCCGTGCCGTCGACGCTCGGCGCTGAGTCAATGCAGCAGGCTTATGACGCCGGTATAGATCGACCCGGCCGTGGTGGCGGCGGCAATCACGCCGGTCACGATTCTCTGGACGCCGATAGCGCGTTCGATCTTCGCCATCATTGCGCTGCTTTTGCCAGCCGTCTTTTTTCGCCGACTCGCTGCCAGGACCGGGGCGAGCCTGGCGGTCAATTGGGCCGTGCGGTTTTGCGCAAGCTGCGCGCCACTACGCAACAACGTTGCCAGCAACCCGCCGGTGATGAACGCCAGCGCAATGCTGGTGAAATATTGCAAATCTTCATTCCATTCCTGCGCGTCCGACGGCCAGATCGGCACTTGATCGTGAACGCCTACGGCCGCCAGCATGCCGGCGATTGACAGCACGCTGACCGCCACTCCGATGGCGGCCGCCCAGGCAAGGCTGCGCTGTTCGCGCTTGATCAGGGCAAATCCGAAGATCATCGGGATCACGATGGAAACGATGCGCAGATAGACCGTGCGCGAGTCCCAAACCAGAATGATCAGGATATGGGCGAGCAGCAGGAGCGCGATCGGCACAAGGCCATAGACCACGAACTCCCCGATAATTGTCCTTACCGGCGCCGCCTCACGGCGCTCGGCCAACTGCGCATCGGCTTGCGCACGCGTGGCTTGCGCTTGCCAAGTCGCCAGTTCCGCGCGCAGTTTCTTGATTTCTTCGTGCAGCGCCCTGTTTTCGTCGATCAGATGCCGGGACGGAGCGAGATCATGCCGGCAATAGGGGCAGACGATCGCCGCGTCCAGGATTTCCTCTGCGCAGTAAGGACACTGCATCGCAGGCGCGCTACTTCAGCACATTAAGAACGAAAATGGCCGACGCTTTGCGGCCCGCGCTGTCAGCAATCGTGACCTTGATCGCGTGCCGCCCGGGCGGGGCCTCGGCCCCTTCCATTTTGACACCTTTCGCCGTCACAAAAGGTTTGACCCGCGCCGTCAGGTCGACGGTCGGTTTCTTCAGATAGACCAAATGGAAAGAATCCGGCTTGATGGTGCTGCCGCCGTGCGCCCGAAAATTGAAATCCAGATCGAACGGCGAGCTCACGCTCGCTTTCGGCGACACCAAGATCACATTGGGACGACGTGTAATGCCGCGGGTCGCCAGAGCGAGATTCGCCGCTGCGGGCGCCGGCGGCAAGGCGGCCTCTTCGGCCTTGATAAGAATAGAACCGGCGCTGGCGACCTGGCCGCTCAGGGCGAGCGCAAGGATGCACCAGATAAAGACCCTAAATCTCATGACAGATGCCCGTCCGATATAGCTTTATCGCCCCCGAATCCCGCAACGCGATCAAGCGTAGCACCCCGAAAATACCAAACAAAAGCGGTTACGAACGTTTATTTTATCCCGCTCTGCGAGATTCGGAGGGTATTGTTAAGCGTAAACTTCACAAAAGCCCGTCCGGCTTCATGGAAACCCGGAAAAAAGCTACGCTATTCGCCGTCGGCCTTCGGGCACGGCCCCCCGTACGGAGAACCGGAATGGCCCATGCGAGACATGCTTGGCGGGCGGGACTGGCACTATTGCTGGCATCGATCTGTGCACAACACGCGCGGGCGCTGACCATCGAGGAGGCGGTCCAAAATTGCAAGACGACCGTCGGCTACCCCTTCGTCAGATCCTGCATCCGCGGCGGCGGTAACCGCGCCGCGTGCAAGTCGCAGGTAAAGGCAAAAGTCCACGCCTGCGCGATGCAGGCGATAGACGCCGCCAACGGGCGCGAAAATGTTCCCGTTGCGCTTCCCACCGAACAGGGCCCGAGCAAAGAAATCGAAAAACAGGCCGAGGCGCTGCCGACCACCTTCGTTGCCCCGCCGCGAACGATCGCCGACATCACCGCGATACTCGACAGCGAAAAGCCGGATGCCGCCAAGATCGCAAAGTTGAAAACCGCCGCAGACGCGCAAGTGCCAAGCGATGGCTCGCCCGCGGAGCTGGCGCAATTCTATTACCAACGTGGCAACGCGCGCTCGACGCTCGGACGATTGCACGACGCGATCGATGACGCCAACAAGGCGCTCGAAGCCGGGCGCAAAACCGGCGATGCGCATCTGCTGGGCCGGCTGGAGCAATTTGCCGGGCTGCAATTCTTGCTGGCGGGCGATCCCAATAAAGCCCTCAAAATCTTTCAGGACCAAGTTCGCACCTCGGAGAAAAAAGGCGCCCAGGGATTTTTGTTCGGCGCAGTTCGGCACATCGTCGTTATCCTGCTGCAAATGGGCGACATGGCCCAGGCGGAAACCTATCTGCAACGCAGCCTCAAACTCATTCAACAAGCGCGCACCAGCGGGTTGCCCGGTTGGCGTAGAAGTTATGCCCGTATAGGCCAATCCTGGGAGTCCGATGTCGAATTTGCCCGCGGCATCGTCTACGAAGCGCGCGGACAATACCGAGAGGCGGAGAAATCCTATCGGGAAGCGGAACTGCGTAAACGCGAAATCGCCAAGAAGGCTTCGACAGCACAGAACGCGGCGACGGCGTCCAGAATTTCACACGTTGCCGATATATTGGTGTTGAGCCAGGCGCGGGCAAAGGTCAGACAAGGCCGTCTCGCAGAGGCCGAAGCCGATGCCCGCCGTGCCCTGCTCGCCCGTCTCAAGGCGCAGGGCAAATACAGTGCGACGACACCCAAATTCATCATGGGTCTGGTCGGCGCACTGGTCGAGCAAGGCCGCTACGAGGAATCCGAAAAGCTCGTGCGCGTCGCGCTGGAGATCAACCGCACGCTGGGTGTTGCCGGCGATTCCCTGGCAATGGTTGCGTATTCGTCACGCCTCGGCAGCATCCTAAACCTCGAGCACAAGAGTGGAGAGGCGGCGGCCGTTTTTCGGCAAATTGATCAGGCAATGGTCAATTGGGATCCGCGGCTGCGCGAAAATTTCGATCTCAACGGTTCGCGCATAGCCTCCCTGTATGCGGCCGGCGAAGTCGAAAAAGGTATCGCCGCGGCCACGGCGCTGCTCAAGCGCAACATCGCCCGCTATGGCGAGAAACAATACAACACCGCAATGGCGCACGGCACGCTCGGTGTCGGCTATATGCTAGCCAAGCGTGACAAGGAGGCTGCCGGCGAATTCCGCGCGGCCATTCCCGTATTGCTGGCCGCGGCCCGAGAAGGCGCCGCCAACGACAACGCATCAGTGATCGCCGCGCGCAGCCAGCGCCTGCGCAGGGTCGTGGAATCGTACATCACGCTTCTTGACCGGGATCGATCGGGCGACAGCAAAAAGGCCGCAATCGAGACTTTCGCCCTGGCCGATGCCATCCGCGGCCACTCGGTCCAGCAGGCGCTGGCTGCGGCGAGCACGCGCATGGTCATCAAAGACCCGGCGCTAGCCGGTCTCGTTCGTGAGGAGCAGGATCTCGTCAAGCGGGTGAACGCGCAGCTTGGTGCGCTCAATAACATGCTTGCCCTGCCATCCAGCCAACGCGATGAGAACGCCGTCAAGGCGCTGCAAGCCTCGATCAGCAACCTGCGCAGCGAGCGCGACAAAGAACGCGCCGAGATCGCGAAGCAATTTCCGCACTATGCCGAATTGATCGACCCGAAGCCACCCTCGGTCAAGGAGATCAAGGCAATTCTCAAGCCCGATGAGGCATTGCTGTCGTTCTATTTCGGCCGCAAGACCAGTTTCGTGTGGGCGGTGCCAAAAAACGGACCGGTGGCATTTGCCGTCATCCACGCGACTGCGGGCGAGATGGAAACGAAAATCCACGATCTGCGCAAGGCACTGGAGCCCGAGGCCTCGAGCATTTTGGACGTTCCGCCGTTCGATCTGAATCTAGCATACACGCTCTATGGCATGCTGCTGAAGCCGGTCGAGGCGGGCTGGAAGCCGGCCAAGAAATTGATCGTGGTCACCAACGGTGCGCTCGGCGAGTTGCCGCTGTCGCTCTTGCCAACCGCGCCGGCCAAGGTGACAGACGGCAACGGACCGCTGTTCATCGGCTACCGCGACGTGCCCTGGCTCGCTCGCACGCACGCGGTGAGCACCGTGCCGTCAGCCGCGGCGCTGCGCACCCTGCGGCAAGTTCCGCCCGGCTCGGACAAGCGGAAACTGCTGATTGGCTTTGGCGATCCTGTCTTCAGCAAGGAGCAGATGGAAACTGAGGTCCACAGAGGCGCTGCGCCCACCCAAGTTGCAACGACGACGATGCGCGGCATGCCGTTGAAGCGGCGATCAACCCCGAAGTTCGATGGCGTGGACAGCGCTGAGCTCGCGCAGCTACCCGCCTTGCCCGATACCGCGGACGAGTTGGTAGCGATCGCGCGCGCGCTTAGGGTGGACGTATCGAAAGCGCTTTTGCTTGGCGTGAAAGCCAACGAAGAAACGGTCAAGGCCGCCGACTTGTCGCGCTACAAGATTCTCGTGTTCGCCACCCATGGTCTGGTGCCGGGCGAACTGAACGGTCTGACCCAACCGGCCCTCGCGCTGTCGGCGCCCGATATCGCGGGTGTCAAGGGCGACGGCTTGTTGACGATGGGCGAGATCATGTCGCTCAAGCTCGACGCCGACTGGGTCGTGCTGTCGGCCTGCAACACCGGCGCCGCGGCCGGCGCCGGCGCCGAGGCCGCCTCCGGCCTCGGAAGCGCCTTTTTCTATGCCGGCGCCCGCGCACTGCTGGTGACCAACTGGTCGGTGGATTCGCAGTCGGCCCGCGAGCTCACGAGCGAGCTTTTCCACCTCCAGGCGGCAAACCCCAAACTTTCGCGCAGCGAGGCCTTGCGTGAATCCATGGTGTCGCTGCTCGACCACAAGGGCTTTATCGGCACCGATGGAAAAATGGCCTTTGCTTATGCGCATCCGCTATTCTGGGCGCCCTATACCATCATAGGCGACGGCGGGATGTGAGATTTCTCGTTGCCAACTGACGTTGCAACTTCCGGAAAAGAAGCGCGCAGGACGACGTATTTATTGAAGCATTGCTCTGGTCCCGGCTGAGAATCCATAAATTCTTGATCCTTCTCCGGTGACGCATTTTAATCGGGCCGCCGGGGACGGAATCGGGGAGGAGATTGCGCGATGACCCAATATGTCCGAACAGCGTTGGCGATTGCGGTCGTTCTGGCGACGGCCATGACCGCGCATGCAGCCGATTCCCGACTGGTCTCGATCAAGACGCCGCGCGGCGTCGAGCAAGCCTTCATCCTGGTCACGCCCGCCAAGCCCTCGGCATCGTTGATCATGTTCGCCGGCGGCAGCGGCGGATTGGGTCTGCGCAGCGCCACGTCTATGCGATGGGGTGCAACGAATTTCGTGGTGCGCACCCGCGACATGTTTGCCGCGCAGGGCTTCGCGGTGGCCGTCGTCGACGCGCCCGGCGATCGCCACAAGGGCATGAATGCGATCTTCC
This sequence comes from uncultured Undibacter sp., assembly GCA_964384635.1. GTDB lineage: Bacteria > Pseudomonadota > Alphaproteobacteria > Rhizobiales > Xanthobacteraceae > Pseudolabrys. The sequence continues at coordinate 15,992 of CAYLMY010000021.1, forward strand.
GCATGGGCGCCGCGCATGCCCGCGACATCGCGGCCGTCGCCGCCTATCTGAAGAAGCAGGCGGGCGTCCCGGTCTGGCTGGTCGGAACCAGCATGGGCACGTTTTCGGCGGCGGGCGGTGCCATCGCCGCCGGCGATGTCGACGGCCTGGTGCTCACCTCGACGATCACCAGCGCCAATCCGCGCTGGCATATCGCCAAGACCTACCCCGACGGCGTAGCCAGCATGGCACTCTCCCGGATAACGGTCCCCACGCTCATCGTTGCCCATCGCAAAGACGGCTGCAAAGAGTCGCCGGCATCCGGCGCGCCCAAGCTCAAGGCCCGTCTGACCAAGGCCACCAAAGTGGAGATCGTCGTGCTCGACGGCGGAAAGCCGCCCAAGTCGAAACCCTGCGAGGCGCTGGCCCAGCACGGCTATTTCGGAATCGAGGATAAGGCCGTCGGCACGATCGCCAAGTTCATAAAAGCCAATACCAATTGATTTTCCGCTCGGTTGCCCCGCCCCGCGGCGGCTCAACCCGTGGCCGCAATCGCCTTGTTCTGGCGCGGCGCCGACGCGCGACCGACCACCTCGGCATAGTCCGCGATCGGCTTCGGCCGACCGACCAAATAGCCCTGGATCTCGTTGCAGTGCTCGTCGGCAAGGAACTTGAGCTGCTCCTCGGTCTCGACGCCCTCTGCCACCACCGGCACATCGAGCCCGCGGCCGAGCGCGATCACCGCGCGGATGATGGTGACCGCCTGCTGGCTGTGACTGAGATTGGCGACGAAGGCCTGGTCGATCTTGATCTTGTCGAACGGGAACGACTGTAAATAGGACAGCGACGAATAGCCGGTGCCGAAATCGTCCATGGCGATGCGCACGCCGAGATTCTTCAGCCGCCGCAGTATGGACACCGTGCCGCTGAAATCGGCGATCAGCACGCCCTCGGTGATCTCGAGCTCCAGCCGCGTCGGCGGCAGCCCGGTCTCCAGCAGAATCTCATGCACGAGCTTCGTCAAATCGCCGCGCTGGAACTGGACCGGCGACAGGTTGATGGCAATGCGTAGCGGCCGCGGCCAGGATGCCGCCTCGCGGCAGGCGGTGCGCAGGATCCATTCGCCGAGCGACACGATGATGCCGGTTTCCTCGGCGAGCGGAATGAAGGTGCCGGGGGCGACCAGCCCGAAACGCGGGTGATGCCAACGCACCAGCGCTTCGAATCCGGTGATTTCTCCGCCGATATGGGCCTGCGGCTGATAGTGCAGCTCGAGCTCGTCGCGCGCGATGGCATTGCGCAGATCCTGTTGCAACGCGCGCTTCTCGCGCAGCTGCTGGTCCATCGACATTTCAAAGAATCGAATCGACCCGCGCGCTTCCGATTTGGCCCGGAACAGGGCGGCATCGGCGTTGGCAACCAGCGTCGCTTCGTCGGCGCCGTCCTGGGGAAATATACTGACGCCGACAGTAAGACCCACCTGCATCGGATTGCCGCTGATCTCGATGTCGCTCTCAAGCGCGGCGCAGAGCCGTTCCGCGAGCGCTTCGGCGGTCGCGGGTTGCGGCCCGGTCGGCGTGATGACGGTGAATTCGTCGCCGCCGACACGGGCGAGAAACGCGCCTTCGCAGGCGGACTCGAGCCGCCGCGCCACATGCTGCAGCAACACGTCGCCGGTCGAGTGTCCGAACACGTCATTGACGCTCTTGAATCGATCGAGGTCGATGCACAGCACCGCGAAGCTCTCGCCCGACGCCGCCGCAAGCTCGATGGTAGCAGTGATGCATTCGTTGAATGCCACGCGGTTGGGCAGGTCGGTAAGCGGATCATGATGCGCCATATGAGCGATCCGCTGCTCGTGGCGCTTGCGGTCGGTCAGGTCGCGGATCACGCTGATGAGATATTGCGGCTTGCCGTCGGCGCCGTTCACGAGCAGGCGCGTGCTGGTGGCAATGCGGGTGCCGTTGCCGGGCGTGGCCACCGCGTGTTCGTCGCGAAAAAGGATTTTTCCGGACTCGACCAATTTGCGGTCTTCCGCCTCGATCTGTTCGGCGGACGGCTGCGGAATGACCTCAATCGCTCTCTTGCCAAGCACCTTGTCGCGGTCGACGCCGAGAAATCTCTCGGCGGCGCGGTTTATCAGCAGATAGCGCAGCATCTCAGCATCTTTCACTACGATCGGAGAAGGAACGTTTTCGACAATCGTGTCGAGGAACGAGCGGGTGTGCTCCAGTTCGCGTTCGGCGCGCTTGCGCTCGGTGATGTCCTCATGGGTCGCCACCCAGCCGCCGCCTTTGATCGGCTGGTTGACGACGGCGATGACGCGACCGTCGTTCAATTCGATATTGAGCGTGAGGGTCTTGCCCTTTTTCAAGGCCGCACGCAGTTCGGCGTCGTAGCGGCCGGGGTCGAGCGGGAAGGTTCCGGCGGCAATGCGTGCGTCGAGCAGGTCGCGAATCGTGGCGCCACGCCAGATGCGGCGCGGATCGATATCGTACATGGTGCGGTAGCGCTCGTTCCAGACCAGCAACCGGTTCTGCGCATCGAACATGCACAGGCCCTGGATCATGTTGTTGATCGCGCCGTCAAGCCGCATGTTCTGTTCACTGAGCTTCTGGCGGACGCGCGATGCCGATACCGTTCCGACCAGATATACGCCGAACAGCGAACCGACCACGGCGGCCAAAGCGATGGACAGCAACGTCAGCGATGCCGAATAGGCGCCGATGACTTCCGTGACGGCGAGAGTAACGATAAGGCCAAGCACACCGGCGAAAACAACCATTCGCCAGTCGCGGTACCTGCTTACATATTTCAGCCTTCGAAACATGTGTCAGCGTCCGGACTGCGCCAGGGCGCGTGCAACAATCGTCGATATTTCTGCAACTTATTGTGAGTGGATTTGGGGCCGCGTTAATTTCCGCGAGCCATAATCGTTAATCGCGATTAATGCTACGAGGTCGTGAACGGGAACCCGGCGATTTGCCCGAATGCAGCTCAGCGCGGCTTCAGAAATGCGAAATCGCAGCCCTGATCGGCGCCGAGTATCTCCTGCGCATAGAGCAGGTCATAGCCGCGCGCAGGCGTCCTTTCGGCTTTCGGCCGCTTGTCCGCGCGGCGCTTGAGTTCCGTCTCGTCGACCGCGAGCTCAATGCGGCGCTCTCTGACCGACAGCCGGATGCGGTCGCCGTCACGCACCAGGCCAAGCGGGCCGCCGGAGGCGCTGTCGGGTGTGACATGAAGTACAATGGTACCGAAGGCCGTGCCGCTCATGCGCGCGTCGGAGACGCGCACCATGTCCTTGACGCCCTTGGTGGCGAGCTTCTTGGGGATCGGCAGATAGCCGGCCTCCGGCATCGCCGACGGCGAATGCGGTCCGGCGTTTTGCAGCACCAGGATGTCGTTCGGCTCGACATCGAGCTTAGGATCGTCGATACGCGCGGCGAGATCTTCCAACGACGAGAACACCACCGCCCTGCCTTCGTGCTCGAACAGCCGGCTGTCTGCGGCCGAGCGCTTGAGGATGGCGCCCTGCGGCGCCAAGTTGCCAAACAGCGCCACCAGTCCGCCCTGCGGCTCCAGCGGCTTGTTGCGTTCCGCGATAATGTTGCGATCGACAAAGCCGTCTTTGTCTTCGTGCGCCAGACGCTGCTCGAGTGTTTCGCCGGTCACCGTCATGACGTCGAGATGCAGCAGTTCCTGCAATTCGCGCATGAGTGCGCCGATGCCGCCGGCGGCGAAGAAGTCCTCCATATAGCCGTTGCCGACCGGCTTCAGGTTCACCAGCACCGGCGTAGTGTCGGACAATTCGTTGAGCCGTTGCAGCGATACGGCTAGGCCGGCGCGACCGGCGATGGCGGCGATATGGATCACCGCATTGGTCGAGCCGCCGATGGCGAGCAGCACGCGCAGCGCGTTCTCGATCGACTTCTGATTGATGATCGTGTCGGGCGTCAGCTTGGAGCCGATCAGCCGCACCGCCGTTTCGCCGGTCGCTTCCGCCGCGCGCAACCGGTCGGCATGCACCGCAGGGATCGCCGCCGTACCGGGCAAAATCATGCCGAGCGCCTCGACGATGCAGGCCATGGTGGAGGCGGTGCCCATCACCGCGCAGGTTCCGGCGGTGGTGGCGAGCTTGCCTTCCACCTCGGAAATTTCCTTATCATCAATCTTGCCGGCGCGGTACTGCGCCCAGAACCGGCGACAATCGGTGCAGGCGCCCAGCCGTTCGCCGCGATGGCGCCCGGTCATCATCGGTCCCGCCACCAGCATGATCGCGGGCTTGCCCGCCGAGACTGCACCCATGAGCTGGGCCGGCACGGTCTTGTCGCAGCCGCCCATCAGCACCACCGCGTCCATGGGCTGCGCGCGCACCATTTCCTCGGTGTCCATGGACATCAGGTTGCGGAATTTCATACTGGTCGGCGACAGGAAAACTTCACCCAGCGAAATCGTGGGAAATTCCAAGGGCAGCGCGCCGGCGGTCAGCACGCCGCGCTTCACGGCCTCGAGCATCTCCGGGAAATGGCGGTGGCAATTATTGAAGCCCGACGGCGTATAGGAGATGCCGACCACCGGCTTTGCCAGAAGCTTCCGCGAATAGCCCATCGACTGCGCAAAGGAGCGCCGCAGATAAAGCGAGAAATCGCGGTCGCCGTAATTGGTGAGACCGTTGGCAATGCCGGTGGGGTGCTTGCTCATGCCGACACTCTTTGCAGCCGCGCGAGGCCGGATGCAAGCCGCTGCGACCAGGGATGGGTTGCAACGCGCCGGCACATGTCCGGATAGCGGAGCTGAAACCAGCCTATCCCCACCTCGTGCAGCCAGACCACGAACACGAGTGCGGTGAGAAACCAGGCCAGGTAATGATAGCGGGCGGTAGCGACATAAAAGAGTGCGACCGCGTGCTGGGCAAGCGCGGCCGCCCCAATCAGCCGCAGCCAAGGATCGAAGCCGCGACCGCGCACGACGACATAAATCAATATGACGACCCCTGCCGCGTTCAAGGGAACGGTAGCGTAGGATTCCGCCGGGCCGGATAGCCAGTTGGGAATTTGCAGCAAGGCGCGCGTGAAATAGCCGCCGCTGAAATGCAAGGTGACCAGTTCGCGCAAGGCAGCCGCATAGGCGGACGGCGGCATCACTAGAACAATGGAATTGGTGGCATTGGCGCTCAAGGGCACGAAGACGTGGCCATAAACCCAGTTGTGCAGGGCCATGGATAGCACCGGAACAAAGCCGATGCACAATCCGGCCAGGCGCGGCCATTGCCGGCCGTAGAGCGCGTAAAGTCCTGCACCGCCTAAAAGAATGGCGACGGCGGGCACGATGATCGGCTTCATGAAAATCGCCAGTGCAAATAACAGCGCGGAAAAAAATGCCGGCGCGAACCTGTTGCTTGTCGTGCCGATGAGCGGGAGCAGCGCGGCAATGAAGAAAATGTACGCGGCGGGATCGGCGAAGCCGCGGCTAGCCCATTGGGCGTATTGGAAAAAAGTCGTGCCGGATAAGGCGCCGATGGGAATCGCGGTAAAGATGAGAGCAACCGCGATCGACCAGCGTTTCGGCAGGAAACGGCAAAAGAGTCCGTAGCTTAGCAGCGGAAGCAGAAGCACGAGAGACAGATAGCCGAGATAGCTTTCGCCAAAAATCACATGCTCGACGGCACGGAAATACCGCAATCCAGGGCCACCGTAATAAAAGACTTTTTCGCCGCCTTCGAGCGCACCGGTGATATCCCCGGCCAAAAAATGCCGCAGAATCACGCGGCCGACATGGTCGTAGAAGAGCCCATCGTCGCCGCGGTCAAAGGGCCGAATACCGCCGAGGAATGAAACGTCGTCGATGGCGATGACCAGCATCGCCAGGCCGATCAGGACGAACGGCACGATCGCGCGCCGCAGCCGGCAACGCACCAGCAGCACGATCAGCCCGACGATAGCCGCCAGCACCAAGCCCAAATTTGCGGCTTGCAGCAGCCACACCCGCCACGGCGGTGTCAGACGCATCGCGAGCGTGTCGGGCTTGATGGCGATGCCGAAGATGCGGCGGCCGGCGTCGGCGGGTTCGATGGTCCGGCAGCCCTCGCCCGGCCACACCGAGAAACGCTCGCCCTCGCCTTCCCACATCAGCTCGCCGCGCCAGCATAATTGCCCGCCGACAAACGCCGCCGGCAGGCGGATCATCTCGAACCACGGCATGGCGAGGTGCCAGCGGCGCCAGCCCATCCAGAGTCGGCGGTCGCGGTCGGCGCGGTGCACGTCCGGCGCGGACGTATACCAATTGTAGTTCATCTGATTGATGAAGCCGAGCCGCAGCCAGACCGGATCGGAAAAATCGATCGCCGTGACCGCGCGCGACAGATCGGAGCCATGGAAAATGCCGTCGGCGGAAAAAGCGAATGCGCGCGTGGGATGGCTGCCTTGCCAGCAGGCGCCGGCGCGCGGACGGCAACGCACGGAAGGCGGATATTGCGCGTCGAACTCGTTCGCCATGTGACGGTAAACTTGCGCCGGCAAGGCGTGCTGCAAGACGCCATCCGCCGGGCCGGGCAGAAACACGTTGTGGCCCTCGTCGATGCGCGGCGGTGCAAGCCACCATTGCCCGCCGATGGCCACCGCCACGATGGCGATGGCCGCCAGCCACGATTTTGCGCGTGCGCTCACCTCGCCGGTGAAAATGACCACCGTCACGATCAGCAGCAGCACATATGAAGGAAATTGATTGACCGGCAGGCCGACCGCCGCCACGACAAGCGCGAGCGCGGCGAGCCTGCGCCATGCGGCGCCGGCGGGCGGCGGGCTTTCGCGCGGCGATGTCATTGGCACGATGTCATGAGGAGACGAGGCATTCCGGTTCCGGCGGCACCAACGCCTTGGTGACCAAAAATGCGGTTATCCGCAATGGCAGGCTGGCGCGATGCTGGCCTCAAACCGGCCTGCCGGCCATGGGTAAAAGCCGAAGCCGCGGACCCGTCTTACTTTGATTCAGGCCCCGCCCGTCGCCAGCACCGCCGATGGCAATTAACGGGCAAAAACAGACACTACGCCTACCCGCCGCCGTGCCGTTAATCACGGGTTAAGAAGCCTATACGAAGGTTAAACGGGCGTTAAGGAGAGTGATTCGGCGCGGTCGTCATTGACCGAACCTCAATGATCGAGACTCCATTGATGAAACTGGCCAGATCCCTTTTCGGCGGCGACGCCATGCATGCAGTGGAGCGGCAAACCTCCACAGAGAATGGGCTCGACCTCGACCATGAGCTATTTTTGTTAGGCACGGAGCAGTCCGGCGGAGGCCACCGGGCGGCTCAGAACCGTTTGGCAGATCACGGCGGCGCGTCCATTAGCGCCAACCGGCGTGGCCCGCCAACCCGGTCGGCGGGCGCGCCCTTGCCTGCGATGGCGGGGACCGAAAGAAAAATATGGGGTCCGCAAGAGCCGATATTACGTGCCGCGTTCGGAAATAACGAGCCACGCGCCAACTGCGATTACGCCGAAGAGCTGGATGTTACGTTAGATGCCGACGGCAGGCGGTGGCCGACGCACTTGCCCGCTCCGCGAGATTCCAAAAACGAACTCGAAAACAAAATAAAAGAGCTATCGGCCGAATTAAACTCACGCTACGTACAAATTGCCGACTTAAGCAATGTGCGGCAACAGCAGGATTCCGAGCTAGAAGCCGCGCGTGATGTGATCAATAACATCGGTAAATCCGTTGCGGCGCTTCAAGACGCAATAGCAAACCACGAGTCCGAAGCCGCCGCCGCCCAACAGGCACTGGCGCTGTCGAAACAAGAAAAGACGGCGTTAGCCGCCGCCGCGCAACAGGCACTGGCGCTGTCAAAACAGGAAAATGCGACGTTGCGCATGCAACTCGAAAAAACGAAAAAAGAATCCGCCACATCGCTGAAGCACTCACTCAGCGTCGAAGTCGCATTCAATGATAGAGAGGTAGCGATAGCCTCAGCGCGCGAAACGATTGAATTTCTTAGGCGCGACGTCGCCGCCAAGACGATGGAAGCAAGCAGCTTGAGGGCGACGATCAAAGAAGAAAATCGGCGGCATAGCAACGAGCTTAATCGGCAAGAAGCGCATTTCAAGATTCAGATCAAAAAGCTCGAAGCCATGGTTGCAGAACGCGACATGCGACTCGAAGAACTCGACAAGACGCATTCTAAGCTCGTCGAGCGGTGTAATGGCCTTGCCAAAACCGTGAATGCCCTTGAAAGCACAAAGCAAAGCGCAGGAGAGAAGACCAAATATCAAAATGACCGCGTCGAGCGGCTTGAAACGCTACTGAGGATCGAGCGCGAAGCCGCAGAGATCAAGATAAAAGATTTGACCGGGGAGCTTCAGCGCGAGCGCTTGGCGCGCTCTGCCGCGGAAACCAGGTCAGTAATGGCACAAAACGATATCGTCCCGCTCTCGCCAAAACTTGCAGCACGCCGGTCTCAGGCCAACGATTACGAACACGACACCTCGATGTCAAAAAATAATGCGGCCTAATCAGTTTGATCGCTGCGATAAGTGCCGGCGCCGCCAGTCAGGGATATCTTGGTTCATGACCTAACCAAGGCGCCGTAGTCGGTGACGGCGCGCGCATGCGGCCTCGCGCACGATCAAACAGCTCAACTTGAATTGACCCCTTGCCTCGCATGTCGATTTGGCCCAAATCCATGGCGCGCGCAGGACACCCATGATTTTCGCGGGGCTTAAAGGACCGTGATCCGCCTCGGCATCGTCGGCAGCAATTACGGACGCAGCGTACAGTTGCCGGCGTTGCGCGCCGATCCGCGCTGCGAGGTGATCGCGCTCGCCGGCAGCGAGCAGGCGCGCACCGCCGAGCGCGCCCGTGCCGTCAACGTGCGACAAGCCTATGGCGACTGGCGTGCGCTGGTCGAAGACAAGGACGTCGATGCCGTGGCCATTGCCACCCCGCCGGCCTTGCAGGCGCAGATCGCGCTCGCCGCGCTCAAGCTCGGCAAACCGGTGTTCGCCGAAAAGCCGATGGCGAGCACACTCGCCGACGCCCGTGCCATGCTGCGCGCGGCCGAGACGAGCGGCCGGCCGACGATGATCGATTTCAACTTCCACCAGGTCATGAGCTGGCAGCGCGCCAAGCGCCTGCTCGACGACGGCGCCATCGGGCGCTTGCGCCACGTCGCGGTGCATTGGCACACCGAGAACCGTGCCATCCAGATGCGCATGCGCAACTGGAAAACGACGGGCGACGACGGCGGCGGCGTGCTGGGGAATTTCATTTCCCATTGTTTCCATTATCTCGAATGGTTCTGCGGTCCGGTGGCGCGGCTTAACGCGCGGATCGCCGGGCTGCCGGGCGACGAGAGCCTGCAAACTACGGTGGCGATGGCGATCGAGTTCGAGCGCGGGCAACTGGCGAGCCTGTCGATGAGCTGCGCGTCCTTCCTCGGTTCCGGCCACCGCATTGAATTCTACGGCGAAGACGGCACGCTGATGCTCGTCAACACCAGCGCCGATTACATGCGCGGCTTTGAACTATGGCATGGACGGCGGCCGGTGGCGGCGCTCGAACGCATAGCCGTCGAGGACCCGGTGGACGCACTGTTTGACGACGGCCGCATTGCGCCGGTGTCGCGTCTGGCCAAGGTCTTTCTCGATGCCATCGAAAGCGGCGGCAGCGCGCAGCCGGACTTCGCGGCAGGTTTCCGCGTCCAGCAGTTGATCGACGCCGCCCAGCGTTCGCACCGGCTAGGTGAGATGATCGAGGTCGCGCCCGGCGACGCCGCCAAGGAGAAGCGGGCGTGAGCCACTCACGCCGCTCAGGCTATTCCGCCCTCATCCTGAGGAGCCCGCCGAAGCGTAGCGAAGGCGGGCGTCTCGAAGGATGGGGCGGCCCTATGGTTCGAGACGCGTCGCATCGCAGCCAAGTGTACGCAGGCTGCGCCTGCTATGGCGACGCTCCTCACCATGAGGGCCGAGGAAAGCCGGCGGATTTATCCAGAATGGAGAACATTCCGTGAGCGCACGCATCCTCGTGACCGGGGGCAGCGGCTTCATCGGCTCGGGCCTGGTGAAGGCGCTGGTCGCAGCGGGACATTCAGTTCGCGTGCTCGACGACAATTCGCGCGGCAGCCCGCGCCGCCTGAAAGAAGTCGAAAAAGAAATTGAATTCATCGCCGGCGATATCCGCGACGCCGAAACGGTGGTGAACGCGGCGCAAGGCATGGACGAGGTGCACCACCTCGCCTTCGTCAACGGCACCGAGTTCTTTTACACGATGCCCGAACTGGTGCTCGATGTCGGCGTGCGCGGCATGCTCAACGTGATCGACGCCTGCCGCAAAGCCAAGGTCGGCACGCTCATTCTCGCGTCCAGCTCCGAGGTCTATCAGACGCCGCCGCAGATCCCGACCGCCGAAGATGTAGCCCTGACCGTCCCCGATCCGCTCAACCCGCGCTATTCCTACGGCGCCGGCAAGCTGATCAGCGAGGTACTGGCGATCAATTTCGGCCGCAAGTTCTTCGAGCGCGTGCTGATCTTCCGACCGCACAATGTCTACGGCCCCGACATGGGCTGGGAGCACGTCATACCGCAATTCGCCTTGCGCCTGCGCGGACTGGTGCAAGCGCAGCCGACCGGCCCCTTGCGCTTCGACATCCAGGGCTCAGGCGCCGAGACACGCAGCTTCTGCTTCATCGACGACCTGGTGGCCGGCGTCATGGTGATGCGCGCGAAGGGCGAACATCTCGGCATCTATCACGTCGGCACCATGGAAGAAGTGGCGATCGCCGATTTGGCCAAGCGCGTGGCGCGTGCGGCCGGGCGCGAGATCGCGCTTGTGCCCGGGCCGCCGGCCAAGGGCGGCACGGAGCGGCGCTGCCCCAACATTTCGAAACTCGCCAAGCTCGGCTATCAGCCGCGCGTGCCGCTCGACCAAGGCCTCAAAACCACGCTCGACTGGTATTGGAAAAACGCCGCATTGGCGCCGAAAGCTTAGCTGCGAGCGCTGAATCTCCTTTGATGGGGGCAAAGCGGCCATCGCGCGGACTTGCCGTCATGTCCGCTTTTGATCCAAGACGGACAATTTTTTTCCTCACTTTTGCGATCGCTCGATTATCGATCT
>CAYLMY010000022.1:0-2055 GCA_964384635.1 uncultured Undibacter sp.
GCGTCCGCGATCTCTCGGTCGCGTTTGGCCATGGCGAACGCGAAGTGCTCGCGGTCGATAAGATATCGTTCGACATTGCCGCGGGCGAGACGGTGGGGCTGGTCGGTGAATCCGGCTCCGGCAAGTCGGTCACCGCGCTGTCGGTGATGAAGCTGCTGCCTTACCCGGCCGCGCATCACCCGTCCGGCTCGATCACCTTCAAGGGGCGCGAGCTGCTGACCATGCCGGAGAACGAGATCCGACACGTGCGCGGCAACGACATCACCATCATCTTCCAGGAGCCGATGACCTCGCTTAATCCGCTGCACACCATCGAGAAGCAGCTAAGAGAGATTCTTCTGATCCACCAGGGGCTCACGGGCGACAAGGCGCGGGCCCGCATCGTCGAATTGTTCGACCAGGTCGGCATTCCAGATCCCAAAGGCCGGCTCGGCAGCTATCCGCACCAGCTCTCGGGCGGCCAGCGCCAGCGCGTAATGATCGCCATGGCGCTGGCGAACGAGCCCGATCTGCTGATCGCCGACGAACCGACCACCGCGCTCGACGTCACGGTGCAGGCGCAAATCCTGCAATTGCTCAAGGACACGCAAAAGCGGCTCGGCATGTCGATGCTGTTCATCACCCATGACCTCGGTATCGTGCGCAAACTCGCCGACCGCGTCTGCGTGATGAACACCGGCAAGATCGTCGAGCACGGACCGGTCGAACGCGTGTTCACCGCGCCCGAGCACCCTTACACGCGAGATTTGCTCGCCGCCGAGCCGAAACCCGATCCGGCGCCGCCCTGCCCGGACGCGCCGATCGTCGTGCAGACCGATGACCTGAAAGTGTGGTTCCCGATCAAGCGCGGGGTGCTGCGCAAGGTGGTCGGCCACATCAAGGCGGTAGACGGCATCAGCGTTGAGGTGCGTAAAGGAGAAACGCTCGGCGTCGTCGGCGAATCCGGCTCGGGCAAGACCACGCTCGGCCTCGCCATATTGCGGCTGATCTCGTCGGATGGCCCCGTGGTGTTCATGGGCAAGGCCATCCAGGGCCTCACGTTCAAAGAGATGCGGCCGTTCCGGCGCAACATGCAGATCGTGTTCCAGGACCCCTACGGCTCGCTCAGTCCGCGCATGTCGGTCTCCGACATCATCGAAGAGGGGCTGTGGGTGCATCATCCCCACCTGACGAGGGCCGAGTGCGAGCGCCGGGTGCTAGCGGCGCTCAACGATGTCGGGCTCGATCCCGACACCCGCTTCCGCTATCCGCACGAATTCTCCGGTGGCCAGCGCCAGCGCATCGCCTTGGCGCGCGCGCTCGTGCTGGAGCCGACCTTCATCATGCTCGACGAGCCGACCAGCGCGCTCGACATGCTCATTCAGGCGCAGATGGTCGATTTGCTGCGCGACCTGCAGAAGCGGCGCGAGCTCACCTACATGTTCATCTCGCATGACCTGCGCGTGGTGGCGGCGCTGGCGAGCAGGCTCTTGGTGCTGCGCCACGGCAAAGTGGTGGAAGGCGGCGCGGCCGAAGACCTGTTCAAGAATCCGAAAAGCGACTACACGCGCGCGCTGTTCGCAGCCGCCTTCAACCTGGAAACCGCGCCTGAGGGCGTCGTCTCGCAGTAGACGCCGATGCCCGATCATTCCGAGCTCGCCGATCGTCCCGCCGATGTCGCGTTGTCCGCGCCCGAGCCGCTGGCCAAGGGTTTCTTCGACTACAAGCGCTACCGGCTGACGCTACACGGCGCGGCGCAAACGCGCGACGTCGTGCTCGCCGGCAAGGTGGTGGCAGTGCTGCCGATCGATCCGGCCCGCGACGAAATCGTGTTGATCCGCCAGTTCCGGCTGCCGGCTCATCTTGCCAATGGACGGGGCGATTTGATCGAGACCGTCGCCGGTCGGGTCGAGGCGGGCGAGCAACCGGCGGAGGCCGCGCGCCGCGAATGCGCCGAAGAGATCGGCGTTAAGCCGGACGGGCTGATCGAACTGTTTACCTATCTGACCACGCCGGGACTAACCGACGAGGAGGTGACCGTCTTTCTCGCCGCCGTCGATGCCTCGCGCGTGCCGG
>CAYLMY010000022.1:2155-26311 GCA_964384635.1 uncultured Undibacter sp.
ACCGACGAGGAGGTGACCGTCTTTCTCGCCGCCGTCGATGCCTCGCGCGTGCCGGGGCATACCAGCGCTGGGGGCGAGCAAATCGGCGTGGTGCGCGCGTCCATCGACGCGTCCATCGATGCCTTGACGCTGGGCACCCTGCGTAACGGTCCGCTAGTGATCGCGCTGCAATGGTTGGCGCTCAACCGCGGCCGCGTCACCGAGCTGTTGCGCGCCGGCAATCTGGCGCGATGACGCGGCTCGCGTATTCGTGATTCACCATATGATATGTTGACCGGCATGACCTGCTTGACGTAACGCGCTGACTCCAAGAACAAAGAATCATAAGCAATGTCCCGCCTCATTCGCCTGCTCCGCGCCGCTAGCCTTGTCTTTATTGCCCCCCTTGCAGCGCACGCCGGCGACAGCGGGTTTTATCCGCTCAAAGCTGACGACGGCGACTATGTCGACAATCACCGTGTGCCGGTGCAGCTTGAGAAGCAGATCGACAAGCTACCGGGCGTCGTCATCGTCGGCAATCCGCGCGGCAAGGTCACGCTGGCCGAGTTCTACGACGTCAACTGTCCCTATTGCCGCCAGGCCTCCGCCGATATCGACGTACTGTTGCGCAGCCAGCCTGAACTGCGGCTGGTGCTGGTGCCATTTCCGGTACTCGGCATTCCCTCGATCCAGGGCACGCGTGTCGAACTGGCGGTCGCGCGCCTCGCCTCGCCCGAGAAATTCTACGCGTTCCACCGCAAGCTCGATTCTGTTCGCGGCGTGGTCGACGGCAACCGCGCGCTGGCGGCGGCCAAAGACGTTGGTCTTGATACCGCCGAGGTTCTCAAGATCGCCAACGAGGATAAGCTTGCCGATGTGATGACGGCGCATTTGCGGCTCGGCAATTCGCTGGTGATCGCGGTCACGCCGGGTTTCGTTATCAAGGGCGTCGCCATCCTCGGCTATCCGGGCGCAAAATCGCTGGCGAAAATGATCGAATCGGTGCAGCGCTGCGATGCCGTCATGTGTAACGTCAAAACGCGTTAGCCGATCCGCTTGACGCTGGTCACTTCGCTGTCTGCCGCCTTGATGCGGGCAATCGCCGCGTCTGCCGGCTCGATCGCGACCATCATGGCATGGGCATTGGCGTGAACTAGACTTTCACCGTCACGCGCGATGGCGACGTGGCCCTTCCAGAACACCAGATCGCCGCGCCGCATCTCGGCGAGCGCGACCGGCTTGCCGAGCGCCAGTTCCTGCATATCGCTGTCGCGCGGGCAGGCGTGGCCGGCCGCCTGCAACGCCACCTGCACCAGCCCCGAGCAGTCGATGCCGAGCAAGGTCTTGCCGCCCCACAGATAGGGCGCGCCGAGGAATTGTTCGGCAACGGCGACGAAATCGTGTTGCTGCGCCTTGATCGGGGCGAGATGCACTTCAGGCACGAGCCAGCCCGAAGCGGTAACGGCGAAGCGCTCGTCCTGCCGCGCAACGTTAAGCGTGGCGCCCATCGGCAGCGCGGCAATCGGCGGCAGCTTGATGTCCGCCGCCGGAAAACACAACGTGCGCGGGACGCAGACCTTGTGGGTCGGCGCCGGCCCGGGTGCGCCAAGCGCGCTGGCCGAGAGCCAGCCGACGTAGCCGTCGCGCTCAAGCTGGCCCCAAGCCCAGCCTTCATCGGTGATTTCGTAGACGACGACTCGCTCGCCCAGCAAGACTTCGGTATCGAGACGCGCCTCGTGCGATGCTGCGCGCCGCAAGAACGTCGTCGGCTCGATCACCTGGTAGCGCGTGCCTTCGACGAAACGTTGCGCTTCCACTTGGCCCTTGAGATGGCTGGCCGCGATCTCGGGGCGGAACGGATGGATGCGGGGATCGAGCGCGACCATTCCATCAACCGTTCGTCCCCGCGAAAGCGGGGACCCATGACAACAAAGTGCTGAGTTTAAGAAAAGAACTGGATTCCCACTTGCGCGGGAATGAATGGAGTTTGGGGCGGCGCGGGTGATTCATCTTAGAATTAAGAATACCGCGCGCACAGCATGGCATAAAGCGCGCGCGCCGACTGGCATTCGCCGCCTTCCGGTCGGCCCGGCTTGGCCGAAGGTGCCCAGGCGAAGATGTCAAGATGCAGCCAGGACGGCGCGCTCACGAAGCGGCGCAGGAACAGCGCGGCGGTGATGGCGCCGCCGTGGCCGCCGGAGGCAACATTGTTGAGATCCGCCACTTTGGATTCGAGCATTGAATCGTAGGGCCGCCACAGCGGCAGGCGCCAGAGCGGATCATTCTCGCCCGCCGCGAAACCCATGAGCTCGCCGGCGAGCGCCTCGTCGTCGGTGAAGGCCGCCGGTACGTCGGGCCCGAGCGCGACGCGGGCGGCACCGGTCAGCGTGGCGAAGTCGACGATCAGCGCCGGTTTGTCCTCGTCGGCGAGCGTCAGCGCATCGGCCAACACTAACCGGCCTTCGGCGTCGGTGTTGCCGATCTCCACGCTGATGCCCTTGCGCGACTTGTAGATGTCGCGCGGCCGGAAGCTGGCGCCGGAAATCGAATTCTCCACCGCCGGGATGACGATACGCAGCTTCACCTTCAGCTTGCGCGCCATGATCATGTGGCCGAGCGCCAGCGCCGTCGCTGCCCCGCCCATGTCCTTTTTCATGTTGAGCATGCCGCTCGACGCCTTGATGTCGAGGCCGCCGGTGTCGAAGGCGACGCCCTTGCCGACCAGCGTGATCTTCGGGTCGCTGTCCCTGCCCCAGGCAAGGTCGATCAGCCGGGGCGCGCGTGTCGAGCCGGCGCCGACCGCTGCGACCAGCGGGAATTGCTTGGCGAGTGCGTCGCCGCTCACGACATTCACCTTCGCGTCATGCTGCTTGGCCAGCGCGCGCGCGGCCGCTTCTAGCTCGGCCGGCCCCATGTCGTTCGACGGCGTGTTGATGAGATCGCGCGCCAGCGTCACGCCTTCGATGATGCGGGTGAGGTCGTCACCGTCGACGCCCTCGGGGAGCACCAGCCGCACATGGCGCGCCAGCGGCTTGCGGTAGCGCGCGAACTGATAGCTTCCCAATGCGAACGCCAGCGCGGCGAGCCGCGCATCGTACAGTGCGTTGGCGAAACGGTAACTGCCCGCCGGCAGCAGGCCGGCGAGCGCGCCCGGGCGGAACAGGTCCAAGGTCTGGTCGCCCGCTTCTTCGAGGCCGAACAGTACGCCGGCGAGCTTGCCCGCCGCGTCCGGCACGATCAGATGTTTACCGGGCTTGGGCTCGAAGCCGGCGGCGCGCACGAAGGCACGCTCACGCTGATCGAGAATTTTCGTCGCCTCGGCAAAATTGCTGTCGGTGACGAACAGGATCGGCACCGCCTGCGCATCGGCCGTCACGAAAATTGGATGCATGCTTACTCCGCGGCGTCGCGCAGCGGGCGCTTCGGCGCATAGCCGTCGCGCTTTTGCGGCAGCTTCCAGCCCAGCAATTTGGAGGCGACCAACGTGCGCAGCACCTGCGCGGTGCCGCCGCCGATGGTGAACATGCGCACGTCGCGCGCCATGCGCTCCAAGGGAAGCTCGCGCGAATAGCCGCGCGCGCCGAACACTTGCAACGCGTCATTGACGATGCGGATGGCGGTCTCGGAGGCGAAGATCTTGGCCTGTGCCGCCAGCATCGGATCGGGAAAGGCGCTCCCCTGCGGTCCGCGCGAGCGCGCCGCCTGATAGAGCATCAGCCGCGCAGCGGTAAGCTGCGTCTGCATGTCGGCCAGCATCCATTGCAGGCCCTGGAACTCGCCGATCGGGCGGCCGAACTGCTCGCGGGTCTTGGCGAATTCCAGTGCGAGCTCGAGCGCGCCGGCGGCGACGCCCAGGGCCACCGTGCCGGCGCCGACGCGTTGGCTGTTATAGGCGTTCATCAGGTCGGCGAAGCCGCGCCGGAAGCCGGACGGCGGCAGCACCGCCATCGCCGCCGGCAGTTCGAGATTCTCGAAGGTGAGCTCGCCTTCCGGCAGGCCGCGCAGGCCCATGGTCTGCTCGCGCTTGGTCATGCGCAGGCCTTTGGCGTCATCGCGCACCGCCAGGAAGCCGCCAATGCCAAGCTCTTCGCCCCGCTCATCGAACACGCGCGCGAAGATCAGGTGCAGGCGCGAGACCCCGGCGCCGGTGATCCAGTGCTTCTTGCCGTTGATGACGTATGTGTCGCCGCGCTTGTCGGCGCGCGTGGTCATGGCCGTGGCGTCGGAGCCCGCCTCCGGCTCGGTGATGCAGATGGCCGGCTTGTCGCCTTCCAGCACCAGCCGCGCCGCCAGCTGCTTCTGTTCGTCGCTGCCATAGGCCATCACGGTCGAGAGCGCGCCCATATTGGTCTCGACCACGATGCGGCCGGTGACGGTGCAGGACTTGGCCATCTCTTCGATCACCAGCACGGCCTCGAGGAAGGAGCGGCCCTGGCCGCCGAGCGCCTTCGGGATGGTCATGCCGAGGAAGCCGGCCTCGGTCAGCGCCTTGACGATATCCCAAGGGTATTGCTCGTCGCGGTCGACCGCCGCTGCGCGCGGGCGCGCCACCTCCTGCGAGAAGATGCGGGCGCGCGCCTGCAACGCGATTTCGTCTTTGGAGAGACCGAGGTCCATGGCGATCTTTAGAGCCGGAGCGAGGCCGAGTTTACAAGTTAACCAGTCGTTAGGGTTAACGTTTTATTGCTCGGGACTACCGCTGGAATGCCAGCCACCGGGGTCCCATGCGCCCGAAAACAGTCCGTGCCGCCCACTTCATTGCCTCGGCGACAGTCGCGGGTCTGCTGGCCCTGTCGGCGGCCGGCTGCAAGACAACCGGCGACGACATCACCGGTTCGCTCGGCTCGGCCAGCGCCCCCCGCAGCGATTCCGACTGGCGGCGTGAGCTCGCAGTCTGGGCCCCCCGCTACCAGGCCAACCCGGGCGACGCCGGGGCTGCCACGGCCTATGCCAGGGCGCTACGCGCCACAGGGCAGCGCGCCCAGGCCGTTGCCGTTCTCCAGCAGGCCTCGATCCGCAATCCGCACGACATGAAATTGATCGGCGCCTATGGCCGCGCCCTCGCCGACGCCGGCCAGTACGCCGAGGCGCTCGACGCGCTCAACCGCGCGCACACGCCCGACAATCCGGACTGGCGCATCCTCAACGCGCAAGGCGCCGTGCTCGACCAGATGGGCCGGCACCGGGAGGCGCAGCGCCACTACTCGGCCGCGCTCAAGATCATACCGAACGAACCCTCGGTGCTGTCCAATCTCGGGCTTTCCTACGCGCTGGAGAAGAAGCTGAAACTTGCCGAGCGCACGCTGCGCAAAGCCGTGGCGCAGCCGGGCGCCAAGCCGAAGGTGCGGCAGAATCTCGCGCTGGCGGTCGGTCTGCAAGGCCGCTTCGCCGAAGCGGAAAAAATCGCCAGCGCCGATCTTTCCGCGAGCGAAGCAGAGGCAAATGTCGCCTATCTGCGGCAAATGCTGGCGCGGCAAAGTGCCTGGAAGAAGAACGGCAAGCAGCCCTACGTGCCGCCGCCTGACGCCGGTTCCTGATTCATCTGCCGACAAAGGGAAGGTTGTTGGCGGCGCGCGCCGCCGGCATCAATGCATGATGCCCATGACTTTGATTGCGGCCGGGCCGAGAATGACGATGAACAGGACCGGCAGGAAGAACAGGATCATCGGGACGGTCAACTTCGGCGGCAGGCCGGCGGCTTTCTTCTCGGCTTCCGACATGCGCATGTCGCGGTTTTCCTGCGCCATGGTGCGCAGCATTGTACCGAGCGGCGTGCCGTAACGTTCCGCCTGCTGCAAGGCCATGCATACGGATTTCACGCCATCCAGATCGGTGCGTTTGGCCAGGTTCTCATAGGCCTGGCGGCGGTCCGACAGGAAGGACAATTCCGCCATGGTCAACGTGAGTTCTTCCGCCAGCGGCACCGATTGCGTGCCGATTTCGTCGCTAACCTTTTTGAAAGCCGCCTCGATCGACATGCCGGATTCCACGCAGATCAGCAGCAGATCGAGCGTGTCGGGAAAGGCGCGCTTGATCGAAAGTTGGCGGCGCTGGATCTTGCTCTTCAGGATCATCAGCGGCAAATGCATGCCGACATAGGCGGCGGCTATGCAGATGCCGATCTTGACCGAAGTCGACTGCTGCAGATGAAGCACGAAGAACACGTAACCCACGGACAACACGAGGGCGGCGACCGGTGTCACCATGCGAAAGAACAAAAAGGTGATATAGGGCGCCTGGCCGCGATAGCCGGCCTGCACCAGCTTCAACCGCGCTTCTTCCTGCCCGACCCACTTCTTCAGATTGAAGCGGTCGACGATGGTCTGGATGTACAGCTTCGGCGACTGCCGCAGGCTGACTTTCTGCTGCTCTTGCGCCATGCGCTCGCGCTCGCGCTGGCGGATCTTCTCGCGCTCGATCGCGACCGCTTTCATGCGCTTGCCGAGCGGATCGGCAAATACCAGTGGCATCGCCAGCGTCAATACCGTCGCAGCCGCCGCGACGGCGGCGAACACCATCGTCAGCGTCTCGGGGTTGATCGCGTTGGTCAGGAAGTCGAGCATTCGTCACTCAGAAATCGAAATTGATCATCTTCTTCATCACCAGCACGCCGACGCTCATCCATATGGCGGAGGCGGCGAGCATCACGCGGCCAAGCGGCTCCGTCCACAACAGCTCGATGTAGTGCGGGCTGGAGATGTAGACGAGCAGCATCACCGCGAGTGGCAACGATCCAATGATGGCGGCGGAAGCCTTTGCTTCCTGCGACATCGCCTGGATCTTCGCCTTCATCTTCTTGCGGTCGCGCAGCACGCGCGAAAGATTGCCGAGCGCTTCCGCCAGATTGCCGCCCGCTCTTTGTTGGATCGTGATGACGATGCCGAAGAAATTAGCTTCCGGCACGGGCATTTCCTCATAAAGCTTGCCGCAAGCCTCGCCCAGCGGCATGCCGATGGCCTGGGTTTCCACGATTGTGCGGAACTCCGATTTCACCGGCTCGGACGCTTCGGCCGTGATCATCTTCAGGCAGTCGAGTAGCGGCAGCCCGGCCTTGACGCCACGCACGATGATGTCGACCGCATCGGGAAACGCGTTGAGAAATTTCGTCTCACGCCGCTTTTTCAGATAGTACATCAGCCAGCGCGGCAGGCCGAAGGCGCCGGCAAAGGCCAATCCGGTGGCCGCGATGAGGCCGGCGCCGCCGAGGAAGCCGCCCACAAACATCACGATGCCGACGCCCGCCGAGAGAATAATGAATTGCCGCTTCGACCACGTGAGACCGGCCTGCGCGATGCGGACCGAAAGCGGCATGTGCTTGCTCTTCTTGTGGCGTTCCTCGAACTCCTTGAGGGTGGCTTCGACCACGTCGCGCCTCGACTTTTGGTGGCCGCGCGCGGTGCGCGCCACCGGTACCGTCTTGGCGACGCTCGCCATGCGCTGCTCGGCTTTGCGCTCGCCGGACAGGACCGGGTAGACGAAAACCCACACCACGCCGCCGACCGCGACGGTTGCCAGAAAGAACATGGCTATCGATTGCATGGGTACCCTTCCGTCAGGCGCGCATTTCTTCGCTGGCGGCTTCGGCGGCGTCGAGCGTGGCGGCCAAGTGCTGCTCTTCGTTGTAGTAGCGGGCGCGGTCCCAGAACCGCGGACGGCCAATGCCGGTGGAGCGGTGACGGCCGAGGATTTTGCCGTTGGCGTCCTCGCCCAGCATGTCGAATACGAACAGATCTTGGGTGATGATGACGTCGCCTTCCATCCCCATCACCTCGGTGATATGAGTGATCTTGCGCGAGCCGTCGCGCAGGCGCGCGGATTGGATGACGACGTCGACCGAAGCGACGACCATCTCACGGATGGTGCGCGATGGCAGCGAGAAGCCCCCCATGGTGATCATCGATTCCAAGCGCGATAGCGCTTCGCGCGGATTGTTGGCGTGCAGTGTGCCCATCGAGCCGTCGTGGCCGGTATTCATGGCCTGCAGCAGGTCGAAGGCCTCCGGTCCACGCACTTCGCCGACGATGATGCGTTCCGGCCGCATGCGCAGGCAGTTGCGCACCAAGTCGCGCATGGTGACCTGGCCCTCGCCTTCGAGGTTGGGCGGCCGCGTTTCCAGCCGCACCACGTGCGGCTGTTGCAGTTGCAATTCGGCGGCGTCTTCGCAGGTGATGATGCGCTCGTCGGCGTCGATGAACTGGGTGAGGCAGTTGAGCAGCGTGGTTTTGCCGGAACCGGTGCCGCCCGACACCAGCGTGTTGACGCGGCAGCGGCCGATGATGCGCAGGAGTTCGGCGCCTTGCAGCGTAGTGGTGCCTAACTTTACGAGCTGATCGAGCGTCAGCTTGTCCTTCTTGAACTTGCGGATGGTGAGCGCGGGCCCATCGATCGCCAGCGGCGGAACGATACAGTTGACGCGGCTGCCGTCGGGAAGGCGCGCATCGCAGATCGGCGAGGATTCGTCGACGCGGCGGCCGATCTGGCTGACGATGCGCTGGCAGATGTTCAGCAGTTGCTGGTTGTCGCGAAAACGGATGCCGGTCTTCTGAATCTTGCCCAGCACTTCGATATAGACCGTGCCGGAACCGTTCACCATGATGTCGGCGATGTCGTCGCGCGACAGCAGTGGTTCGAGCGGCCCGAATCCGAGCACGTCGTTGCAGATGTCGTCGAGCAGTTCTTCCTGCTCGGAGATCGACATCACGATGTTCTTGATCGCGATGATCTCGTTGACGATGTCGCGGATTTCCTCGCGCGCTGAATCGGCGTCGAGCCGCGCCAGCTGGGCGAGGTCGATGGCCTCGATCAGCGCACCGAAGATGACGCCCTTGACCTCGTAATAGGCCTCGGAGCGCCGGGAATCGATCGCCGGCATGTTGACTGACGCAGGCATGCGCGTCGGGGTCGGCGCCGAGACGATCGGCGCGCCCAGACCTTCCGACGGAAACGGCGTGCGGCCGGCTTCCGTCGTCTTCTCGGCGGACGACGATGCGGCAAGTTCCGCGGCAGCCGGCTTCGCCGGCTGCAGGGCGGGCTCCGGCGTTAGCACGCGGGCTTCAGCAGTTGCGCTACGCTTACCGAACACGACTCATACTCCGAACATTTCCTAGGCTTCGTTTCATTCAGACTGGATTAAAGCCCGCCGTAAAATTTTGCTTAGGCGTGATCTTTTCCGAAAACCGGTTTGCGTTTTCGGAATCATGGGCTAGCCCGTCCGCTTCATCAGCTTGGAGAGCAGGGGCATCAGCAGGCCGCCGCGCGCGCTCTTGGCCTCGGCGCGGCCGGTCAATATTTGCGCCAATTGAAGGAACATCTCGGCGGTCTTGTGGTTGGCCGACACCTCGGCGATCATCTGACCGTTGTTGGCGGCGGTGCCGAACAGCTGCGGCTCGAACGGGATCACCGCCAGCGGCGGATCCTCCAGCGCCTTGGCGAAGTCCGCCGGCGCGATCTCCGGCCGTTTCGGCACGCCGACCTGGTTGAGACAATAGTAGGGGCGGCGGTCGTTTGGCCGTGCGGCGCGCAGCATATCGACCATGTTCTTGGCGTTACGCAGATTGGCAAGGTCGGGGCCGGCGACCACCAGAATGTCGTCTGCGCTCACCAGCAGCCGCTTGGTCCAGCCGGACCATTGATGCGGGACGTCGAGCATGACGCAGGGAATCGAGCCGCGAAGCGCATCGAGGATCGCATCGAAGGCGTCGGCGCCGAAATCGTAGACCCGGTCGAGCGTCGCCGGCGCTGCCAGCAGGCTCAGGTGTTCGGTGCATTTCGACAACAGGCGGTCGACGAAACCGGTATCGATGCGGTCGGGCGAGAACACCGCGTCGGCGACGCCCTGTGGCGGATCCTGATTGTAGTCGAGCCCGGCGGTGCCGAAGGCCAAATCGAGATCGGTCACGACCGAATCGAGCGCGAGGTCGCGGGCGATCGCCCATGCGACATTATGGGCGATGGTGGATGCGCCGACGCCGCCCTTGGCGCCGACCACGGCGATAACGCGGCCCACCGGCTTGGCATCCGGCGCCGAGAACAGCCGGCAGATTCCGCGCACGATGTCGATGGTGCCGACCGGCGCGATCAAGTAGTCGCTCACGCCACGCCGCGTCAACTCGCGGTAGAGCGACACGTCGTTGATGCGGCCGATCACGACCACGCGCGTACCGGCGTCGCAGACTTCGGCGAGTTGGTCGAGCCCGGCCAGGATATCCTCGGCGCGATTTTCCGACTCGAGAATGATGACGTTGGGTGTCGGCGAGTTGTGATAGGCCTCGACGGCGGCGGTGGCGCCGCCCATCTGGATTTTCAAGTGCGCCTTGCCCAGGCGGCGATCATCGCGGGCCGCCTGCACGGCAGCCGCTGTTTCAACCGTTTCGCAAAACGCCTGCACCGAGACCCGCGGCGCGGGCGCGATATGCTCGTCCGCCGCGCTCAAGTCGGCGGGCGCCGGCGCGGTCTCGTCTTCAGCCACTGCGGTTTGAGGTGCGTGTTTTATCATTTTCCGAGATTGCTGATTTTGCCAGAGTCATAGCCGTCATATTTGCCGGAGGGGCTGTCGCCCTTGCGGTACTTGTCGATCGCAACCGCGCGTCGCGCGGTATAGGCCGGTGTTTCGCCGCGCGGCTGTACCAGATCGGCGGGATTGTCGACCATGGCGGCGAGATTGCGTTGGGTGGCGCAGCCCAGATTCCAGTATGGCCGGTTCTCGTTGTAGTTTATGTCGGCCGCTGGACCGAGGTCGTGCGGCCACAGACCGCATGGTCCGGCTTGCGCGGCCAGCTTCGAATAGTTGATCTTGATGCTCGCGAGCGACGTGCGCGACGGGTAATAGCGGCGCAAATAGATGGCGTGCCGCGGCACGCCGGACGCGGCGAGTATGGAATTGATTTCGCGTAGCGAGTCGGCGGCAGCGCGGTCGGTCGGCCCGCCGTGCGGGACGTCGATGATGACACCGCTGGTGGCCTCGTGCCGCCACGATTGCGCGAACGACAGCACGTCGGCGCGCTGGCTCGGCGTCAGCCCGCCGCGGCTGCGGCCAAGGAAGACCTCGACGGTGTGCCGGCCCTCCTTCAGCGTGATCGGATGGCGCTGGCGGTAGTCGGTTGGATAGATTTCTTGCGCGACCTGCGGCCGCTGGTAGCAGCCGCCCAGCAGCGCGGCGAGACTGGCGGCCGCCAACAGACGGCGCGCCGCCCGGCTGCGGCGGCCCATGATCGCCGTATGAACTGGTGTCATCAACCGTTTCCCCCGCTCAATCCAGGATGAAGCCGTAGTTGCCGTGATAGTTGTGCGGCGATTCGGTTTTGCCGGCGACGCCGTAGATGCGGTTGAGGCGGCCGAGCAGGACGCTCGACGGGTCGCTCGGATCGGCGAACCCGTCGTCCGGGCGCGACAGTTGCTTCTGCGCCACGGCGCGCACCACGTAAGGCGTGACCAGTATCATCAACTCGGTCTGGTGGTTGATGAAGTCGCGGCTCTTGAACAGCGTGCCGAGGATCGGGACTTGCATCAGTCCGGGCAGGCCGTTGATCGACTGCTTGGTCTGCTCCTGGATCATGCCGGCCAGCGCCAGCGAGCCGCCGGACGGAATTTCGACCGTGGTCTCGGCGCGGCGGGTCTTGAGCGAGGGAATGGAGATCCCCCCTGGTACCGACAAGGCACCGTCGGTGGAGAGTTCCGACGTTTCCGTCATCACCTTCAGGCTAATGCGGCCTCCCGACAGCACCACCGGAGTGAATATCAGACTCACGCCGAATTTCTTGAATTCAACCTGGGGAGTGTAAGCAGGCGGCCCGCTCGTTCCGGTCACGACCGGGAACTCACCGCCGGCCAAGAAAGTCGCGGTCTCGCCGGAAATTGCGGTCAGGTTCGGCTCTGCAAGCGTGCGGATTACGCCGGCGCGTTCCATCGCTTGCAGTGTTGCGGTGATGCGTGGGTTTCCGCCGAATGCTGCCGCAAGTGAAGAACTCGGCGAGATGCCGGACGCATTGAACGAGTTCGAGCTGTTGAAATTTACTACCGCGGAACCGTAGTTCAGGCTGCCGGATATATCGATGCCGAGCTGCTTGATCACATCGCGCTGGACTTCGGCGACCGTCACCTTGAGTAAGACTTGGTCACGTCCGCGCACCGTGATGCCGTTGACTACTTTGTTACCGTCGCCGACCAGCCGCGAAGCGAGATCGAAAGCTTGCTGCGAATCTTGGGGGCTCGCTGCCGTGCCGGTGAGCATCACGCCATCGTTGACGCCTTCGATGCGGATGTCGGAATCCGGTAGCGTCTGCTTGAGCGCGGCGCGCAAGCCATTGAGGTCGCGCGTCACCGCGATGTCGAAGCCGGCGATCTGTTTGCCCTGGGCGTCGAAGAAGAAGATGTTGGTCTGCCCGATCTTGACGCCGATCATGTAGACGCGGCGGGAGGAGCGGATAACCGCGTTGGCGATCTTGGGATCGGCCACCAGCACGTCCTTGATATCGGCCGGTAGGTCGATGGCGACCGACTTGCCGACTCCGAGCGGGACGAATCGCGAAGTCGCTTCGCTCGCAGCCACTTTGATGACCGGCACACGTGCATCGGCGCCGGTCGCCGGAGCCGTCGGCGCCAGCGCGGCGCCGGCGATCAATGCCGCCAGTGTGGCAGTGCGGATCAGTGCCCTTATCGCCATGTCCCCTACGTCCCCTTGCTCGATCATTGTACGGTGGTGGGCGTGCTGACGCCGAAGCGGATGACGTTGACACCGCCGTTGCGGCGCCCCCGCTCCGTATTTTCGTCGGTCGTCGGTTTGTCACGCCGCGCATCGGTGATACTGCGAAGCGCCAGCGACAGCGAACCGAGATGCTGCGCAAGCGCCAGCGTCTCGACCTGACGCGGCGAAAGCTCGAGCGTCGCGGTCTTACCGACCACGACCTTCTGTCCGTTCTTCTCCTGGACGGCCTGGTCGATCGCCAGCACACGCACATTGCTGAGGATCGTTTCGCTGGTCTGCACCTCGCTGCCGGTCGCTTTCTCGGCCGCGCGGTCGCGTTTTGTGAGAATGACATCGACGTGATCGTTCGGCAGAATGAATCCGCCGGCGCCGGTCTCCGGCGAAATCTGAGTCGACACCGCGCGCATGCCGGTCGGCAGGATCGCCGCCATGTAACCGGAGCCCTTCGCGTTCACCAATTTGGCTTCGCGGATCGGCTCGCCGGCCACGAATGGCGCGCGCACGATCAGGCCGCTCATCTTCTCGATGGCATCGGGACGATTGTTCTTGCGTATGAAATTGCCGGTCGCCGTGATCGCCGGCCAAGGCTGCCACTGCACATCCTGCGGCGAAATCTTCTTGCCGGTGGGGATGTCGGCTTTGGCGACAAGAATGTCGACGGTGTCTACCTTCGGCGCGGCCACTTGCTTGACCTGCGCCGGTTTTTCCGACCGGCCCGCCAGCAGCGCGGCAATTCCACCCGCTCCGAGGGCGATGGTCAGCACTACGACACGTGCGGCTTTCATACGCTCACTCTCTAACCTACCGAACGGCCGGCTCGGCCGCCTAAACCACATGGCGGCCGGTACGGCCGCTTACACCGGATTTCACCAGCTAAAGGTCAAGGCATGGTTAAGGAGCGGTATCTAAATCGAGTTAATATTGTCTTGCGTCAAAATTCTGCCTGGTATGCCGCGATTACGCGCCCGGCGCGGGAATTCAGAGGCCGGCGGGCATCCAGCCGGTTTTGGGATAGATAAGCAGCGCCGCCGCGGCGAGTGCGATGCCGTAGGGCACGCCGCCGCCTTTTTCGTGCAGGCGGAGAATCCACTTCTGGCGGGCGAGTACGCCCGGCAGCGGCAGCCGTCGGAACTGGATCATGAGCAGCGTCAACGCGCCGCCGAACAGCGCGGCATAGAGGAGATAGTCCAGCAGATAGCCGAAGCCGATCCAGAGCGTGGTGGCGGCCGCGAGCTTGGCGTCGCCGCCGCCGATCCAGCCCTGCGTAAAAAAACCGAATGCGAATACCAGCACCAATGCCGCCGCCGCTAGATGCATGCCGATGGCGGCCAGGCTCATGCCGGTCACGATGGTGAGTAGGAAAAACGCAGCCGCCAGCACCAGCGAGAGCCGGTTCGAGATGGTCATGGTCAAAAGGTCGCTCGAGGCGGCAAACGCCATCAGGGCAGGGAACAGCAAGAGCCTGATGGCGTCGGTCAGCATGGCGTAATCCCTGTTTCCCCCGGCAAGCTGCGGCAAATTACGCCGCCCATGCTTGCGGATTGGTGAATGTCAGGCGCGATTGCCCCGGCATTTGGTTGCCCTGGTCTAGGCGGCGCCTCTCGTCGCAAACCTTCCGATCCTAGCAATGCTTCCTTTACTTAGGCGAACTAAGGCAATAGCGGGCGGCGCGTCCGGCGCCTCCCGCTGTGAATTTCTTGGGACAGGCACGTTACCGTGATGGTCGACACCGGCACGCGCGAAGCCCAAGCGATACCTTTGGCCGCGCGCCTCAAGGCGCTACGGGGGACTAAAGTTTACGATCTGCTCGCAGCCGCGCCGCTGATCGCGTGGTACGGGGTCTGCGTCGCGAAGCGATTTCCCGAGCTGGCGCAGCATGTTATGGCCACCGACTGGGGCACCGCCGACATTGCGACGATATCAAATATCGCCTCGAAGTTCGCCTCGTTGATTTTCATAACCGCGATCATCGTTTTGCTTGCGCTGCGCCACACGCCGCGCGCCAAGACTTCCGGCCTTGTGCCGCGCATCGCCGCGGTCGCTGGAACCTATCTCAGCGTTGGCATCGTGCTGCTGCCGGCAGCTGAGCTTTCGGTGCCGCTCTATCTGACCGCGACATTCTTGATTCTCGGCGGCACTGTGTTTGCACTCTACAGTGCACTCAAGCTCGGTCGCTCGATCAGCATGCTACCGGAGGCGCGGCGGCTGGTGACGGGCGGACCTTACGCGGTCATCCGACATCCGCTCTATCTTGGCGAGGCGATCGCACTCGTCGGCTTGACACTGCAGTTCCTGTCGCCGTGGGCAGTGGCAATCTTCGGCCTGCAGTGTGCTTGCCAAGTCGTGCGCATTACCAGCGAGGAGCGGGTCCTAGCGAGCGCTTTTCCGGAATACCGGAACTACATGACGCACACGGCTCGCCTGCTGCCGTACATCTACTGAAAAACGCGCGGTTGCCCGCGGAGGCGATGCATCAACGTCAAAAGACGAGGCCCCGAATTTTCACCGGGGCCTCGTCTCTAACTTTTACGCGATTGCGACGCGGTCGAGGGTCGCGCGAATTACAGCGCGTTCGAGACGCTGGTGAACGTATCGCCCAGCTTGCTGCCGAGGCCGTTCACGATAGCGATAATCGCGACCGAGATGCCCGCCGCGATGAGGCCATACTCGATGGCGGTCGCGCCGGAGTCGTCCTTCATGAAACGCACGAAGAGGTTTTTCATCAGTAACTCCTATGGATCCACACGTGGCTGTCTGAGGTGGCGTCAGGCGTCCGGCATTGCTTCCGGCTGGTCCTTAGTCCACGCGTGGAAGCTAACAATGAGGTCTTGCATGCCGGTTAATATTATCAGTGCAAAAAGAGGTATTCCGATGTATAGTATCGGTAGTTAATAAGTTATGTGGCGAAGAAGATCATAGTTAATAGATGATTTATAGGCTTTAAACTTGAAATATTGGCCAGTAGTCTATAAACGACGAAAGCGTATTCAACGAATACTAAAATAGCACATCGGATTCTTAGACGCACGCTACTTTTGCCGGCCGCGCAATACTACGTTGCGATTGTGGTCTCACGCCGTGATCTTGCCGGACGGCTCTTGCCGCTGGGATCCGCGTGCGCGCACGCACCGCCCATTCATCTGATCTTAACCGCCTGCTTCATCTGAACTTAACCGCCTGCGCCGATGCGATCGGTCGGCGCTGCCTCGGCCAGGTCCAACAATGTCCAACGAATTTATTGGCCTCATTCATGTCGCCGACGAAATCTTACTCAAGCCAGCGCGCGGGCCGCGCAGCCTTTGCACTTCATTCACCAATTTGCAGTCAACTCCAGGTCATAGCGTAGCCAGCCGTGGCTCACGGCGCGGTGTGTAGCGTGCGGAGAATTTGATGTCGGGCGTGTGCGGGCGTCGCAGGCGATTGTTCGGTGTGTTGGCCTGGGCGCTATTGACCGTGGCCGTTTTCGCGCCAGCACGGGCCGATACCGTAACCGTCCACGTCGACCAAGCCCATCTGTTGAAGCTGCCAGACCGGGTCGCCACCATCATCATCGGAAATCCATTGATCGCCGATGCCACGCTGCAAAACGGGGGCATTCTGGTCGTTACCGGCAAGGGCTACGGCGCCACCAACCTGATGGCGCTCGACCGCAATGGCCGCGTGATCATGAGCAAATTCGTGCAGGTGCTAGGCCCCTCCAGCCGCGAATTGGTGGTGGTCTATAGGGGCGTCGAGCGCGAAACCTACAGCTGTGCGCCACAATGCCAGCCCCGCATCACCCTCGGCGACTCTTCGGTCTATTTCAACGCCACGCTCGCCCAAACCGGCGCCCGCAACGGCCAGGCGCAGGGCGGTAACGGTGGCGGCGGCGGCGCTGCGGCGCCTGCAGCGCCCGCGCCGCGCTGAATGGTGGGCGCCCGCCGGTTTTCACCTCCGGCAAGACAATACGGTTAGCAGGCGCTTAACGCGATCGCTGCGGTTCCAGCGCCGTCCGCAATAATTCGCAAAGACGATTTTGGTAGAGAGAGCACGGTGTTCCGGCACCGTTCACCAGTCGAGACTGTTGCCATGCTCAGGCATATTCGAAGCACGCTAGCGAATCGCGCGCGCCGGCTGCTGCCGGGGCCCGCCGCACGGCGTTTTGTGCTTCGGCAAGACGGCGCCGCCGCCGTTGAATTCGCTCTGGTCGCCGCGCCGTTTCTGGGCTTGATTTTCGCGATCGTAGAAACGGCCCTCGTTTTCTTCGCCGGCCAGACGCTGGAGGCTGCCGCCACCGATTCGGCTCGGCTGATCATGACCGGCCAGGCGCAGGACGCTGGCTACAGCCAGGACCAATTCAAAACGCAGGTGGTGTGCAACTATCTGAAAACCGGGATAAGCCTGTTCAACTGCGAATCCGGCGTCACCGTCGACGTCAAGAGCTATGCCAGCTTTGCCGCGATCGACACCGCGCCGCCGGTCGTCGACGGCAAGCTCGACACCACCAACATAACCTATACGCCCGGTAATGCCGGCGACATCGTGGTCGTGCGGCTCTACTACCAATGGCCGGTCTACGTGACGCTGCTCGGTAACGACCTCTCCAATCTGAGCGGCGGCAAGCGCCTGCTGGTGGCGACCTCGGTCTTCCGTAACGAGCCTTTCTGACCATGAAACCTTTTCGCTTGCGCATCCCGCTAAAGTTTGGCCGCTTCGCTCGCGACCGGCGCGGCGTCTCGGCGGTCGAATTTGCCTTGGTGGCGCCGCTGCTGATCGCGCTCTATCTCGGCTGCGTCGAGATTTCGGATGGTGTGAGCGCCGACCGCAAAGTCACCTTGACCGCCGCTGCGCTGGCCAACCTGTCCGCGCAGGTCACGACCATCACCACCGCCGACATGACCAATATTCTCGACGCGTCGTCCGCGATCATCGCGCCCTATTCGACCAGCAACCTCGCGATTACCGTGTCTTGCCTGAGCATCGACGCGGACAAGAATGCGACGGTGAAGTGGAGCGCCACCCGCAACGGTACCGCGCGCGCGAAGGGGTCGCCGTATACCTTCGACAGTTCCGCTTTGGCGCTGGATGTCGCCAACTCGCAGCTGATTTTCGCCGAAGTCACCTATGCCTATACGCCGATCTTCGGCTACACCATCACCGGCACGCTCAACCTGTCGGACCACATGTTCATGAGCCCGCGCATCTCGCCGCCGACCTACGACATCGACGCTTGCACCTGATCGCCATTCGGCTGAGCGCGCTTTAAGCGATCGGCAGCGCCGTGGTCGACTTGATGCGCTCCATCGCGAAGCGCGAGGTGACGTTCTTCAACGGCACCGTCCCGATCAATTTCTTGTAGAACGCGTCGTAGCCGGCGATGTCGGGCACCACCACCCGCAGCATGTAATCGACGTCGCCGGCCATCCGGTAGAATTCCATCACCTCCGGCATGGCGCCGACCACGTCGGCGAAGCGCTTGAGCCATTCCTCCGAATGGTCGCCGGTCTCGATCGAGACGTAGACGGTGGTGCCGAGTCCGATCTTGTCGGGATCGACCAGCGCGACCCGGCGCATGATCACGCCGTCGGCCTCCAGCCGCTGCAGCCGCTTCCAGCACGGCGTCGACGATAGGCCCACCCGCTGGCCGATCTCGGCCACTGAGAGCGAGGCGTCTTGCTGGACCACGACGAGGATCTTGCGATCAACGGCATCCATTCCCCTGTTCCTTTTTGAGTCAGAATTAAATTCTGATATTTCATATATTGTAGAATAGTCTGCCTTTTTTAGGCGGTTATATCTCATACATAGAAAAATATTCTATTTCAAGTCCCTTTCTTCCCCGTCGCCTCTGCCACGCCGGCGCGCTTTGTCTGTGCAAGACATAGCGCTTTAGACTGGCGGCACGATCAATCGACGGACCAGGTCCCATGTCGAAAGCAACCGAAATTTCCCAATTGAGCGGGAGCGATCTGCTCCGCCTCTATCGTCGGCGCGAATTGTCGCCAGTCGAGGTCGTGCGCAACGCGCTCGACCGCATCGACCGGTTCCAGCCGCAGATCAACGCTTTCGTCCTGGTCGACAAGGATGGCGCGCTCGCCGCCGCACGCGCGGCGGAAGCGCGCTGGCACAAGGGCGAACCGCAGGGCCTGCTCGATGGCGTCCCGGTCACGATCAAAGACATTATCGGCGTCAAGGGCCTACCGATGCGCAAGGGCTCGCTGACCACTAGTACCGTGCCTGAAACGGCGGATGCGCCCGCCGTCGCACGGCTGCGCGAACAAGGTGCAGCCATCCTCGGCAAGACCACGACGCCGGAATTCGGCTGGATTGGCGTCTGTCATTCGCCGTTGACCGGCATCACCCGCAATCCCTGGAACCGCGAGCGCACCACCGGCGGCTCCTCCGGCGGCGCGGCGGCGGCGGCGCTGCTCAATCTCGGCGTGCTGCATCTCGGCACCGACGGCGCCGGCTCGATCCGCATTCCCTCCGCCTTCACCGGCGTCTTCGGCATCAAGCCGAGTTACGGCCGCGTGCCCGCCTATCCGGCCTCGGCCTTCACCGTGTTGGCGCATCAGGGCCCGCTCACCCGCACCGTCACCGATGCCGCGCTGATGCTCGGCGTCATCGGCCAGCCCGACGCGCGCGACGCCACCGCCTGGAACACGCCGGCGCCCGATTTCCGTATCGGCCTCGATGACGGCGTGCGCAACCTTCGTATCGCCTGGAGCCCGCGGCTCGGTTACGTCAAAGAACTCGACGCGGAAGTTGAGGCGGCGGCGAGCAAGGCGGCGCGCGTCTTTGCCGATCTCGGCGCCAAAGTTGAGGAGGTCGATCCGGGTTTCGCGGAGCCGATCGATATCGAGCGCGCGATCTGGTACGCGGTTGCCTCGACCCTCGTGGACGCGGTCCCACCGGCCGAGCGCGAGAAGATGGATCCCGGCCTGCTCCGCATGGCGGACGAAGGCCGCCGCTATTCGCTCGCCGACTATCTTGCTGCGCATACGCGCCGGGCAGAATTCACTCAAGTCATGCTGAAGTTTCATGAGCGCTACGATCTGTTGCTGACGCCGCAGATGCCGATCCCTGCGCTCGAAGCCGGCCGCGTGACCCCGGCCGACGGACGTTTCGGCGAGGATTGGATCAACTGGTCGCCCTACACCTATCCGTTCAATTTGACGCAGCAGCCGGCGGCCTCGGTGCCCTGCGGCTTTTCCGCCGATGGGTTGCCGCTCGCTTTGCAGATCGTCGGCCCGCCGCGCAACGACGCGCTCGTGCTGCGCGCCGCGCGCGCTTACGAAAGCGCTTGCCCATTCGCGACGCTCAAAGAGCCGCGGTAAGCAAAGTCTCTCCGTTCGTCCCCGCGAAAGCGGGGACCCAGGCGGCATTCCGAAACAATTCGATTTGTATCTCTGGATTCCCGCTTGCGCGGGAATGAACGGAGTATGGAGCAGCGTTTTAGCAGTTGGACTGCGCCTTCAAAAACGCATCTACCTCCGCCCGCTTCGGCGCGCCGGCGGCGCCGCCAAAATGCGTGCATTTGAGCGCGGCGGCGGCGCTGGCAAAGCGCAACGCGCCCCCGAGATCGCACCCTTCCGCCAATCCAAGCGTGAAAGCGCCGTGGAAAGCGTCGCCGGCGGCGAGCGTGTCGATTGCCTGCACCTTGAAGGCCGGCATGTCGCGCAGTTGGCTATGCTCCAGCCAGATGACGCCGTTCGGCCCGTCGGTAACGGCGACGAAGCCTGCGACGTGTTCGGCGAGACGCTTGAGGGCGGCGCCGAGCTCGTCGAGGCCGGTGGTGGCGCGCAAAGCTTCCGAAGACGCGATCACATGCGTGCCGAGCGCGAGCAGGGGGTCGTCCGGCCTGGTGGCGAGATCCAGATCGATCACCAGCGGAATCTGGCGCGCCTGCGCCGCGCGGCACACG
Organism: uncultured Undibacter sp.; assembly: GCA_964384635.1. GTDB lineage: Bacteria > Pseudomonadota > Alphaproteobacteria > Rhizobiales > Xanthobacteraceae > Pseudolabrys. The sequence goes on from CAYLMY010000022.1 coordinate 22,741, forward strand.
GCGGTGACGAATTCGGGAAAGCGGTTGTCCACCAGCACGGCGTCGGCGTCCTTCACAACCGCGCCGGGGTCGTTCGGCAGCACGCTGCCAAGCCCGACGCCGCGCCGGGTAGCGATGGTTTTTTCGCCCGCGGCATCGAGCAGGATGAGCGACACCGAGGCTGTGCCCTCATCGACGCGCTTGACGCCGGCGCAATCGACGTCTTCGGCTTTGAGGTCCGCGAGGATGCGGTTGCTCACCGCGTCGGCCTCGCCGCCGAGCGGGCCGGCGAAAGCCGCGCGCCCGTTGAGCCGCGCCACCGCCAGTGCCGCATTGGCGGCGCAGCCGCCGCCGGTGATGATGAATTCCGAGGCCGAAACCTTGGCGCCGGGCGCCGGGAAACTCTCAACGCGCATCACGATGTCCTGCACCGCGATGCCGGCGCACAGAATCTTTGGCGCGCGTTCAGTCAAAGCTGACCTCGCCCTCTAGCCAGGCGCGGATGATGTGATATGCGATCGCCATCGGCGGTGGCGTGGTCAGGCCTTGCGGGTGGCGGCGCTGGAGCATGGCGATGACTTCGTCTTTGTCGAACCAGCGGGCGTCCTCCAGCTCGTCGCGGTCGACCACGATATCGCGGGTCAGCGCTTGCGTGTGGCAGCCGATCATCAGCGAGGTCGGAAACGGCCAGGGTTGCGAGCGAAAGTAACTAACGCGCCCACAGGCGATGCCGGCCTCCTCACGCGTCTCGCGATGCACAGCGTCCTCGATCGATTCGCCGGGCTCGACGAAGCCGGCGAGGCAAGACCACATGGTCGGCACGAAGCGCGGCGAACGCCCGAGCAGGCAGCGCTCGCCGTCCACCGCCAGCATGATCACCACCGGATCGGTGCGCGGGAAATGTTGCGCCTGGCATTGCGGGCAGTCGCGCCGCCAGCCGCCGTCCACCGGTTGCGTTGCGGCACCGCAGTTCGGGCAGAAGCGGTGGCGCGCGTGCCAATGCAGCACCGCTTTGGCCTGCGCGATCGGCGGCAGATGGTCGGGCGCGACCAGCCCTTGCACCGCGATCGAGCGCAGGTCGCTGACGTGGAAGCCGTCGCGCGTCTTCAGCGCTTCCGCCGTTGCGGGCATGACGCCGAAGCCGAAGCGGGCGGCGCCGTCGATGAAGCCGAGAAAGACCGTCTCGGTGGCACCCTCGAGCGCGTGCGCCTGCGCCAATGTGAACAGCGGATCGCTGACGGGAGAGCCCTGTTTCATCACGATCCGCTCGCCGCCGATCACATAGGCACGGCTCAGTGGATCAGTTGCGAAGTTGCGCAGCGCGGCCTCGTCGCTGCGCCGCTCGGCGGCGCGCGCGATGCGGCTGTCGCTGTAGCCGAGTGTCGGCTTGGGACCGAGATCGGGACGAGGAGACATAGGTCACGAAATTCGCATGACCTCAGGCTTTGCGCAACGCGCTCCGCTTCACCTCTCCCCGCGAGCGGGGAGAGGTCGACCGCCGGAGCCGTATGGCAAAGGCGGGCGGGTGAGGGGACGTTACTGCGATTCTGAGCGTATCGAAGGAGCCTCTCACCCGGCTCGCATTTCGCTTCGCTCAATGCTCGCCACCCTCTCAGCCGAAGTCGGATTTATCCGACTTGGCCGCATAGCTAATGACCGAACTCGGGTAAACCCGAGTTCGGTTGTAAACGGGGAGAGGGAAAGAAAGTGCTACTCCGCCGCTTGTGGCGGCTGATAGATCGCCTCGCGCAATTCCGGGCGCTGCCACTGCGGGCCAAGCACGCCCTGCTTGGCGCCATAATTCGCCGCCGAGGTGACGCTGTCGCTGGTTGAGCGCATCTCTCTCGCGCGCGCGAGACTGACGTCCACCACAAACAACCCGGCCGCGGTGCTCTCGAACAAAATCTCCTCCGGCGCCGCCACCATGGCGAGCCCGCGCTCGGCGTGGCTGAACAGGTTCTGCGTCGTCACCACGATCGCCAGATTCTCGATCGCGCGCGACCAGATCAGGTTGCGCCAAGTGTCCCACAATTTACCCTTGTCGGTGCCGGCCGGCATGAAAATCAATTCGGCGCCGCGCAGCGCCAGCGCGCGCGTCACCTCCGGCATATAGGCCTCGCTGCACATGGCAAGCCCGACCTTGCCCTGCTTGGTGTCGAACACCGGAAATTCATTACCGGGGACATATTGGAACTCCCACCACTTGCCACCGGTATAGATCCACGGCCCGTTCGGATGGGTGCGGCGATAGGACGCCGGCGGGCGGCCGTCGCCATAGGCCATGCAGATCAGGTTATGCGCGGTGCCTTCGTTGTGGCTGAGCGGCTCGAGCGTGCCATAGACGACGTTAATGTTGTGCTTGCTGGCGGCCTCCGCCATGCGCGGTGTCGGGTCGAAGCTCGCCGGCATGCGCCAGGGTCCCGGATAGGTTTCCGGAAAGCAGACGAAGGCGGCGCCGTCTGCCGCCGCGCGGGCGATGAATTTTTCGGCGTCGGCGATGTTCTTTTCATCCTCGCCGATCGGGTTGGAGAGCGGCTGCACGACGGCAATGCGAAAACTCATGGCGGCAACTCCTTCAATCCAGAATGGAGCCTATAACATTTTATGCCCGCGTCGACCCACACTCCGTTCATTCCCGCGCAAGCGGGAATCCAGGGGCCACATCTGAGGCATTTCCTTGCCGCCCTGGGTCCCCATCGCAAGTCGGCTTTAGCCGACTTGCGCACGGTTAGAGGTCGACATCGGGTATACCCGATGTCGGCGCGCGGGGACGAACGGATATGTCATGCGATTTGAAGCCCGCGCCGCAAGGCCGCGATCAGCGCGTCACGCGCGGCGGGATCGTAAGCAGCGGGTGGGGCGGCGCCCCACACTGGGTTTGGCCAGGCGGCGTCGCTTTTGCGGCGTGCAATCACGTGCACATGCAGCTGCGCCACCTGGTTGCCGAGCGCCGCGATATTGAGCTTGTCGCAGGCCGTCGCAGTTTTGAGCGCGCGCGCCGCCGCATCGATCTCGGCGACAAGCTGGACCTGCTCGCTTTGCTCCAGGTCGATGAGCTCGACGAGGGCCGGTAGCCTGGGCACCAGGATCAGCCAAGGATAATTGGCATCGTTGGCCAGCAGCACGCGCGTGAGCGCCAGGTCGCCGAGCGGAACCGTGTCCTTGGCGAGTTGCGGGTGGAGGGACCAAGTGGATTCCATGTTCCAGACCAAAACACTAGAGCATTCTAAAATGCTTTAGCGCAGCTATGATGGGAGGCCTTTTGTCATCGGGACATGGATACTTGCGCCGCGTCTTACTTTGCCGATTCGGCGCTTGCCGGGTAGTCAAACTGTGATCAGCTTTGACATGTGCGATCCAGCACGTCCTTGGGACAAAGCCGTTTTGCTTGCGGACCCACGTCTGTATTTCCTGATAGGTGGCCATTTCTGAAGCTCCCCAAGAAATTCCGTTCTCCGATGAGGCGGGTTCTCCACTTTACAACACCGCGGCCTCCCTCCAGCTTGCTTTCCCCGCCCATTGGCCCGATATAGGATGCGGGAGGTTGGCGGTGGACGAGCCACTCGCCAACCGGGTCAGGTCCGGAAGGAAG
>CAYLMY010000023.1:0-22700 GCA_964384635.1 uncultured Undibacter sp.
TATAATCATCTCTATTTCAGTGACCTGCCAGTTTCCTAAAAGAAGTCAATTTTAGAGGATGACTTTTTTCTGGAGATTATTCGACACCAGAATTTCAATCCTCGCGTAATTGAGTGGCTCTCTGGCTATGTGCGAGTTCGTAATGTTGGTGCCGATCAATTTCCGAGCCATGTCAAGAAAATTCTAGATTCTCCGGAAGATATTTGGCTTCACGCATTCGAAGAGCAAATATCAAATGCTGCTCGTAATGTTTTGTTTGCTCTTTATGCTAGCGCGTATGGGGAAGAATCTTCCGATCTCGAAGTGTCCTGGCAAGCGCTGCACCGGTACACATCGGCAAAGTATAACTTTGCGACATCACCGCGTGACTTTCGGCGTGCGCTAAGTGACCTTGAAGTTTCCTTCATCAAAATTGAAGGTCAAAAGATCGATTATTTGAACCCGTCAATTCGAGATTTTATTGAAAATATCTTCTGTTCGAGTCGGGAACGTGTTCTGGATGTAATCAACTCAGCCACGACTTTTCGTCAAATTATTGCGTTCCGTGAATTGTGGGAAGAACGCAAGGCAAAAGACTTGGCTGAAGCATTAATGCCGACGGCTGAAGTAATGGCGGCGGTGCAACGCCTTGCGAGCAATCCACACATCCGATGGAGAACAGATGCCGACGGTCGACGAATTGGAACACATTTCGACACGAGTTTTGAATCACGGATTTCCGCACTTGTTACTTGGGCGGAAGAGGCTCAGTCTAAATCGCCCTTAGATGTAGCTTGGCAGACGTTGACCACTCTTGAATCGAGCTGGAAAACAGAGGTCATTTCTTTTCGCCAAGTGGTACAGACGATTCGAACTCTCGACGAGTCTCAATGGGTCTTTATGCATGGTGGCGCTGCCATACGGCAACGTATGCTCGATGGTCTGATAAGAGATCTAAACTTTGCCAATTACTATACATGGGGGTCGGTGCTCGATTATCGCAGAACAAGTGCGAACCTTTCAAAGTCGGAATTGGATGAAATTGACGAGGCTTTGGAAGAATATCGCCGGCGTGGCGTGGATCAGGATATTGAAGATTGCGAGTCGTCGTCAGACTTAGAATACCTGCGAACTCGTCTGGTCGAATTGCAGAAAGAGAACTCGATTTCTTTTAAGCGTTCCATCAAACGGATTGCTACTGCAATTGCGGCCCGAGCAGAGCCCGACGATGAGGAAGATGACACGCCTTCAATGATAAAGTCTGCTTCTCATCATGCACCACCAAATGAGAAAGAGATCCGAAGATTATTTTCGAGCTTACTTGATTGATTTTAGAAATGAGTTGGCAGAGACATGTGGATGCGCCCGGAGGGGTAGGGGAACATCTCCAGCACGTAGTATTTCGGGCGCGGGCCGTCGTTGGCGGTGGCGAAGATCCCGCGCTCGTCCCACACCTGTTGCCAGCGGGCCTCGGCCTCGCCGGCGTTGTAGCGGTCGGCGCGCTCGTTTTGGCGCGATTCGACGGTCATTGCCGGGTCTTTTACGGACCCGGGCGCGGATAGGGAAGGGGCGGCTCGCGACGTTATTCCGCCGGCACCGGACGCGGCTCGCGCAGTTCGCGCAGCGATTGCCGGAGGATCTGCAAAGACGATGTCAAGAACAACGCGGCCATCAGCGCGGCGACGATCAGGTCAGGCCAGCGCGTTCCGGTCGCGAACACCGCGGCGGCGGCCAGCATGACGGCGATGTTGCCGATGGCGTCGTTGCGCGAGCAGAGCCAGACCGAACGCACATTGGCGTCGCCGTCCTTGTAGCGAAGGAGAATCAGCACGCTGCCGACGTTCGCCGCCAAAGCCAGCAGGCCGATGGCGCCCATCACCTCCGCGCGCGGCAGGCCGAGGATCAACACGTGATAGGCGATGGAGCCGAGCACCCATAGCGCCATGGCGGTCAGGCTCGCTGCCTTGGCGAGGGCGGCAACCGCGCGCGTGTGCGGCGATAGACCGATGACGGCGAGGCTCATGCCATAGGTCATGGAGTCGCCGAGAAAGTCGAGGGCGTCTGCTTGAAGCGCCTGGGAGCCCGCGAGCGCGCCGGCGCCGAGCTCGACGGCGAACATCGCGGCGTTGATTGCGATGACCGCCCACAGCCGGCGCTTATAGTCCGCCGACAAGCCGTCGAACTTAACCCCTTGGCCGCAGCAGTCCGCGCCCATAGTGTTCTCCTTGACGGGCAATATGGAGTGCGGCGGCGGCGTTATACAATCACGTTTCCCGCTGTCGGGCCGGCTGAATCATTTTTCCTGAATCGATTGCAGATACCGCACCAGCACGTGAACGCGCGTCTTGACCAACGCTTCGCTGCCATAGGGCCTATATTGGCGGCCGACCTCCAGCTCGTAGCGGCTGCCCCACACCGGCATCTCGCGCGTGCCGTGCGCGCCCACCTGCCGGCGGCCGTCGATGGTCTCGGACACTCTTTCGATGGGAAACACGCCGTCGTTGCGCTTGGCAATTTGCGTGAGATCGGCGGGCTTCACGGTCAGCACCTTGGCGAGCGGTCCATCGCCGCGGCCGTCCTCGCCGTGGCAGACCGCGCAGGAGTTGTGAAATTCCTCCGCGCCGGTCGGGGTGTTTTGCGCCGAAGCCGGCTGAACACCGACAAGCGCAACCGTCAACAGGGTTCCGCCGAGCAATAGATGTCGGCGCATGGTCGCCTCCTCGCTTCGGGCTTCGCCAAGCTAGCGACCAGACGTGACGCTGCCAATACTACGCCGCCCGCTTTCGCGGACGATGACAAGCTGATATGGGAGCGCGCAATGGAAACCATCGCTACCGCTGCCGGCCTTGAGCGCGTGCGCACCGAAATCGCGCGCGCCTGCCGCGACGCCGGACGTAATGTGGCGGACGTGACGCTGGTGGCGGTGTCGAAGACGTTTCCGCCTGAGGCCATCGAGCCGGTTATCGCCGCCGGTCAGTGCGTGTTCGGCGAGAACCGTGTGCAGGAAGCGAAAGCAAAATGGCCGCCGCTGCTGCAACAGCACGCCGGGCTGACGCTGCACCTGGTCGGCCCGCTGCAATCCAACAAGGCCAAGGAGGCGGTGGCGCTGTTTGACGCCATTCATTCGCTCGATCGCCCCAGCCTGTGCGAGGCGCTGGCGAAAGAGACGACTAAGCAGGGGCGCACCCCGCTCCTGTTCGTCGAGATCAACACCGGCGCCGAGCCGCAGAAGGCCGGCGTCTTGCCACAGAACGCCGATGCGTTCCTGGCCGCCTGCCGCGACAAATACGGGCTGACGATTTCCGGGCTGATGTGCATTCCGCCGCTTGACGAGGCGCCGGGGCCGCATTTCGCGCTCACCGCCAAGATCGCGCGACGCAACGGCCTGAAGCTTTTGTCGATGGGCATGAGCGCCGATTTCACCACGGCCATCGAACTGGGCGCCACCCATGTGCGCGTCGGCAGCGCAATTTTCGGGGAGCGGCATCAGCAGGACATCTAACATGACGGACGATTCCGAGCTCACGCGCTGGCAGGGGCGTTTCGCCGCGCCCGGTTACCTGTTCGGCACCGAGCCGAACGCGTTTCTCAAGGATCATGCGCATCTCCTGCGCAAGGGTGAAAAGGCGCTGGCCATTGCCGACGGCGAAGGCCGCAACGGCGTGTTCCTGGCCGAGCAGGGCCTCGATGTGTTGTCGGTGGATTTTTCGCCGATCGCGCAGGACAAGGCACGCAAGCTTGCCGCCGAACGCGGCGTCACGCTGCGGATAGAGCAGGTCGACATCATCGATTGGGACTGGCCCAGAGAGGCCTTCGACGTGGTGGCGGCGATCTTCTTCCAGTTCGTTTTGCCGCCCGAGCGCGACAAGATATTCGCCGGCATCAAGAAGACGTTGAAGCCGGGCGGGCTGCTGCTGCTCGAGGGCTACGGCCTCAAGCAACTCGAATACAAGACCGGCGGGCCTTCCAACCCGACGCAGCTCTATACGCGCGAACTACTGGAGCAGGCGTTTGGCGATTTTTCCTCGCTCGATATCCGTGAATACGACCGCGTCGTCAACGAAGGCGATCGCCACGCCGGCATGTCGGCGCTGATCGACGCAGTGGGACGGAAGTAGCGGGTCTTACCGGAAGCGCGGCGGATAGCCGGGCGGGCTCGACGGCGCCTGACTCGGTGCGCGGCTCGGCGCCGGACTTGGCGCGTGGCTTGGCGCATGACTTGGCGCGTGAGCGGGCGCGGGGCTCGGCGCCGGGCTTGGCGCGTGGCTCGGCGCAGAACTCGGCGGCGCGCCGAAGGCGCCGGAATCGAGCGGTTTCTTCAGCAGGCTCGCGCGTAAGGCTTCGCCGCGCGGTGACGGCGGCGGTGCGACCGGCGCGGCGGGCGCCGCCGGCTGCAGCGCGGGCGAATCGAGCGGCGCGCCGTAGTCGAGCACATCGTCCTCGCCCATGCGGTGGCTCATGCTGGCGCTGCGCCAGCGCTCGATCACGGTCGAAATCAGATCGCGGCTGATATTGGTGCCGGCGTCCGAGCGGGTGTCGCCGGAGGCCTCGCTGTTCGGCCGTATTTCCGCGGGCAGCTCCTGGAAGCGCATGCGCGTCGGCAGCGCCAGGCCGGAGCCGAAGGTGAACACTTCACGGGTGCCGAGCGAGGGGATGAACGAGAGCAAGTTGGCCGCCGCGTCCGATACCGCCGAGCGGATCAGCGCCTGGTCGCGGTCGTTGGCAAGCCGCATGACGAACAGCGTCGAGCACTGCGAGATGATGGTCGGGTCGATCTCGGCCGGACGCTGCGTCACCAGGCCGAGGAACACGCCGTATTTGCGGCCTTCCTTGGCGATGCGCGAGAGCGCACGTTTGGTCGGGCCGAAGCCGACCATCTTGTCGGCCGGTGCATAGCGGTGGGCTTCCTCGCAGACGAACAGCAGCGGCGCCACGCCGTCGCTCCACAGGCCGAAGTCGAAGGCCATGCGGCAGAGCACCGACACCACCGAATCCACCACCTCGGCCGGGAAGCCGGCGAGCTGCATGATGGTCATCGGCTTGCCTTCCGGCGGCAGCCGGAACAGGTGGCCGAGAACCTCCGCCATGGTGTCGCCGCCGATATTGGCATTCTCGAACATGAAGGCGTAGCGCGGATGATTGCGGAAGGTCTGCACGCGCCCGATCAGCTTGTGATAGAGCATGCGCGAGGAGCGGTTTTCAAGTTTGCCCATGCGCTCGTCGAGCAGCGTGATCAGGTCTTCGATGCGGTAGGGTACCGGCGTGTCGGCGGTGAATCCGACGTCGCGCGGATCGCGGCGCTTAGTAAGCGGGCTCGCGGGTCCGGCGCGGTATTGCAGATAGGCCGCCTTCGCCAGCGGGATGACTTCGGAAAGGATTTCTATTTCCTCGTCGACGCCGGGACGGCCGCCGAAGAAGACGTCGATGGTCTCCTCGAAATTGAACAGCCAGAACGGCAGCCGCAGATTGCGCGGGGTGAGCACTTGCGCCTTGTCGCCGAAGCAACGGGCATATTCGTTGTGCGGATCGACCAGGAAAATGCGCAGATTCGGCCGCGTGTCGAGAATCTTCTGCAGGATGATGGCGACGCCGCTCGACTTGCCGACGCCGGTGGCGCCGAGGATGGCGAAGTGCCGGCTCACCAGCTGGTCGATGTCGATGCTCACGGGGATGTTCGAATTTTGCTGCAGGTCGCCGATATGGGCGCGGTCGGCGTCGGCCGCGCCGTAGACCGTGCGCAGCGCGCGCTCGGGCAACAGCTGCGCGCCGTCGCCGATATTGGGATATTCGGTGACGCCGCGCTGGAAGCTCGCGGTGCCGGCTTCGGCGCGAAGCTCGCCGATCAGATCGAGCCGCGCCACCTTGCGGAAGGTCGCCTCGTTGCCCGCCGCCGCCATCGCCTGCTCGCCGACTTCGGTGATCATGCCGATGATGATGGACTTGCCTATCATCAGGCCCATGTATTTGCCGACGGTGGGATGTTCGCCGGCCACGCGCGCGTTAAGCTCGACGGTGGCCTGTGAGCCAGTAACGGCCGTCACGCGGCCGATCAATTCGAGCTGCGGCGGCATTGCTGTGCTTTGAGCGGCGGCAGTGTCCATAATCGCCCCTGTCGCTAGGTCTTGTTTTCGGGTGGCCGCGCGAAACGGCACCAGTTGCAAGCGTTATCAAAAAGGCGATGCCGTTATATTAACACCGCCGCGTTTGTGCCGGCGGGAAGCGGCTATGCTTAACCAATGGTCGACGATCGCGGTAACATTTAATCAACCACGATACGCGTTCGCGGGCCGAGGTTCGCGAGCAGGCGGCGTAGCGCCGGAAGTCGCAGCGCGATGCAGCCGGCGGTCGGTGCGAAGCCCGGCCGCACCGCGTGGATGAACACCGCGCTGCCGCGGCCTGCGATACGCGGCCGCGTGTTGTGGTCAAGCTCGATAATGAAGTCGTAAAGGTCGTCGCTTCGCGACAACCGGTCGGCGCGGCTGTCCGGCGTGCGTTTGACCGGCCGGTTGTAGCGGCGGTCGGCGGGGTCTTCGCACCAACCGTCGTCGGTGCCGATCCGCCGCACCGGCAGCAAGGTCGCCGGGCGCGGATGCCGGTCGGCGCGCCACCACAACCGCACCAGGCGAAACGTGCCGCGCGGCGTTGAGCCGTCGCCTTCGCGTTTGTTGGCTTTGATGCCGCCGCGGCCGAGCGCCACCGGCAGCGTCAGCGGCCCGGCGGCAAGCCAGCCCGCTCTCGGATCGCCCGCTTTGCGCCGTACCGACAGCCGCCTGAGTGACTTCCTGCGCATGCCCGTCAATTCCCCGCCGGATCAGGCTGGCACAGCCCAAATATCAGTTGGTACTTGCTCTTTTAGCCCTGAATGTTCTACTTCGCGACTAGCGCATGGTTCCGAAAAGCATGTCCTCGGCTTGATCGGGGATGGAATCAGGTTTTCGGAAAATGACCATGCGCCGGTAATAATTGACGGCGGGCGGGCGCCCGGCAGGGGCTTTTTATAGCGATGCCCAACAAGCGGACCATCCTGATCGTCGACGACGACAATGAACTGCGTGACGCCCTGGTCGAGCAGCTGGCGCTGCACGAGGAATTCGACGCCATCGCCGTCGACAGCGGCACCAAGGCGGTGCAGGCGGCCAAGGGCGGCCAGATCGACCTGGTGATCATGGACGTCGGGCTGCCTGACGTGGACGGGCGCGAGGCGGTACGCATCCTGCGCAAGAACGCCTTCAAGGCGCCGATCATCATGCTCACCGGCCACGACACCGACTCGGACACCATCCTGGGGCTGGAATCCGGCGCCAATGATTACGTCACCAAGCCGTTCCGCTTCGCCGTGCTGCTGGCGCGCATCCGCGCGCAGTTGCGCCAACACGAGGCGAGCGAGGACGCGGTCTTCGCCATCGGGCCCTACATGTTCCGGCCGAGCTCGAAGCTGCTGATGACGCCCAAGGGCAGCAAGGTGCGCCTCACAGAGAAAGAGACCGCCATCCTGCGCTATCTTTACCGCGCCGGGCAGAAGCCGGTGTCGCGCGAAACGCTGTTGCAGGAAGTGTGGGGCTACAATTCCGGCGTCACCACCCATACGCTGGAGACGCACATCTATCGGCTGCGGCAGAAGGTCGAGAAGGACGCCGCCGCGCCGCAAATCCTGGTGACGGAAGCCGGCGGCTACAAGCTGGTGCCGTGAGAAACGCGCGCCCCGCAGCGGAGCGATAACGTCCATGGCCATCGAGGACGATATCGCATTCTTCGAGACGGTGCCGACGCTGGCCGTGCTCGGCAAGCAGGCGCTGCGCGTGCTCGCGATCGGTGCCGAGATGCGCCAGCTGCCAAGCGGCGCGGTGCTGTTCTACGCCGGCGAGCTGGTCGACGGCGGCTATATCGTGCAGGACGGCACGCTGCTGGTGGAACATACCACGCCGTCGGAAGGCTCGGAGTACACCGTTGGGCCCGGCACGCTGCTGGGCGAGCTGGCGCTGCTCACCGAGTCGATCAGCCCAATCACTGCCATCGCCAAAGAGCCGACCGTGCTGGTCCGCATTTCGCGCAACCTGTTCCGCAAAATGCTGGAAGGCTATCCGGCCGCCGCCAAGCGCCTGCGCGATGCCATGGCCGAGCGGGTCGATGGCTGGTCGCGCGAGCTCATGGCGGTGAAGAACGCGCTGGAGCAGCAGAAATAAAAAACTTGGTCGTCCCGGCCGAGCGTCAGCGAGGGCCGGGACCCATACTCCGCAGCCTATCGAGGGCTTGCGGAGTATGGGTCCCCGCCTTCGCGGGGACGACAAAGGGGAGAACTACACCTCCACCGTCGCCGTCACCGGCACGTGGTCGGAGGGACGCACGGCACCGCGGTAATCCTTGGCGATCTTGATGGTCGAGACGCGGTCGGCCAGCGCATCGGACGTCCAGACATGATCGAGCCGGCGGCCGCGGTCGGCGGCGCGCCAGTCGGCGGCGCGATAGCTCCACCAGGTGTAGAGCTTGGCCGGCTCCGGCGTCAGCACGCGCATGCAGTCGATCCAGTTGCCGGCGGTGCGCGCGGCGACGAGCTTCTCGCATTCGACCGGCGTGTGCGAGACCACGCGCAACATCTGCTTGTGGCTCCAGACGTCGTGCTCGAGAGGCGCCACGTTGAGATCACCGACTAGGATGGCGCGCTGCGTATTTGCCGGCCGCAAGCCCTTGTGCGCGCGCATCTCGTCGAGGAACGACAGCTTGTGTTCGAATTTCGGATTTAGCTTAGGGTCCGGCTCGTCGCCGCCGGCGGGCACGTAGAAATTATGCAGCGTAATGGGATCGCGAAGCCCGGCGCGCTCGCTTAAGACCACCGCGACGTGGCGGCAGTCGGTCTTGCCGCAGAAGCTCTGGATATCGATGCCCTCGAACGGCAGGCGCGAGAGCACGGCGACGCCGTGATAGCCCTTTTGGCCGTTGAGCGCGGCATGCTCGTAGCCGAGGCGCTTGAAGCGCTTGAGCGGAAAGGCGTCATCGGGACATTTGGTTTCCTGCAGGCAGAGCACGTCGGGACGTACCGCTTTGAGGAACTTGGCGACCAGATCGATGCGCAGGCGGACGGAGTTGATGTTCCAGGTGGTGATCTTGAGGGGCATGGGCGCAACTTAAGGTGCGCGGCACGAAATTTCCATATGATAAAGGCGGCGCATCCACACTCCGTTCATTCCCGCACAAGCGGGAATCCAGAGCCGCGATTTAAGTGTCAGAGATCGTAACACTGGGTCCCCGCTTTCGCGGGGACGAGCGGGAAAGTTCAATTGTGATAATTCGTATAGTCGATCGTGAACATTTTCGGATCAGGCTGCCGGCTGGTGTCGAGATTGTAGACCGCGACCGTGGTGTCGTAGCCCTGCGGGTCGGTGACCGTCCATTGCTTGAGCTGCATGTCCTTGGCGCTGAACATGATCATCAGCCGGCTGGTGCCGACCACGCCATTCTGTTCCTCCACCACCACGGTGACGAACACGTCGTCGGCAGAGACCGCGACCAGATTGGTGTCCTTCATCAGGTTGACATGGTCGGCAAGCAGGAAGCGCAACGGCGTCTGCGACAGTGGATAGATGTCCTGGGTCGCCAGCTTGCGATCGCGCACGACCACCGACTGGCCGTCGGCTACGATGTCGATCGGGCTGGGTGCATCGTAGTCGAAGCGCACCCGGCCCGGCTTCTGGATGTAGAACTCGCCCTGGCTGCGGCGGCCGTCGGGGCCGACCTGCACAAAATTTCCCGACAGCACCTGCGTGTTGGAGAGATAGGTGTCGACGCGCTGGATGATGGCGCGCTGATCGGGATCGAGCGCGGTGGCGGAGCCCGGCTTGCCCAGCAAGGCGGCGAACGGATTGCTGATCGGGTTGGGCGCTTGCTGTGGCGGCGTTGGCGTTACTTGGGCGCGGGGCTGGGACGCGGGTTTGGCCGGGGCGGGGATCGCGCCGGTGACCGTCGCCGGCTTGGCGTGCGGGCGCGGGGTCGGCAGCGGGACCTTCTGGGCCAGCGCCGGGGCGGCTGCCAAGCTGGCCAAGGTCGCAGCGATCGCCAGGTTGCGGCCGGTGGTCCGCGCCTTACCGTATGCCATGAAGTTCTCCGCCTCGCGCGCCCCCGCGCGGTCCAGGCATCTTTTAGGAACCGGCTGTGGCGATTTCACGGCCCCGTGCTTCCCGCTTAATCGCGACCGGAGCGATTCTCAATAGTGGTCCAGGGTGGTCAAAAGCGGTCTTGGCCGTCTTCGGGGATCAGGATCTCGCGCTTGCCGGCGTGGTTGGGCTGGCCGATGACGCCTTCCTGTTCCATGCGCTCCATGATGGTGGCGGCGCGGTTGTAGCCGATCTGCAGCCGGCGCTGGATGTAGGAGGTGGAGGCCTTGCGGTCGCGCCGCACGATGGCGATGGCCTGGTTGTAGAGGTCGCCACCCTCGGCCAGACCCATGCCGGTTGAGTCGAACAGCGCACCATCCTCGTCCTCGTCATCGCCCGCCGTCACCTCTTCCAGGTATTCGGGGGCGCCTTGCGACTTCAGATGCCGCACCACCTTCTCGACCTCGGCGTCCGAAACGAACGGCCCGTGCACGCGGCTGATGCGGCCGCCGCCGGCCATGTAGAGCATGTCGCCCTGGCCGAGCAGCTGCTCGGCACCCTGCTCGCCCAGGATGGTGCGGCTGTCGATCTTGGACGTGACCTGGAACGAGATGCGGGTCGGGAAATTGGCCTTGATGGTGCCGGTGATGACGTCGACCGATGGGCGCTGCGTCGCCAGGATGCAGTGAATGCCGGCGGCGCGCGCCATTTGCGCCAGGCGCTGGATGGCAACCTCGATGTCCTTGCCGGCAACCATCATCAGGTCGGCCATTTCGTCGACGACCACCACCAGGAAGGGCAGCGGCTCGAGCTCGAGCTCCTCCTTTTCGTAGATCGCCTCGCCGGTCTCCTTGTCGTAGCCGGTGTGCACGGTGCGGTGCAGCGTCTCGCCGTTGGCTTTTGCTTCCGCGAGGCGCGCGTTGTAGCCTTCGATATTGCGCACGCCGAGCTTCGACATTTTCTTGTAACGTTCCTCCATCTCGCGCACCGCCCATTTGAGCGCGACCACCGCCTTCTTCGGATCGGTGACCACGGGCGTAAGCAGATGCGGAATGCCGTCGTAGACCGAGAGCTCGAGCATCTTGGGGTCCACCATGATCAGCCGGCACTGGTGGGGCGAGAGGCGGTAGACCAGCGACAAGATCATGGTGTTGATGGCGACCGACTTGCCGGAGCCGGTGGTGCCGGCGATCAGCAGGTGCGGCATGCGCGACAGGTCGACGATTACGCTTTCGCCGCCGATGGTCTTGCCGAGGCAGAGCGGCAGCTTGGCGGCGGTTTCATTGTAATCGCGGGCGGAAAGCAGCTCGCGCAGATAGACCTTCTCGCGCGTGGGATTGGGCAATTCGATGCCGATGGCGTTGCGGCCCGGCACCACCGCGACGCGTGCCGACACCGCGCTCATGGAGCGGGCGATGTCGTCGGAGAGACCGATCACGCGCGAGGACTTGATGCCAGGCGCCGGCTCCAGTTCGTACAGCGTTACCACCGGACCGGGGTGGGCATTTATAATTTCGCCGCGCACGCCGAAATCGCCCAGCACGGTCTCCAGCGCGGCGGCGTTGGAGTCGATCAGCTCCTTCGACAGTGTGGTGCGGTCGGAAGCGCGCGGCGCCGCCAGCAGACCGAGCGACGGCAGCACATAGCCGCCGCCCGCGCGGCGCACAATGCGGCGCGGCGCGGCGCGGCGGCGTAGCGCCGGCGCATCGTATTCTTCGTCATCGTCGTAGTCCGGCTCGGCGGCGAAATTCGGCCTGTCGAAGCGCGGCTCCAGGCGCGCGCCCGCCGCTGCCATGGTGGCCGGCAACGGCCGGCGCGGCGTGGCGCGGAACAGCCGGCCGGCGCGGGCCTTCCAGCTCAACAGCGCGTGCGCG
This sequence comes from uncultured Undibacter sp., assembly GCA_964384635.1. Classification (GTDB taxonomy): domain Bacteria; phylum Pseudomonadota; class Alphaproteobacteria; order Rhizobiales; family Xanthobacteraceae; genus Pseudolabrys. The sequence continues at coordinate 11,942 of CAYLMY010000023.1, forward strand.
ATCATGCCGAGCCAGGCGGAGGCATGATCGCCGCAGGCCTCGTCGTCTTCGATCGTCTCGTCTGCATCGGCACGCGCTGCGATTGCGCGTTCGGCGCGCGGCCGCGTCCAGCGCAAACCGGTCGCCAGCGCCAGTGCGACAAGCGTCGCCACCGCCAGCACGGCGGAGACGATCACCAGCACGAATCCCGCAAGCCGCGCGCCGGTCATAAAGGCCGCGACTTGCAGCAGCGCGTCGCCGACGACGCCACCCAATCCGGTCGGCAGCGGCCAGGAACCGATGCGCGGCAATGTGGAAGCGAAGGCGGCGGCCAGTGGCATGGCGAGGATAAAGACCAGACCGCGCCACTTCTCGCCGATCGGCCGGTGCGAGATCAGCCGCCAGCCGATGAGCGCCGCCGGCAGCAGCAACAAGACGGCGGCCAGGCCGAGCAGCTGCATGGTGAGATCGGAGAAAATGGCGCCGGGGAAGCCGAGCAGATTGTGGATCGGTTTCTGGGTGGCGTGGCTAAGCGAAGGGTCCTGCACCGACCAGGTGGCGAGCGCGATGGCGCCGAGCAAGGCAATCGTCAGCAAAGCGAGCCCGACCAGCTCGCTCAGGCGCCGCCGCAGGATGTCGCGGAAATGCTCCGAGACGAAGGCGATGATGTCGAGACTGCGATCCGCTGCCGGCATGCCTTGCGTTACTCCCCGAGCACCGCGACGAGGCGATGCAGCGCCTCCGCCGTGATGGCATTGTCATGCACCATGGCGACGCGGATATAGTCCGCGCCCGGATTTGAGCCGTCGGCCTGCGGGCGCGCGAGATAGCGTCCCGGCACCACGCGCACGCCGGCTTCTTGCCAAAGGCGTTTGGTCACCGCTTCGCTGCCGCCGTGGGCCGAGACGTCGAGCCAGAGATAAAAGCCGCCGGCCGGACGCTCATAGCCGTAACGGTCGCCGATGATCTGGTCGGCGAGATCGAACTTGGCGGCATAGAGCCTGCGGTTTTCCTCCACATGCGCCTCGTCGCCATAAGCGGCGACGGCGACGTGCTGAGCCGGGGCCGGCACCAGCGGGGCGGCGACATTGCGCAACTCGAGGAAGGCTTTAAGGAAGCGCTTGTCGCCGGCGGCGAAGCCGACGCGCAGGCCGGGCAAGTTCGAGCGTTTCGACAACGAGTGGAATACGACCACGTTGGCGAAATCGGGAGCGGAAGCTTCCAACATGCCGGGCGGCGCGCTCTGGCTGTAGATCTCGCAATAACATTCGTCGGCGAACACCAGGAAGCCGAAGCGGCGGGCAAGCCCGGCGAGCTTGTCGAGATAGCTGCGGTCCGCCACAGCGCCTTGCGGGTTCGCCGGCGAGGCGATGTAGCAGGCGACGGTGCGCGCCAGCAGTGCATCGTCGAGCGCGTCGAGGTCGGGCAGAAAGCCGCTCACTCGCGTCGCCGGCAGATAGACCGGCTCGCAATCGGCGGCGCGCGCGGCGGCGGCATAGGTGGCGTAAAACGGATTGGGGATCAGCATGGCCGGCTTGCCGCTGCGCGCCGCGACCCAGTGTTTGGCGGCGACGGCGGCGAGGAACAGGCCCTCGCGGGTGCCGTTGAGCACCAGTACTTCGCTGTCGGGATCGACCGCGCGCGAAAGCTTGTAGCGGCGGCCGAGCCATTGCGCGACCGCCTGGCGGAACGGCTCGATGCCCTTGTTGGGAGGATAGCGGCCGAACTCATTGACATGCGCGGCCAGCGTCGGGCCGACGAAGGGCGGAATCGCGTGCTGCGGCTCGCCGACCGAAAGATTGATGGGCGGCTTGCCAGGCGCGATGCCGGCGATCAGCTCGGTCAGCTGCACGAAGGGCGAGCGGAATTCGACCGCCGGAGCAGTGGGAGAAGAAGGCTCGCGCTGGGCGGTCATCATGGACATGCGATTACAAGGCGGGAGTGGCCCGCGGCACAACGACAAAGCCACCATAGATAAAGCGAGGTTAAGACCCCGTTAACCAATCAACGCCGAGGCGGCATCAATATGTAAAGAGAGAGGCCCCGGCCCATTGCTGGACCGGGGCCTCGACGGAAGGGACAGTGCCGGGTTTCCGCCCCTACCGCTAGCTTTTGCGCATGACAAGATCATGCGCCCTAAAGTCCCGTTGTTAGGGGACCAACTCGCCGTGCAGCGACAGGTCGAGACCGTCGCGTTCCACTTCCTCGCTGACGCGCAGGCCGATGATCATCTTGATGATGAACAGGATGATCAGCGTGGCGATGGCGTCGTAGATCAGCGTGGCGCAGACACCGTAGAACTGGATCACCACCTGGTAGGCGTTGCCATCGATGAGGCCGGGCTTGCTGATGGCGGCGCGCGCTAGCACGCCGGTGAGCATGGCGCCGATGATGCCGCCGACCGCGTGCACGCCGAAGGCGTCCAGGCTGTCGTCGTAGCCGAACATGTGCTTGAGGCTGGTGGCGCCCCAGTAGCAGCCGACGCCGGCCGCAGCACCAATTACCAGCGAGCCGACCGGATCGACGAAGCCGGAGGCCGGCGTGATGGCGACGAGACCCGCGACCGCGCCCGAGCAGATGCCGAGGATCGAGGGCTTACCCTTGACTGCCCATTCCGCGAACATCCAAGCCAGCGCCGCGGTAGCGGTGGCGATCTGGGTGACGGCCATGGCCATGCCGGCGGCGCCGTTGGAGGCGACTGCCGAACCGGCGTTGAAGCCGAACCAGCCGACCCACAGCAGCGAGGCGCCGATCATGGTGAGCACCAGGTTGTGCGGCGCCATGTTCTCGTGGCCAAGACCTTTACGCTTGCCGAGCACCAGAGCACACATCAGGCCGGCGACGCCCGCATTGATATGCACCACGGTGCCGCCGGCGAAGTCGAGCACGCCGAGGCCGCCGAGCCAACCGCCGGGCCCCCAGACCCAGTGGGCGATCGGCGAATAGACGAACAGCGACCACAGGCCCATGAACCACAACATCGCCGAGAACTTCATGCGGTCGGCGAAGGCGCCGCAGATCAGCGCCGGGGTGATGATGGCGAAGGTCATCTGGAACGTCATGAACACGGATTCTGGGATAGTGAGGCCGTTGAGCTCGTTCACGCCCATGCCCATCAGCAACAGGCGCGAATTGCCGCCGATGTAGCCGCTGCCCTCGGTGAAGGCCCAGCTGTAGCCGATCACCATCCAAAGCACGGTGACCAGGCAGGTGATGGCGAAGCTCTGCATCACCGTCGCCAGCACGTTCTTCTTGCGGACCATGCCGCCGTAGAACAGCGCCAGGCCGGGAATGGTCATCATCAACACCAGTGCGGTCGACGTGAGCATCCAGGCGGTATCGCCGGTATCGAGCTTCGGCGGGGGCGGCGCGGCCGCCGCCGGTGCCGTGGTTTGCGCCAGCGCACCGTCGGCGAGCATCAAGCCGATTATGAGTGCGGCAAGCGCGATCAGCCCCGCACCGGAGAATTTCTTCAACGTCATGGTCTAACTCCTGTCCGTATTGTTTGCGGTGGGGGCTACTAGAGAGCCGCAGCGTCGGTTTCGCCGGTGCGGATGCGCACGGCGTGATCCAGGCCGAAGACGAAAATTTTGCCGTCGCCGATCTGTCCGGTTTTGGCCGCGCCGCTGATGGCGCTGACGACCTTGTCGACTTGGTCGGATGCCACCGCCACCTCCACCTTGATCTTGGGGAGGAAGCTCACCGCGTATTCGGCCCCACGGTAGATTTCCGTGTGGCCCTTTTGACGCCCGTATCCTTTGACCTCGGTGACGGTCAGTCCTTGAACCCCGATGGAGGTCAGAGCGTCACGGACCTCGTCGAGTTTGAAAGGCTTGATAATGGCCATGACGATTTTCATGGATTCGATCCCCGCTTGAGCCCGTTTTGGTCATTACGCAGTGCGGGCGGGTTCACTGAGCCGGGCCCACGAAGCTTGCTTCGCAGGCATGGCCACAGAGAGGGAATCAAACGCCGTGCCAGTTGCCCGACAGCAGGCTATACGACTGATTCGATGGGAAAAATTTCATTGGGCGCGACCCGACCTAATTACCACCGCGGGCCAGCGCCCAAAGACCGGTCAAGGTTTTGGGCCGCTGCACAAGAATTAGTCAGCCGTGGGAAGGCAAAAAAGTGCCCGCCAGGAGGCGGGCAAGGTTTTCGTTGCGGGCCAAAGGGCCGCAGCAATCCGCGCTATTGCAGCGCTTCGCCGTGCTGGCTGACGTCGAGGCCCATCACCTCATCCTCCTGGCGCACGCGCAATGGCGTCAGGACGCCGATTGCCTTGAGGATGATGAAGGTCAGGAAGCCCGACCACAGCGCCGTGACGACGATGCCGTAGGCTTGTGCCAGCACCTGGCGCGGATTGCCTTCGATCAGACCATGGATGCCGCCGGGCAATTCGGGGCTCGCCGCCAGCACGCCGACCGCCAGCACGCCGGCGAGCAGGGTGCCGGTGAGCCCGCCGACGCCGTGCACGCCGAACACGTCGAGCGAGTCGTCGTAGCCGCATTTGATCTTGAGCCAGGTGCAGGCCCAGAAGCAGACCGCGCCGGCGATCAAGCCAATCAGCACCGCCTGCATCGGCAGCACGAAGCCAGACGCCGGCGTGATGGTGCCGAGGCCGGCCACCGCGCCGGAAATCATGCCGAGCACCGAGGGCTTGCCGCGCGTCCACCACTCCAGCGCCATCCAGGTGATGGCGCCGGTGCTGGCGGCCAGATGCGTGGCGACGATCGCCATGACCGCGCGCGAATTGGCGCCTAATGCCGAGCCGCCATTGAATCCGAGCCAGCCGACCCAGAGCAGTCCGGTGCCGATCACCGCCAGCGTTAGATCGTGGGGCGCGAGATTCTCGCTGCCATAGCCGCGCCGCTTGCCGACCACATAGGCGGCGACCAGTCCGGCGATGCCGGCATTGAGATGCACCACGGTGCCGCCGGCGAAATCGATCAACCCGTAGCTGCCGAGAAAGCCGCCGCCCCAGACCCAATGTGCAATCGGCACGTAGACCAGCAGCAGCCACAAGCCGCAGAAAACGAGATAGGCGGAAAAGCGCAAGCGGTCGGCCACCGAGCCCGCCACCAGCGCCACTGTGATGATGGCGAAGGTCATCTGGTAGATCATGAACAGGCCTTCGGGGATGGTCTTGGCCAATGGCGAAATCGAATCGATCGACATGCCTTGCAGGAAAATCCGCTCGAGTGAGCCGATGACGGCGCCATCGCCGGTGAAGGCGAGCGAGTAGCCGATGAATGCCCACAGGATGGACACCAGGAAGGTGGCGGCGAATGACTGCGCCATGGTGCCGAGCATGTTCTTCTTGCGCACCATGCCGGCGTAGAACAGCGCCAGGCCCGGTATTGTCATCATCAGCACCAGGGCGGTGGCGCCGATCATCCAGGCAGTGTCGGCGCCGTCGATCTTCCCGGCTTGCGCGAAAGCAGGTGATGCAATGGATATTGCGGCCAGCGTGATCGTTGCCGCGGCGAGGCGTGAGGACGCCCGTGTCATGGTGTTTCCCCCGAAAAGATCTGCATGAAGAATTTGCGGTTTCACGTTCCGCTCATTCCCGTCCCCGCGTTCGCGGGGATAAACTCCAGCGGGAATCCAGCGCTTGCTTTCCTGGGCCCCGCTTGCGCGGGGACGAGCGGGTGGTTGCTGATTGAATCTTCGCTAAAGCGCGCCGGTGTCGGTCTCGCCGGTGCGGATGCGCACGGCTTGTTCGAGCGGCGTAACGAAAATCTTGCCGTCGCCGATCTGACCGGTTCGGGCGGCGGCGGCGATAGCGTCCATCACTTGCTCGAGCTGCTCGCTGGCGATGGCGACCTCGATGCGTATCTTGGGCAGGAAATTGATGGCGTATTCGGCGCCGCGATAGATCTCCATGTGTCCTTTCTGGCGCCCATAACCTTTGACCTCGGCCACGGTCATGCCGTGAATGCCGATACGCGTGAGGGCGTCGCGCACCTCGTCGAGCTTGAACGGTTTGATGACGGCGATGACTAGCTTCATTGGCTCCCTTCCCGGCGGTAGATTTTTTGCTTGGCGCGTGGTGCGCCGGACAATAACGAACCCGCCCCGGCGGGCGCCGGCACGGGCCGATTGCCAAGGCTATCGACAGATGGCCTAAAGTTTAAGCTGGATTATTGCCGCGCCCACAGCCATTAGCCGTAATAAAGGGCATTTTAGGACAGCAATGCTGTCTTACCTGCCGGGCCCGGCCCGGCCGCGGTCGGCGATCACCGCCGGCAGCTTGGCGCGCACCTGCTTGGCGCTCATCCCCGGCTCGATGCGCGGGTCGTAGAGCAAGGTGAGCAAAGCGCGGTCATAAACCGTCAGGTAGCCGACCATGCGCCGCTGGTTGAGCGTGGTCCACGAATTGTGCTGGTCGTGGTTGGACAGGCCGAAGGCGTGCAACAGCTCGTGGTAGGCGCAGTCGAGGAAGACGTCGTTGCCCTTGTCGACGATGACGAAGGAGACCGAGCGCAGGATGTCGCCCTCGGTGCTCGACTTCACGCTGGTCATGCATTGCGGATCGGTGCGCCGGATGAAGGTCTGCGCCACCTTGGCGCCGAAGGCGGCGCGCAGCGCAGACTTGAAATCCTTCTCGTTGATCAGCCGCACTTCGATATCGGCGGGCGACGCGTGCACGAGACTCAAATGCAGGCCGGGCACCTTGCGTGCGTATTCCTCGACAATGCTTGTCGTCGCCGCGACGCGGTCAACGCTGCCGCCGGCGATCACGCGTGCATGGATTGGATGATCGAAGCGGCGGATGCCGCGCGGCGCTGCGCCGATGCGCAAGTCGGAGCCGAAGGCGAGCGCCATGAAGCCACGGCTCAATTCGGCGACGGAAAAGCGCGTGTATTCGCCCGGCGCGCCAGGGAACGCGCCGGGCGGCGCCGGCCGCTTGCCGGAGGCAGCGAAGCTCGCACCCGGCAACAATAAGAGAATTGCTAGAACGAAAACTGCGATCGTCCTGCATAAGGAAGAATGACCCCCACCCCAACCCTCCCCCTTGCAGGGGGAGGGAAGAATCGCCGGACGGTCATCCTCCCCCTGAAAGGGGGAGGAATGTGGAAGGGGTCTGTTCATCATTCGATCGATCGTTATTCGCGCCGCAGGCGCACCAGGCCTTCCTGGGCGACGGAAGCGACCAGCGTGCCGTCGCGGGTAAATATAAGGCCGCGGCTGAAGCCGCGCGAGCCGTGCAGATTGGGCGAATCCTGCGCGTAGAGCAGCCAGTCATCGGCGCGGAACGGCCGATGCAGCCACAGCGCATGATCAAGGCTGGCGGCCATGAATTCCTTTTCGAACAGCGTGCGGCCGTGCGGCGCCAGCGCGGCGTCGAGCAGCGTCATGTCGGAGGCATAGGCCAGCACGCATTGATGGATGGCGAGATCGTCCGGCAGCCGGCCGGTGGCGCGGATCCAGAGATGGAAGCGGCCACCCTCGACCTTCTTGCCGCCATAGCGTTCGAACTCGACCGGCCGCATCTCGATCGGCCGCTCGCGCTCGTAATAGCGGCGCACCGGATCGGGCATGGTCGCCAGCATGGACTTGCGCAGCTCCGTCTCGTTGGGCAGGTCTTCCGGCGGCGGCACCTTCGGCATCGGCATCTGATGATCGAGGCCGGGCTCGTCGGCGTGGAACGACACCAGCATGGAGAAGATCGGATGGCCGTGCTGGCGCGCGCTGACGCGCCGCGTCGTGAAGCTCTTGCCGTCGCGGATGCGATCGACGTCGTAGATGATCGGCACCTTGGGATCGCCAGGTAATAGAAAGTAAGCATGCATGGAATGCGGCGGGCGGCTGGCATCGACCGTACGCACGGCGGCGACCAGCGCCTGGCCGATCACCTGGCCGCCGAACACGCGTTGCCAGCCGACTTGCGGGCTGCGGCCGCGAAACAGATTCACCTCGAGCGGCTCAAGGTCGAGGAGGTTGAGCAGATCCTGGACGGCGGAGGACATGAGCGGGCGGCCTTCGATGCGGGGCGCCGCCAATGACGCTTGCGCGCCGCGCGAAGTCAAGGCATGGCGAGAGTGCGTGCGCCGTGGCGCAAAACGAGCGGGCGGCAGATTGCCTGCCGCCCGTGCATCCGCGCACCGCCAAGAGGTGTGCCGATAACGCTCGTCGCTAGATCGTAAAATACACGACGGCGAGCACAATCACCGCAACGGCTGCCCAGAGCAGAATCTGGTTCGTGCTGGTGAGGCTATGGGTATGCGTTTCGTTTGCCATGGGTTGCCCCCTTCTTGCAGAGGCCGCGGGCCGGACCGGTCCGGTCCATGGGCCCCAAACAAATAATACTTTAGTCTAAGATGATGGCCGTTTGTTGATCTGGGTCAAAAAAACCCGGCACTGGCGCAAGTGCCTGAAACGACTAGGATAGCGGCTCTCCGGAGGGCCCGATGGCGGGTGACGCGAAGCGCGACGTGGTGATCGGCGGGGCAGGTTTTGCCGGCCTGGCGCTGGCGATCGCGCTGCGCCAGGCACTGGGCGAGGGTTTCGCGGTGACGGTCGCCGATCCGGCGCTTGGCGCTGCGCAATCAAAGGACCCGCGCGCCTCCGCCATTGCCGCCGCCGCGAGCCGGCTGTTTGAAGCCATCGAAGTCTGGGACGCGGTCGCGGACGAAGCGCAGCCCATGCTCGATATGGTGGTGACCGACAGCAAGCTCGAAAACGCGGTGCGGCCGACCTTCCTCACCTTCGGCGGCGAGGTGGAGGAGGGCGAGCCGTTCGCGCACATGATCGAGAACCGATTGCTGGTCGACGCGCTTGTTGCGAAAGGCAGGGCGCTCGGTGTCGATCTGCGTGCCACCGCGGTTAAGGGATTTGCGAATACCGCAAAGACAGTCGACGTCGCACTCGCCGATGGAAGCGAGATTTCAGCGCGGCTCTTGGTCGGGGCTGACGGCGCACGCTCGTCGATCCGCGAGCAGGCCAGCATCGCCTCGCATGGATGGAATTACGATCAGTCGGCGATCGTTTGCACGGTGGCGCACGAGCGCGATCATCACGGCCGCGCCGAGGAGCATTTTCTGCCGGCGGGGCCGTTCGCGATCCTGCCGCTCACCGGCAAGCGCTCGTCGATCGTGTGGACCGAACGCAGGCAAGACGCCGAGCGCATCGTCGCGCTGCCCGACGCGGAATTCCACGACGAGCTGGAGAAGCGCTTCGGCCTGCAGCTTGGAGATATTCGTGTGATCGGCGCGCGCCGCGCCTTTCCGCTCGGGCTGTTTACCGCGCGCGCCTTCATCGGCGAACGGCTGGCGCTGGTGGGCGACGCCGCCCACATCATTCATCCGATCGCCGGGCAGGGCCTCAACATGGGCCTGCGTGACGTGGCCGCGCTCGCCGAAGCGGTGGCCGACGCCGCGCGGCTCGGGCTCGATATCGGCGGGCCGGATGTCTTGCAGCGCTATCAGCGTTGGCGCCGCTTCGACACCATGACCATGGGCGTTGCCACCGATGGCTTGAACCGGCTGTTCTCCAACAGTTCCGACGCGCTGCGGCTGATCCGCGATATCGGGCTCGGGCTGGTCGAGCGCATGCCGCCGCTCAAGCGGTTGTTTATCCGTGAAGCGGCGGGCTTCACCGGTGAGGTGCCGAAACTGCTGCGCGGCGAGGCGCTTTAGCTGAGCGGAATACTGCCGACGTGTTCCTGGAACGGCTTGCGCGACGAAATCGCGTCGTACCAGCGGTCGAGATGCGGCGTGGCCGGGCGGCCGGGCACCAGTTGCCGGTAACGGTAGCACATGACGCCGACCGGAATGTCGCCGTAGGAGAAGGCATCGCCGGCGAGGAATTTTGTTTTAGCCAGTTGCGCATCCATGATCTGCATGGCGGCGACGGTTTTGTCCTGCGCGGTCTTGATCGCCGCCAGGTCGCGCTTTTCTTCCGGCGTTCGGATCAGCCCCCAGAACGCCGGCGTGATCGCGGGGCCCACCACCGACAGCTGCCAATCCATCCACTGGCTGGCGAGCGCGCGCGCTTTCGCATCCTTCGGCTCCAGCACGCCTGCCTTGTCGTGCTTGCCGGCGAGGTAGCGTATGATGGAGTTGGACTCCCACAGCAGGAAGCCGTCTTCTTCCTCCAGCGTCGGTATCAGGCCGTTGGGATTCATCGCCAGATATTTTGGCTCCTTGTTCTTGCCGAACGAGCCGCCGACGTCGATGCGCTGGCATTCGAGCTTGAGCTCGTCCACCGCCCACATCGCCTTCTGCACGTTGGACGAGGTGTTGCGGCCCCAGATTTTGATCATGGTCGTTTCCTTTCCTCCCGCACTGTCATGCCCCGCGAAAGCAGGGCATCCAGTACTCCGTGTGTTGGATTGTGATTACTGGATCATCCGCTTTCGCGGATGATGACGCCAATAACATTGGCGTCACTCCAGCTTGCGCGCTTCCTCCGGCAGCATGATCGGGATGCCGTCGCGGATCGGATAGGCGAGCTTGGCCTTGCGCGAGATCAGCTCCTGTTTGGTGGCGTCGTATTCGAGCGGGCCCTTGGTCAGCGGGCAGACCAGGATTTCCAACAGCTTGGGATCGACGCTGCCAGCGGGCCGTTCGGTCGGCGGATCGGTGGACATGAGGCTTGCTCCCGGCGATTTTGGGCGGGTTATAGCATGGCTAAGTTCGCTGTCGTCCCGGGCGACCGAGCGCAGCGAGGGAGGCCCGGGACCCATAACCCCGGCGTTCAAGATACGGATGGACCGGGCCTATGGGTCCCCGCCTTCGCGGGGACGACAGAAATGGGCTGGTGACGACAAAAAGAA
>CAYLMY010000023.1:22800-24790 GCA_964384635.1 uncultured Undibacter sp.
GAAAACAAAATCGACGACAAGCGTTTGCGGCCCTCCACCGCAGCCGGGTCGGCAAATCCCCAGGCTTCGAAGAGCTGCACAAGCTGCTTGCGCGCCGCGTCGTCATTCCACTTACGGTCTTTCTTCACGATCGCCAGCAGGTGTTCGGCCGCCTCGGCGCGCTGTCCCTTGGCGTTGAGCGCGGTGGCGAGATCGAAGCGGGCCTGGTGATCGAGCGGATTGGCGGCGACTTTCGCCTCCAGTTCGTTGACCGGTCCCACGGACTTGGCCTGTTCGGCGACTTCGAGCGCAGCGCGCGCGGCGGCGACCGGCGCTTCGTTGCGCTTGGCTTCCGGCACCAGCGCGAGCGTCTGCTTGGCCTGCTCGAGTGCGCCGGTCTCGACATAGCAGCGCGCCAAGCCGGCCAGCGCATGGACATTGCCGGCGTCCTGCGACAGCAGCTGCGCGTAGACTTCGGCCGCGGCGGCCGGATTGCCTTCGACCAAAGCGGCGTCGGCGGCCTCCAGCAGGTTCTTGTCGGCGGAAACGATCTTGTCCTTGGTCAGCCGTTCCAGGAACGCGATTACCTGACTCTCGGGCAGCGCGCCCATGAAGCCGTCGACCGGCTGGCCGTTGGAGAATGCGATCACCGCCGGGATCGATTGGATACCCATCTGCCCCGGGATTGCGGGGTGCTCGTCGATGTTCATCTTGACGAGCTTGACCTTGCCCTTGGCCGCCTTCACCGCCTTTTCCAGGACCGGCGTGAGCTGCTTGCAGGGCCCGCACCAGGGCGCCCAGAAATCCACCAGCACCGGCTGCTGCTTGGATTCCTCGATCACGTCCTTGATGAAGGCTTGCGTGGTGGTGTCCTTGACCGCCTCGGGCGCCGCCGTCATTCCCCCGCCATTCTGCAGCATTTTACCTCGCTTGATCGGGTACTCACGGTTCCATGCCGAATTAAATGGGTCATCCGGCCCCCGAATGCAATCGTGTCAGGGGACGTCCGGCCCGCGCCCGGAAAGGCGCTCGATGCGGGGCTCGTGGCCAGTGGATTTAAGGAATTTCACCAGATCGTCGCGCTTTATCGAGGTGGTCATGGTGTTGACCAGCGGATGGAAGTTGAGGGTGTCGTGCGCCATCAGCGCCGCGTCCAGCACCACCATGACGCGGCATGCTGTGTCGTTGATGGCGCCGAACGGCGTCACCGCGCCCGGGTCCACGCCCAGGACCTCGCGTAAGAGGTCGGCCGCGCCGAAGGAAAATCGCCCGCTGGCGCCGAGCAGGCGGTGCAGGCCCTTGAGGTCGATCGCCGCGTCTTCCTCGGCCACCACCAGATAGAGCTCATATTTCTTGTCGCGCAGGAACAGGTTCTTGGTGTGGCCGCCGGGGATCTGGCCGCGCAAGGCGCGGGATTGCTCGACCGTGAACAGCGGCGGGTGCTTGATGGTCGAATGCGCGATGCCGAGGGCATCGAGCGCGGCGAACAGCTGGTCGGGGGTTTTCGGCATCAGCGCAAACTTAAGGCCTGCGGGGGTGTTAGTATCATCACCAACGAATGAGGTCGAAAATGATACGCATTATTTTGGCTACGGTCGTGGTCACGGCCGCCATGTCTTTCGATGGGCGTCCCGCGCGCGCCTACGAGGCGCCCTGGTGCGCCGTCATCGATATAGGCCCCGGCGGTGTGTACTGGGACTGCCAATACAAGTCGTTGGAAGAGTGTGCGCCCAACGTGCTCGCCGGCAACCGCGGCTTCTGCAATCCGAACCCGCGCTATATCGGCCCTACGCCTAAAGTCCGCGGCAAACACCAAGCCAGGCGGCGTTAACCAGCGGTTTTGGGCGCAGTTGCAAGGGTCCGGGCTAGTGGCTATAGGAACGCCTTGGCGGCCGGGATCGCAATTTCCCGGCCTGATATTAAGTGTCTACCGGATGCGGGTGTAGCTCAGGGGTAGAGCACGACCTTGCCAAGGTCGGGGTCGAGGGTTCGAATCCCTTCGCCCGCTCCA
>CAYLMY010000024.1:0-5174 GCA_964384635.1 uncultured Undibacter sp.
ACGCCCGGCGGCGTGCCGGTGGCGATCACGTCGCCGGGCTCCAGCACGAACAGCTGCGAGCAATACCAGACCAGATGCGCCACATCGAACACCATGGTGGCGGTCGAGCCGCGCTGGCGCTTCTCGCCATTGACGTTGGTGTACATGGCAAGCCGCTGCGGGTTCTTGATCTCGTCCTTGGTCGCGAACCAGGGCCCCAGCGGCCCGAATGTCTCGCAGCCCTTGCCCTTGCAGATGGTCTGCCCGTGCTCCATCTGGAACGCGCGCTCCGACACGTCGTTGGAGATGCAATAGCCTGCGACCGCGTCCATCGCCTTGTCCTTGGCCAGATAACGCGCGCGCTTGCCGATGACGACGCCGAGCTCGCACTCGTAATCTAGTTTCAAGCCGCCCTTCGGCATCATGGTGTCGTCGTTCGGCCCGCAGATGCAGGACGGCGCCTTGTTGAAGATCATCGGCTCGTCCGGCACCGGCACGCCCGACTCGGCGGCGTGGTCGGAATAGTTGAGCCCGATGGCAATGAAATTGCGCACGGCGCCGATGCAAGGCCCGAGCCGCGGCTTGCCGGAGACGCGTTTGAGCCGCTTGAGATTGGCCTTCCTGATCTTGGCGAGCCCGCCCGCTTTCAGCATGGCGCCGTCGATGTCGGGCACGATGCGGGAGAGGTCGCGGATTTTGCCGTCGGCGTCGATGATGCCGGGCTTCTCGCGGCCAGGCGCGCCATAGCGGACAAGCTTCATGAAGGTCTCCCTCGGGCGTTTATGCGTTGGGCTGGTTGGACGTCAGGCGGGCGCCGATCATGCGATGGCCGAGGGGCAAGGAGCAACCCCTTAGCGCAGGCCCGCCTGCCGCCGGTGGGCGACGACCAACAGGGCGACGTAGAGCAGCAGGGCGCCGGCGGTGAGCACCATCCAGTTCTGGCAGGCAACGCCGAACAGGTCGCAATTGTCGACCAGCCAATTCAGCATCGGTCGGGGGTCCTTAGGGCGCTGCGGGCGTCGCGGCCGCCGGCGCTATTGTAGGGGGCGCCGCAGCGTCGGCTCCCGTAAATTGACCGTAAAATACGCTGGCGCGCGCGGCGCTGGGCCGTAGCCGCGGCGGCCCATGGTTAGCAAATGCTAACGAAACCCCGCGTATTTAGAGGATCACTTGCACGATCGGCTAAAAGTTCAAGCGTAGGCTGCCAGCATCGGTCAATCCGTCTGACCCATTCGGCAAGTGCGCGGCTCGGACCCGCGGATGCCGGTAGAGACGGGAGGATGTCATGGAGGAAAGACGTAAAGCCCCACGCCATCGCACGCTGAAAGCGGGCAGCATCAGCTTCAACCGCGCCGGCGGCATCGACTGCCGGGTTCGTAATATTTCCCCAGCAGGCGCGTGTCTCGAAGTGGCGAGCCAGATCGGCATTCCGGACGACTTCGTGCTGGTGGTCGAGAGCGATCATTTGCAGCAGTCGTGCCACGTGATCTGGCGCACGGCGACGCGCATGGGCGTCGAATTTCGCGCGGGCTGAGGACTTTAAAACGCGCCGCTGAACGTGCCACCGTCGATCAGCAGGTTCTGTCCGGTAATATAGCCGGCCTGTGCGGAGCATAGATAAGCGCAGGCCGCGCCGAACTCGGCCGGGTCGCCGAAACGCTTCGCCGGGATCGTGTTGATCCTGTCGGCGGCGACTTGCGTCACGCTTCTGCCCTTCAGCTCGGCGGTCTTGCTCAGCGTTGAGCGCAGCCGGTCGGTGTCGAAAGCGCCGGGCAGCATGTTGTTGATGGTGACGTTCTTGTCCGCCACCGTGCGCGCGACGCCGGCAAGGAACGCGGTCAGGCCAGCGCGCGCGCCCGACGAGAGATCAAGACCGGCGAGTGGCGCCTTTACCGAAGCCGAGGTGATGTTGACGATGCGGCCGAAACGCCGCTGGTTCATGGGCTCGATCACCTTCTGGATCAATTCGATCGCCACGATCATGTTGGCGATCACGCCGTCGATCATCTGCTGGCGGGTGAGCTCGCGGAAGTCGCGCATCGGCGGGCCGGCATTGTTGTTGATCAGGATGTCGGGCTGCGGGCAGGCGGCTAGCAACGCGGCCTGGCCCTCCGGCGTCGCCACGTCGGCGGCCACCGCGGTGACCTTGGCGCCGGTGACACCGGCGATTTCGGCGGCGGCCGCCTCCAGCGTCTTGGCGTTGCGGCCGTTGACCACCACCTCGCAGCCGGCTTCCGCCAGCGCGCGGGCGCAGCCCTTGCCCAACCCTCTGCTCGAGGCGCAGACGATGGCTTTGCGGCCGGCTATTCCCAGATCCATGGGTGCTCCTTGGGCGTGACGTTTCTTGCGCGCGCGAGTGTTAGGGGCGCAGGCGCGAGCGTCAACCCTTCCGTTGTCATTCCGGGGCGCCGCGAAGCGGCGAACCCGGAACCCATAATCACAGACCGGGGATATGGATTCCGGGTCCGCGCCTTCGGCGCGTCCCGGAATGACAGGTAACGGTTGTCGCCTGACTGTCGCACACGATTGCTACCCCAATGCGAATGCAGCGCTATTGATTCGCGAGGGGGGGGGGACATGCTGCGCGATCCGGACCGCCAGGTGGTGGAAAAAGCTTATGCCCGCTGGGCGCCGGTCTACGACGCGCTGTGCGCCCGTTCTTCCTGTCCGGACGGCGCGCCGCGGCGCTCGCCGCGCGTTCGGTCGGCGGGCGCATCCTGGAGATCGGCGTCGGCACCGGACTGTCGTTCGATGACTACGACGAGACCACGGAGATCACCGGCATCGATTTGTCGGAGCCGATGATCGCGCGGGCGCGCGAACGGCTGGCGAGCGGCCGCTACCCGCACGTCAAGGACCTGTTGGTGATGGACGCGCACGACATGGCGTTCCCCGAGGCGTCGTTCGATTGCGTGGTCGGCCAGTTCGTCATCACGCTGGTCGAGGATCCCGAGCGCGTGCTGGGCGAATGCGCGCGGGTGCTCAGGCCGGGCGGCCAGATCATCCTGGTCAACCATCTCTATTCCGAGCGCGGACTAGCCGCCGCGGTCGAGCGGCTGCTGGCACAGAAAGCGCGCAAGCTGGGCCTGCGACCCGAGTTCCCGTTCCAGCGGCTGGCTACCTGGGCGCAAACCCACGGCGGCGCCGAGCTGATCGACCGGCGCAAGGTAAAACCCTTCTTCACGCTGGTGCGCTTCCTCCGCGCCGAAGGCCAAAGCGCCGCGGCGTGAAAGCGCGAAAGCGCGTGCTTAATCAAAAAGGTAAACGACACCGTCATAAAACTGCAATGAAGGCCTGCTAATGCGTGGCGTCATGAGCAACAGCCTGGAGTTCGCCGCCGCGTGACGGAAGCCGCCACGAAGCGATATCGCGCGCTTTTCATCTCAGACGTCCATCTGGGAACGCGCGGCTGCCAAGCCGACAAGCTGCTCGATTTCCTCCGTTACCACGAAGCCGACACGATCTATCTGGTCGGCGACATCGTCGACGGCTGGGCATTGCGCTCGTCCTGGTATTGGCCGCAGGCGCACAACGACGTGGTGCAGAAGCTGTTGCGTCAGGCGCGCAAGGGCGCGCGCATGATCTACGTGCCGGGCAACCACGACGAATTCCTGCGCGGCTACTACGGCACCCATTTCGGCGGCATCGAGGTGGTGGAGAACATCGTGCACGAAGGCGCCGACGGCAAACGCTATCTGGTCGTGCACGGCGATATCTTCGACCTGGTGGTGACGCAGGCGCGCTGGCTGGCGCTGCTCGGCGACAAGGCTTACGAATTCGCGCTCACCGCCAACCGCGTGTTCAACGGCTTCCGCCGTGTGCTGGGCGCGCCTTACTGGTCGCTGTCGAAATGGGCCAAGCTGAAGGTGAAGAACGCGGTCAACTATATCGGCGCATTCGAGAAGGCGCTGGCCACCGAGGCGCATCGGCACCAGGCCGACGGCGTGATTTGCGGCCACATCCACACCCCGGCCATCCACGACGATTTCGGCATCCGCTACATCAATTGCGGCGACTGGGTGGAAAGCTGCACGGCGGTGGGCGAGCGCCTCGACGGCACGTTCGAGATCATCACCTGGACCAGGACCGGGCACGACCGCGAGCCGGCCGACGCGGTCGCACAGCCGCAAGCCGCGTGAATAGACCTAACCTTTTTGTCCGTTCGTCCCCGCTTAAGCGGGGACCCGGTGCGACGACGCGTGATTTCGTGTGGCCCCTGGGTTCCCGCTTGCGCGGGAACGAATGGAGAAAAGTATGAAAATTCTCGTCGTCACCGATGCCTGGCATCCGCAAGTCAACGGCGTGGTGCGCACGCTCAGCCTCGTCGCGCGCGAGGCGTACGGGCTCGGCTCTGAGATCGAATTTCTGGCGCCGAGCGAATTCCGCACTTTGCCGATGCCGAGCTATCCGGAAATAAGACTGGCGCTGCCCCCGCCGCGCGCGGTCGCGCGCCGGCTCGACGAGTTCAGACCCGACGCCATCCATATCGCGACCGAGGGTCCGCTCGGACACGCCATGCGCCGCCTCTGCATCAAGCGCGGGCTGCCGTTCACCACCAGCTTCCACACCCGCTTTCCCGACTATCTGGCCGAGCGCCTGCCGCTGCCGGAGCGCTGGACGCGCGAAGCAACCTGGGGCTGGCTGCGCTGGTTCCACGTGCCCGGCGCGGCGGTGTTGGCGGCGACGCCGACGCTGGCCGAAGAGCTCATCAGCCGCGGCTTCAAGAACGTGAAGATCTGGCCGCGCGGCGTCGACGCGCAGCTGTTTCGGCCGCGCGCGCGCACCGCGCTCGATCTGCCGCGGCCGATTTTTCTCACCGTCGGCCGGCTGGCGGTGGAAAAGAATGTCGAAGCCTTTCTCGAGCTCGATTTGCCGGGCACGAAGCTGGTAGTCGGCGACGGGCCGGCGCGCAGCTCTCTCGCGCGGCAATATCCGCAAGCGGCGTTCCTGGGCGCGCGCCAGGGCGAGGCGCTGGCCGAACTCTATTCCGCCGCCGACGTGTTCGTGTTCCCGAGCCGCACCGACACCTTCGGCCTGGTGCTGCTGGAGGCGCTGGCGAGCGGCGTGCCGGTGGCGGCCTTCCCGGCCGCGGCGCCACGCGACGTGATCGGCTCCGCACCGGTCGGCGTGCTCGATGAGGACTTGCAACGCGCCTGCCTGGAAGCGCTGGAATGCTCGCGCGAGGAATGCCGCGC
>CAYLMY010000024.1:5274-24711 GCA_964384635.1 uncultured Undibacter sp.
AAACGTCTCGCCGGCGTCGCCGTGCGCACGCCGCTGATCAATGCGCCGGTGCTCGACGAGCGCTTAAGCGCGCGTGTGTTCCTGAAAGCCGAGACCCTGCAGCGCACCGGCTCGTTCAAGTTCCGCGGCGCCTACAACAAGATCGCGTCGATCCCGCCGGACCAGCGCGCCGCCGGGGTGGTGGCCTATTCCAGCGGCAACCACGCCCAGGGCGTGGCGGCGGCAGCAAAGCTGCTCGGCATGCGCGCCACCATCGTGATGCCGAGTGACGCCCCGCGCGCCAAGCGCGAGCGCACCGAGGCGCTCGGCGCCGAGATTGTGCCCTACGACCGCGACACCGAGGACCGCGCCTTGCTTGGCGAGCGCATCGCGCGCGAGCGCGGCGCCACGCTGGTGCCGCCCTATGACGATCCGCTCATCATCGCCGGGCAGGGCACCATCGGCGCCGAGATCGTCGAGGATTTGCGCTGGCTCAATTTGCGGCCGCAGATCGTGCTGATCGGCGCCTCCGGCGGCGGGCTGGCCGCCGGCATCGCGCTCGGCATTACGGCCAAGGTGCCGTCAGCCGAACTCTACGCCGTCGAGCCGGAAGGCTTCGACGACACGCTGCGCTCGTTTGCCAGCGGCCAGCGCGAGACCAATGCGCGCATGAGCGGCACCATCTGCGACGCATTGATGAGCGCGACACCCGGCGCGCTGACGTTCCCGATCACCCGGGAATTGATCGGGAAGGGTTTTACCGTCACCGATGACGAGGTTGCGCGCGCCGTGCGCTACGCCTTCGAGGAACTCAAGCTGGTGGTGGAACCGGGCGGCGCCGTCGGCCTGGCTGCGCTGCTGGCCGGCAAGCTGGACGTGAAAGACAAGATCGTGGTCGGCGTTCTGTCCGGCGGCAACGTGGACGCGGAGTTGTTTGCGAAGTTGATTGCGGGCGACGCCTCGCTGCCGCTTACGTAAACAGCGCGATCCGCTCTTCCTCAGTCAGCATCATGATCGCTGCCAACGGATCGGACGGCGGCGGCGCCAGCTTGGCGTTGGAAAGCTCCCAAATCTTGGCCTCGTCAGCGGGCATGGCGGCTGTCGGCGCCTTGGGCATAGGTTCGCTCAGCGCGGCGACCTTCTCGGCCATGGTCGGAGATAAGGCGGCCGGTTTGTCGTCGCTATCGTCGAAGGCGGCCGAACCCGGCGGCGGGCCGTCGCACCAAGTCACCCCCGGCGTGCTCTTGCCAGCCTCCGGCTGGGGCGTTGCGGGCGCAGGCGCCAGCACGATCGGCGTCGGCTGGATGGCTGCCGGCGAGGGGATCGGCAGTTCCGGCTCCTCGGGCGGCGGCACCACGGCAAGATGGGCGCGCGCCGTCTCCGCCGTTGCGTCGAACGCCGGCAGCATCGGGGTGGGCTCGGCCAGGGCCGTGATGCGCTCCTCCAACAGATCGAGCAGCACGGCAAGCTTGGCCGCCCGCGTCGACAGCTGGCTTGCCTCGATCTCCGGCCGCGCGCTGCGGATGGTCATCAGCAGCGTGCGCAATTCCCTGCGCCCCGGGTCGGTGGGGGTGGCCGCATTGGCCCGCACCAGTGCCTCGACGCGGGCGAGCGCGGCCAGCAGCAGTTCGGTATCGGCGGTGCGGCTGCGCCGGGCATGTTCGGCCAGGAACGCGCGGCCGCGCGCGCTCGCCGCCAGCACCTCGCTGAAGGCCTCGTAATCGCTCGCAGCCGCCGCGCTCGCCTGCGGGGACCTCGCCAGCGCCATAGGTTCGTTCGCCATGGGCAATCCGTTCCGGCCAGTTTATCAATCAGCCCGCTTGATTCGGCTAGCCATGAAAGGGCTTGGTTTTCCGCATGCGAATCGGCTTCGCGAACCGGCTGGCAGCATTTTATGCCGCCATATTCGTCGTCTTCGGTATCCAGCTGCCGTTTTTCCCGGTCTGGCTGAAGGCCAAGGGGCTCGACGCCGGCATGATCGGCGTGGTGCTGGCGGCGCCGATCATCGTGCGCGTGTTTTCCATCACCTTGGCGACGCGCGTCGTCGACCGGCGCGATGCCTTGCGCGCCGCCATCATGATGGCGAGCGCGGCGAGCGTTCTGGGCTACACGCTGGTGGGCCTGGCTAACGGACCGGCCGCCATCTTGGCGGCCTATGCGGTTGCCGCGCTGGTCTTCACGCCGCTGCTGCCGCTCGCCGACACCTATGCGCTCAAGGGGCTTCACCAACGCGGGCGCGCTTATGGGCCGGTGCGGCTGTGGGGCTCGGCGGCGTTCATCGTCGGCACCTTCATCGCCGGCATCGCCACCGACACCATCCCAGCCCGCCATCTGATCTGGCTGATCGTGGCGGGATACGGAATCAGCGCGCTCGCTGCCACACTGCTTGCTCCGATTTCGACACGCACGCCACTGGCCGGCGAAACTCAGCCGGCGGCTCGCGGTCTGTTGCGCGATCCCGCTTTCCTTGCAGGCGTTGCGGCGGCCAGCTTGATCCAGGCGAGCCACGCCGTCTATTACAGTTTCTCCGCGCTGGCCTGGGGTGCCGCCGGGCTCGACGGCACCACCATCGCGGGTCTGTGGGCGCTGGGTGTGATCGCGGAGATCGTGCTGTTCGCGCTGCAGGGACGCCTGCCGCGCTTGGTCACGCCGACGGTGCTGCTGATGATCGGCGGGTTCGGCGGCGCATTGCGCTGGGGCGCGATGGCGATCGACCTGCCGAGCTCTGCGCTGCCCTTGCTGCAATTGCTGCACGCGGCCTCGTTCGGCGCCACCCATCTCGGCATGCTCGGCTTTGTCGCCGCCAAGGCACCGGCCGGGCAGGGCGCCACCGCGCAAGGCTATCTCGCGGTCGCGCTCGGCACCACGATGGCGGTTGCGACGGGAATTTCCGGCTTGCTTTACGCAGCCTTCGGCAGCTTGGCCTATGCAGCGATGGCGTTAGCGGCGATCGCTGGCGGCGTTGCCGGCTATGTAGCGCACCGGTCGGTGCGCGACGCGGTGATGTGAGCGCGCAAGGGCCTGCTGCGCGGCGTGGTCGCAGCTCTGCACGATGCCGTTGAGGTCCCTGCCTTGCAGGAAGATCATCTTGCGCGACAAGCCGCCGTGCCGATTGATCCAGTGCCGCACCGCCGCCGGGTAGATATTCCACAAGGCGCGCGTGCCCATGGTGCTGGTCACCCGACGGCCGTCGCGGTCCGGAATCCAGGCGGCATGAAAGCCGAAGCGCGCGTGCTCGGTGGCGCAGATGCGGCTATGCGGGATCAACCCTAGCACCAGCGTGCAGGCCGACAGGCAGTTGCCGTCGATGACGACGCGTTCGCCGGTCGAGCGCACAATGGCGAAGGTTTCCAGGTAATGGCCGATCTGCCCGCCGCGATCCTCTGCGATGCGCATTTCGGCCGACGCCGACGTAACGCCGACCACCAACAAGGCGCAAGACAGCACCAAGCCGCCAATACGCATTGACCCCCGTCCCCCGTTATTTTTTCCCGCCACCGGCGGGCCAATTCTGACGGAAGTCTAAGCCAATGATAGGGGCGCGGAAAGACTTGGTTAACCAGAAAGCTGGGCACAATTGGTGAATAAAGTCAGGTAGATGCCACAACCTTGCCGGGGCCCGCTCAATGCCGCGTTGGAGGGGTGTCGCGCGCGGGCGCCACTTGTGCCGCCGCCCGGGTGCATTCCTGCGCCATGCGCTTGAGTTTCTCGGCGGTCGCCTCATTGCAGCACTCGAACGCGATTTGCTCGCACAGGCGGGCATGGGCGAGCAGGCGCTGGGCAATGGCCGAGGCTCTCGGCGCAAGCTGAATCGCGTGGTTCGGCATCATGGCGCCTTCATGCCAGAACCGCCCACCGCCGCATTGATGAAGGTCAAAAGGCAAAAATTGCGTCAGCCCCACAGCGCCGGTGCTGGCGGGAACACCAGGCTGTCGCGGTAAGTAAGGCCGGGCTCGCGGTCCTTGGCTAGCAACAGGGGGCCGTCGAGATCGACAAAGCGGGCGGTCTGGGCGGCCAGCACGGCCGGTGCCGTGGCAAGCGAGGTCGAAACCATCGAGCCCAGCATGACGGCCAGGCCGAGCCGCGCGGCCTCCGCCACCATGGCCAGGGCTTCGGTCAGCCCGCCGGCTTTGTCGAGCTTGACGTTGACGGCATCGTAGCGGCCGGGCAGCGCCGCTAGCGAGGCACTGTCGTGGGCGCTCTCGTCGGCGCAGACGGGAATCGGATGTTTCATTTGCGCCAGGACCTGGTCGCGCCCCTCCGGCAGCGGCTGCTCGATCAACTCAACGCCGGCGCGTACGCAGGCGGCGACATTGGCGGTGAGATTATCCTCCCGCCAGCCCTCATTGGCGTCCACAATCAGGGTCGCCTTAGGGACCGCGGTGCGCACCGCGGCGATACGCGCCGGATCGCCGCCATCATCGTCATTGCCGCCGAGCTTGATCTTGAGCAGCGCGCGGCCGGCGGCCTTGGCTGCGGCCTTGGCCATGTCGTCCGGGAGGCCGAGCGAAATCGTATAGGCGGTGGTGAGTGGGCGCGGCGCTTGCAAGCCGGCGAGTGCGTAGGCCGGGCGCCCCGCTTGCTTGGCTTCGAGATCCCAGAACGCGCAGTCGAGCGCGTTGCGCGCAGCCCCCGCCGGCATCGCTTGCTGCAAGCCGGCGCGGCTCAGGCCGGCGGTCAGCCGCGGGCGCATCGCTTCGATCGCAGCAGCGACGCTGCCGGCGCTTTCGCCGTAGCGCGCATAGGGCACGCATTCGCCACGCCCGCGATGGACGCCGTCGGCGAGTTCGGCGACCACCACCACCGCCTCGATCTTGGCGCCGCGGCTGATGGCAAAGCTCCCGGCGATCGGCCAGTGCTCGACGGTGAGCGCGAGGGTCAATGGCCTGGGGATATCCATGGGCGGCGCCCAACCCTCGACAGGTTCGCATGCAATGGTCAAGTATGGCACTCCCCCGCATTCAGGGGGAGGAGAAGCCACTTTAGAGGACACGCGCGTGAGCGAAACATTGCTCGAAGGCGCCGCCGAAGGCGGGCGGCTGCGGCTCGCCGCCGCCGGCGCTTGGATTGCCAAGAATGCGCGCAGTCTGGAAGCGCAAATCGACGCGGCGACCCAGGGCCGCGGCACCATCAACGAAGTCCGGATCGACATGGCGCGCGTCGAGCGGCTTGACACCTTCGGCGCCTGGCTGCTGGAGCGGCTGGTGCGCGCGTTCTCGGCGCGCGGCTGCGCCACCAAGGTGGAAGGATTGAAGGCGGACTATCGCTCGCTGGTCGACGACGTGCACGTCGTCAAGCTGGAAGAGCCGCCGGTGCGCCGCACCATCCAGCTCGCCGATGCGCTCGCCTCCATCGGCCACAGCATCGTTTCGGTCAGCGGCTCGTTTGGCGCTTTCGTCAACCTGCTGGGCGCTCTCTCGGTCGTGATCGTGCGCATCCTGGCGCAGCCGCGCCGGCTTCGCTTCACCTCGATGGTGCATCAGCTCGATAATGTCGGCTGGCGTGGCGTGCCGATCATTATTCTCATCACTTTCCTCGTCGGCTGCATCATCGCGCAGCAGGGCATCTTCCATTTCAGCAAGTTCGGCGCCGACATCTACGTAGTCGACATGGTCGGCATCCTGGTACTGCGCGAACTCGGCGTGCTGATCGTCTGCATCATGGTGGCCGGCCGCTCCGGCAGCGCCTACACCGCCGAGCTCGGCTCCATGAAGATGCGCGAGGAGATCGACGCGCTGCAGACCATGGGGTTCGATCCGATCGAGGTGCTGATCCTGCCGCGCATCCTGGCGCTCATCGTCGGTGTTCCGATTCTCACTTTTCTCGGCTCGATGGCGGCGCTCTACGGGGGCGGGCTGGTGTGCTGGCTCTACGGCGGCATCGAGCCGAGTATATTCATTGAACGGCTGAAGGAGGCGATCTCGCTCGATCATTTCAAGGTCGGCATGATCAAGGCGCCGTTCATGGCGCTGGTGATCGGCGTGGTGTCCTGCGTGGAAGGCATGAACGTCAAGGGCAGCGCCGAGTCGCTCGGGCTGCAGACCACCGCCTCGGTGGTGGAATCGATCTTCCTGGTGATCGTGCTCGACGGCCTGTTCGCCATCTTCTTCGCCTCGATCGGGATGTGAGCGATGGCGAAGGCGCGCGGCAACGGCAAGGAAGTCGTCATCGCGGTGCGCGGCCTGGTGGTCGGCTTCGGCGACCACATCGTGCTCGACCACGTCGATCTCGACGTCTATCGCGGCGAGATTCTCGGCTTCGTCGGCGGCTCGGGCGCCGGCAAATCCGTACTCATGCGCACCATCATCGGCTTGCTGCCGCGGCGCGAGGGCAGCATCCGGGTGTTTGGCGTCGATTTGACCCAAGCCTCCGATGCCGAGCGCCACGCGATCGAGCAGCGCTGGGGCGTGCTGTTCCAGCAGGGCGCGCTGTTTTCCTCGCTGACGGTGCGGGATAACTTGCAATTCCCGATCCGTGAATATCTCGAACTGTCGCAACGGCTGCTCGACGAACTGGCGGTTGCCAAACTCGAAATGGTGGGGCTCGACGCCAGCGTGCTGGAGAAGTTCCCCTCCGAGCTGTCCGGCGGCATGACCAAGCGCGTGGCGCTCGCCCGCGCGCTGGCGCTCGACCCGGAGATTGTGTTCCTCGACGAGCCCACCTCCGGCCTCGACCCGATCGGGGCCGGCGAATTCGACGAGCTGATCGCCACCCTGCAGAGGACTTTGGGCCTGACCGTCTTCATGGTCACCCACGACCTCGACAGCCTGCACACGGTCTGCGACCGGATCGCGGTGCTGGCCGACCACAAGGTGATCGCGGCGGGCACTATGGACACCATGCTGGCGTCGGAGCATCCGTGGCTGAAGGCTTATTTCCGCGGCAAACGGTCGCGCGTGGGCCAGCCGGGCGAAAGCACGCGGGCGCGCACGACCTGAGCCGGGCTTTGCAGTAGACGCATCAGGGGCGTGAGCACCGCTCCCTGCGCCCCAGGCCGCCGCTCAGTTCATACGGCTGAGCGCGGGGTTGCCGGCGGTGGCGGTGGCGAGCGCGGCCTTGTCGTCGATCACGACCTCTTCGATGCCGGTCTCGAGCTGGCGCCGGCGCACCAGCATCCAGTAGGCGATCCCCGCCAGTACCGGAATCGTGGCGAGGGTGCCGATGTATTCGTTCGTGCTGAACAGCGCCACCAGCGCGAACGCGGCCAGCAAGATGCGCACGCCACGATCGAGCAAGAAGTTTTCGAAATAGACGCCCTGCAGACTGAACGTGATGCCCAGCGTCGACACGCCGATCAGATAGAAAGCGGGGATCTGGTCGAGACCGGGTTCGGCCACCAATCCGGGATGGACGAAAATGCCCGCCATCAGCGTGAACAGCGAAACGCAGATCTGCAACGAGCGCCAGAGCGTGACGTAGAACGATGTGTTGGCGATTTTCGACGTGATCGCCGCGGTGATCGAGGTCGGCGGCGTCAATTCGCCGAACACGGCGACGAAGAAGGCGAAGAAGTGCACCACCCACGGATTGACGCCGGCCTGCATAAAAGGCGGCGCGATCACGATGGCGACCAGGATGTAGACCGGCGCGGGTGGCAGGCCGGTGCCGAGCACTACGCCGAACAGGAAGCCCATGCCCACCATGGCAGCCATATTGATCCCGGCCGCCTCTACCAGCAGCAGGCCGAGCTTGGTGGGCACGCCGGTGATCACCAGCGCGCCGGCCATGATCGACAACGTCGCCAGCAGCAGCGTCAGGTCAGTGATCATGTCGGTGAACGAATCGAGGAAGCTCTTCAGCGGTTTTACGAACTCGGCAAACGACCATTGCCCGGGGCGCAACAGCGCCACCACGTGGAAGACCAGCATCCCCGCGCCAACGACGCAGAACATGTCGAGGGCGGCGAATTGCGGCGCCAGGTACAGCGCTGCCATCAGGGCGACCAACCCGCCGACGGTGACGACGAAGGCTCCGAGATTAAAGATGTCGTGCCAAGTCAGCGGCTGCGCCTTACGGTCGATCACCATGCGGGTGCGGTAGTGGATCGCCAGCAGATAGACCGAGACCGACACGGACGTGAAGTAGATCAGCGCCGGAACCCAGCCGCGCGCCACCACGTCGAAATAGTCGACGCCGAGGAATTCGGCCATCAAGAAGGCCGCGATGCCCATGACCGGCGGCATCAATTGCCCGCCCATGGAGGACGCATTCTCAATGGCGGCCGCTGTCGCCGGCGGCAACCCGGCATTGATCATGGCCGGGATGGTGGCGGAACCGACGGTGATCGAATTGGCCGACCCCGAGCCGCTGACGGTGCCGATCATCATCGAGCCGATCACCGCCGATTGCGGAATCGCATGATGCGAACGGATAGCGACGCGCTTGGTCGCGCGCATGAGCGATTCGATGCAGCCGAAGCCGCGCAGCACGCTCAACACCAACAGGAACGAGCCGATCAGCGTGAGCGCAAGCTGTGGCAGGCGCGCGAAAATGCCGGTCTCCATCTCAACGCTCGCGGCCGCAATCACGCGGTGCCAGGTCAGCCCGGCATGGTAGAACATGCCCGGCACTAGATAGCCGTAGACGGCGTAGAGAATGATAATGACGTTGAGGATGAATAGCGGGACGTGGCGCTTGCGCGCGTATTCGATGATCAGTAGCGCCATCAGGCCGCCGGTGACGATGTCCTGGGTATTGTAGAAACCGTTGCGTTCCTCGCCGAGCGCCAGGTAGTTGGTGTTCATGTAGTAGGAGCAGTAAATCGAGAACAGGCAGAAAACGAGCGCGATGACGTAGTTCACGCTCCGTGGCAGCTTCGGATAGAATTCGTTGTCGCGCAGCGCCCGCAGCGTGAACAGCCCGAAAGTGAGCGGCACCATGGTCATGGCGAGCACGACCGGGCCGCCGGCGCTGGTCCAATAATAATAGAACATGTAGACGGTGTAGGAGACCGCGGACACGTAATAGATCGCGTCGAGCGCGAACGGAGACCGGTGCGCCGGATGGTCGGTCATGGCGGACGCGGCCGTGAGGGATTCGGACATAGCGGGCCTGTCGTTCTGGCTGAATGCGGCGAGGCGGGCGCGTCGAAGCGCCCGCCTCTCGGATCAGGTCACAGGACCGTATCCCCTACATATTGGCCTTGGCGATGTTGCCGTCCCACTTGCTGTCCCACTGGCCCTTTTCCTTCAGGAACTTGGCCAAGCCGGGGTGGATCGGAACGAGATTCCAAGTGCTTTCCAGGGCAGTGTGCTGGAATTTGGCGAAGTTGCCGCCCGCGATCTGCCGGAAGCTCGGGTCGAGCTTGGCCAGCTCGTCGGCATGCGACTCGATGATTTTCAACATCTTGTACATGTCGGCTTCCGGCACGTTGAGGCCGAGGTCGAATCCCCAGAACACCGGCAGCAACGTGATCTTTGCGCCGGTCTTGTCCCGCTTATTGAAATTCTTGACCGGCACCTGAATGGGGCCGAAGCCCTTTTCCTTGAGCTCGGCAAGCTCCTTGGCGGTCGGATTGAGCGGAGCCCAGTCCACCGAGAGCGTGGCTTGCGACAGCCACGGCGCCAGGGTCTTGCCGCCGGCGCCGTAGATGAGCATGGCCTCGATCGTACCGTTGTTGAGCTGCGAGCCGGCCGTTGCCTTGGAGACTTCCTTGTAGATGTGCTTGACGCCGAGCGCGTGGAGCCCGTTCTCAACTTTCTTGCGGGTGTCGAACGGCGCGGGACCGGTATAGGTCGGCTTGCCGGTCAGATCGGCCCACGACTTGATCTTATCGGCGTCGCTGGCCTTGATCGCCAGGCCGCAATCCAGCGTGTAGGTCCAAAGCGACTGCACCGGCATGTGTTTGACGTGGGCCTTGAACCCCTTGAAGCGTTCGTTGTCGTTGTGGAACTCCTTCAGCGCCACGTCGGAACCGTAGTAGCCGTCGAACTCGCCAGTGGCGAAACCCTTCACGGTGCCCACGGCGCCGGGGGTAGGCAGCACCGTGATACGGTATTCCGGCATGTTCTTGTTCAGAATATTTGAAAGCACGATGAGCGCTTTGCCGCCCGACGAGCCTGCGGGGCCGGTGCCCCACTTGATGTCCTTCGGCGCCGACCAAGCAGTCGAGCCCGACAGTCCGATCAGGGCAAATGTGAAAGCTGCAAAAAGTCCGGCAGCGAGACCGCGTGTAGCAAGTACACGCGCCGAAAGAGAGCGCTTACGCATGGCTTTTGTCCTCCCAAAATAGCCTTCGTTTTCATTTTGGCGTTGTTGACGCCAGTGTAACACCTCCGCCCCGCCGTATTCATTTCGCCGGCGGCGCAGCTTTTTTATAACCTCATCTCCGCGGAAATCGCCCTTAAGCGGCCGCGTCGGGGCTTACTATCGGTTACTTGGTAGCCGCTGGCAAATCGAAATTTTGCAGATTTGGCGACCAAAAAGCCGCAGGCGCGCCGGCATTTTCGCGGCCAGCATAAATAATAGGCGATATTCCAAATCAAGCGCGCGCCCACGATGCGGTGCAGCATGCGCTCGGCACTACGCCTGCGGCCGGCGCGCGCGTCAGTCGAAGCGCCCGGCCGCGTGCGCCAGCATGGTATAGACCTTGCCGGTTTCCGAGGTGAGATAGGTGCGCGCCACCACCTGGCCACGATCATCGCGCGAGACCTCGTCGAGCAGTCGCTCGAACTCGCTGATATAGCGGTCCACGGTCAACTTGAACTCGCGGTCGGCGCGATACTTGCGGCGGATCTCGTCGAACGCCTTCTGGCCCTGCAAGGTATAGAGCCGGCGGGTGAAGACGTTGCGCTCTCCGCGCTTGTAGCGGTCCCACAGGTCGGCGGCGGCGTCGTGATCGATCATGCGCGCGATGTCGACCGACAGCGAATCCAGCGACTCGATGGTGTGGCGCGGCGTGCGCTCCTCCGGTCCGCGCGCGCTCTCGCGCGGGAAATCATGGGGCTCTTCTTCCTCCCGCGAGGCGCGCGTGAGCAGTTCGCTGAGCCAGCCGCGGCTGGCGCCACTTTGCGCCGGCGTGAGCGAGGGGGCTTCGGCGCGGCGCGCCGCCGGTGCAAAACCGCTCACCTCGCTGCGCGGTGGCGGCGGCGGCGGGGCGGCGCGCGGCGGCGAAATGTCGCCGCGGCCGCCGACCACGGCCAGCGCCGGCTCCTCGCGCACCGAACGCCGCATCGGCTCGACCGCGTCGAGGCTGCGGCCGTGGCGGGCGACGATGCGGTTGAGCTCGGCCAGCGCCTCGATCTGGTCGACGATGACGCGGCGCATTTGCGCAGCGCCCTCGGCGGTCTCTTGCGGAAGCTCGAAGATGCCGCGGTGCAGCTCGGCGCGGGTGGCTTCCAGCTCGCGCTGCATCTCGCCCGTCATATGCTTCATGCCCTGCACCAGCTCGGCGAAGCGCTCGTTGGCTTCGTGGAACAGCGCCTGGGTGTCGCCGACGGTCTGCTCGTAGACCGCGCGCATCTCTCCGGCGGCGCGCCGGCGCTCGTCCTCGGCGAATTCGCGCGCCCGGTCGTATTGCTCGCTCATGGCACGGCCGCCCTCGGCGCTCGACTCTGACACCACGCGGGCAACGTCGCGCGCGCGGGCGGAGGCGGCTTCCAGCGACTCGTCGAGTAGGCCGGCGAAGCGCTTGAGCCGCTGATCGAGATCCTCGGTACGGATGTCGAGGGTGGATACCAGCGAATCGAGCTGCACGCGGCGCTCGTTGATCGTGGTGTCGGCGCGCCGGTTGCTTGAGTCGATCAGGTCGATGGCCTTGGCGAGCTCGCGGCCGTGACTGTCGAACTGCTCGGCCAATTGGCCGAGATCGGTGACCACGCGCTCGGTGATTTCGCTGAAATCGTGAATCGTCGTTTCCACCCGTGCGCTGACATTGCCGGTGGAAGTGGTGACTTCATTCATGGAATTGACGAATTCCGACACGCGCAACATCAGCGTGTTCTCGAGCGCGCTCATGTTCTCGTGCGCGCCGGAGAGAACTTCCTGCAGCATGATGTTGGCTTCGCGCAGCCGCTCGAACAGCGCGGTGGTGTCGGCGCGCAGCATGTCGTGGGTTTCCATCATCTCCTTGACGGTGGACGTGGTCGTGTCCTTCGACAGATCGATCGCCCGCTGCGAGGTTTCGTTCAGTTCGTTCAGGGTGCGGTTGACGGCGTTGGAGGCGGTCTCGCCGGCGGTATTGATCATGCGCGCGATTTCACCGCTGTTATCGAGCATCGTGCGCGTGAAAGTGAGGCCCGTTTGCTCGATCGCGTTGACGGCCTGATCGGTGGCGGTGGTAACGTCGATGGCGAACTGCTGGCCTTTCTCGGTGATGGCCGCCAGCACGCCGCCGCTCTTGTCGGACAGGATCGCGGTCATATCCATGGTGCGCTGGCTGACCGAATTGGCGATCTCGTCGGCCTTGCTGGTGAAGCCTTGCGCGACCTCCTGGCTCACGCCCAGTAGGGTGCGTTCGGCTTCGGTGGCGCTGGCGTGGATGGCGTCGCTGGTGGCGATTGCGAGCTGGCCGAGCGAGCGCTCGGCTTCCGTCGAATTGATCTTGATCGACTGGCTGAGCTGCTCCATGCGGGCGTTGAGCACGTCGGCGGCGGCCTTGGTGCGCTGCTCGATCTGGCTGGTGACGCCCTCAGCGCGGCCGACCAGCAGTTCCTCGAAGCGGTCGATGCGGCTGTCGAGATTATTGGCGACCTCAAGCGCGCGCGCGCCCAGCGTTTGGTCGAGCTCGCCAGCCTTGGCGCCGATCGCGTCGGCGACCGCGACGCCGCGCGCGTTGATGGTGTCGGCGACACCGCTGATGCGCTGGTCAAGGGTGTCGATGACTTCCTTGCCGCCAACTGTGAGATTGCGGGTGAGGCCGGCCACGCGCGTGTCGATCTCCTGCTCGAACTGGATAAGCCGCTGATCGAGCGAGGACACGACCGCGTCGGAGCGGCTGGTCACGCGTTCGTCAAAAGTGTCGATGTAATTGCGCATGGCGTCGGCTAGGTCCTGGGAGCGCTTGCCGAGGCGCTCCACCAGTTCGCCACCATAGGTTTTCACGGTGCGGTCGAACTCGGTGATGTGGCTGGTGATGAGATTGCCGAGCGTGGTGGAGTCGCGCGAGACCTTCTCGGTCAGCTCGGTTCCGCCATGATTGAACATGTCCTCGAAGGCCTGCAGGCGTGTAGCCAGCATGTCTTTGACCGCCTCGCCGCGGCTGTTGAGCGTCTGCGCCAGCGCTTCTGCGTTCTCGCGGAAGCTTTCGGCGACGCCGTTGCTGCGGGTAATCATGGTGTCGGTGATGCGCTGGCCGGTCTGCTCCAGCTTGGACACGACGTCGCCGCCACGCAGCGAGAGATCGAGCACCAGCGAGTCGCCGGTCGAGCGCAACGTTGAATTCACTTCCTCGGCGCGGGCGGCGATGGTCTCGGCCATTTGCGTGCCGGTTTGGACCAGCGCGTTGGTGAAGGCTTGCGAGCGGCTGTCCATGGATTCGATGGTGACTGAGGCCTTCTGGGCGAAGCCTTGCGCGACGGAATCGAGCCGCGTCGCCATCATCTGCTGCAGGTTGGCGGCAAGCTGGGCGAACTCGTCGTGCACGTGTTCGGTCTTGAAATTCAGGCTGTCGTTTAGCCGTTCGCTGGCGGAAGAGATGGCGGCGGTGGCACGTTCGCTGGTGGTTTCCAGCCGGTCGAGCAGCGTCGAGCCGCGCTCGCTCAAGGCGTCGATCATGGAATCGCCGGCGTGTCCCAGCGCGAGCGTGATGTGCTCGCCTTTTTCGGTAAGCGAACGGGTGACGCGGTGCGCCACCTCGTTGACCTTGTCGGCGACCAGATCGCCGACCGAGGTGATGTCGTGCGACAAATCGAGATGGACGCTGGCGATGGCGTTGCGCACCTGCTCGGCCTGGCTGACCAGGGTCTCGCGCTGGTTGGTCAATTCGCTCAGTAGGTCGCGGATGCGCACCTCGTTGTCATTATAGGCGCGCTCGAGCGCGGATACTTCGTTGTGCACCAATGCTTCCAGCTCGGCGGCGCGCGCCAGCGCGCGCTCGACGCCGTCGCCCATGGCGGCGACCTCGCGGCGGATGGCGTGGCCGACCGTCACGATTGACTCGCGCGCCGCGCTCTCCGGCTGCGCCAACCGCATCGCCACCTCAGCCATGGACTCGGCGACCAGCCGCAGGTCCTGCGAACGGCGGAATATATGGGCGAGCACGAAGAAGAAGATCGCCGGCAAAGCGATGGCGCCGGCAATGCCGAGCATGGCGGCAAAGCCGGTGCGCGGCGCCGCGAACGCGCTCTGCAATTCGGGGAGGAACGTCAAAACGGCGCCGATGCCGCCGGCAATCCAGATTGCGGCGGCGGCGCCGGCGACGAGATAGGGCAGGCGGGCGCGGCGTCCGTGCAGCGCCTGTAGGATCTGGCCGATGCTAGCGCGATCGTCATTGGCGGCGCGGCGCGGCGCGCTCTCCTCGGCGGCCCATTCGTGGGCTTGCATCTCTTCGTGGAAAAGATCGGCGCTGGCCGCTGCGCGGGTGCGATCGTCGTCGTCCGAGCCAAGGGTCATGTGCGTGTCTTGCGGGCGCATGCTGAGCGCTTCCTGAATGGCGGTAAGCGCCTCGTCGGTCGCGTCCTTGGTTTTCTGCGGAGTTTTCGCCATTTCGGTCGTCGCCTCGTCGTTACGCCAGGACTGCTGACGCGGGCCCAAACCTTAAATACAGTCGCGGGCCGCGCCACGAGCGGGGAAACCGCAGCCGCCTTGCCGCCGATGGTTAATCCTATCGCCTTGGCAATGCGAAAGAAACCACGCTGCTTAGGACTTTTTCATCATCGTTAACTTACTATTAACCATGATTTTTCAGTGGCCTCGCGGCAGCAGCGGCTCTCAGGGGGCGGACCGATTTGCGGCTGCGCTGGCGCCGCCGCGCCATTCGCGCCGTGCGCTTAGCCGGCCATTTACCACGGATGCGCTCTTCGGCTGAAACCAGCGCCCGGACGGCCCCGGATTAACCCAGATTTTGTCGCGCGCGGGCCAAACTCTCCGGCAACAAAGGGACGGGGACGCTTCCAGGAGGAGCGCCATGGCGCAAGTTGCGGTTCTGACCGCCAATCCGATGCCGGCCGCCGCGGCGGCAATCGACCAGGATCAGCTCAAGCGCATGACCTTCGGCGACCGCAGCCTCGAGCGCGAACTGTTGCAACTGTTCGACCGGCAAGCCGAAATTCTGATTGCGCGCATGCGCGCGAGCGATGCCGCCGCCGTTGCGACGCTGGCGCACACGCTGAAAGGCTCGGCCTCCGGCATCGGCGCGGGCAACGTGGCGCAAGCCGCGGAAGCGGCCGAGCTTGCGGCGGAACGCTCGCCGGCTGAAATCGGCGCCGCGCTCACGGGCCTGGCGAATGCAGTGGACGAGACGCGCGCGCTGATCGCCGTGCTGCTGCGCGCGCACTAGAGCATGATCCCGAAAAGTGGGAACCGGTTTTCGGAAAAGATCATGCTCAAGCAAAATGTTAGGGGCGCAAAGTGATTCAACCTAGACGGATCACGCTCTAAGCGGAAATCCGATTTCCAGCGAAAAGCACCGCGCGTGGCGGCCGCGCTGGCGTGCCTGGGCGAATGACTATATAGAAGCGGCGCGGCGCCAGTCCTGCCCACGCCATTTCCCGTATTTCGTCTGCCATGCCGAAGATCACCTATATCGATTCCGCCGGCACCGCCCGCACGGTCGAGGCCGTGGTCGGCTCCACTGTGATGGAGACCGCGATCCGCAACAGCATTCCCGGCATCGAGGCCGAATGCGGCGGCGCCTGCGCCTGCGCCACCTGCCATGTCTATGTCGACGAGGCCTGGCGCGCGAAGACCGGAGAGCCGTCGCCGATGGAGGAGGACATGCTCGATTTCGGTTATGACGTGCGGCCGAATTCGCGGCTGTCCTGCCAGCTCAAGGTCAGCGACGAGCTCGACGGGCTCATCGTGCGCACGCCGGAGAAGCAGGCCTAGAGCATGATCCCGAAAAGTGGGAACCGGTTTTCGGAAAAGATCATGCTCAAGCAAAATGTTAGGGGCGCAAAGTGATCCAAGGTAAACGGATCACGCTCTAGGCCTTCATTCCTGCTGGCGCCACCTGCGAGGCTTTCAGGCCCATCTCGTCGAGCGCCTGACGCACCAGGCCGGCGGCCTTGGCTTCCTCGATGAAGGTGCTGACATATTCCAATGCCGCCGGCTTGCCCTTGGGGATGCAGACGGCGGTCGAGGACTTGAGGAACGCGTCATCGAGGATGCGCGAGCCGGGGATCTTGGGGGCCAAGCCCGTGAGCGACTCGCGCGACAGCGCGATCGCCGCGATGCGGCCCTCGCGCATGGCGGTGGCGGCGGCATCGACCCCGGCGAATTCGATGTGGATTGCCTTGGGAGTCGCCCGCTTGGCGGCGCGGAAGGTGGCGGTGTTGGCGACGCCGCCGATGCCGACACCCTTGGCGTCGGCGTCCTTGACCGACGCGATCGCGGAGCCGGGCGCCACCAGAAAGGTGCTCTGCAACAGGTGATAGGCGTTGCCGAAATCCACGAGCTTCTTGCGGTCCTCGTCCACGGGGAGGAAGGCGACGTCCCAGCGGCCGGCGTCGGCCGAATTCTGGATTTCGCCGGAGTTCGAATGCGCGATCAACTCGAGCGGAACACCGAGCTTGCTCGCGAGCGCGGTGCCGAGGGTGACGGCGACGCCGCGATAATTGTCGCCGTCCTTGATGGCAAACTGCGCGGAAGGCGAGGGCGCCACCGCGATGGCGACGCGAAGCTTTCCGGTGGGCGCAAGCTCTTGCAATACGGCGGCGTCGGCCATCGGCTTCCCCTCAATAGAGAACGGCAAAGGGCGGCGACCGCCGCCCGTATTTGCGAACAGTGTGGCGCGCCGCGCTCAAACCGGCAAGCCGGGGGTCTCGCTGCGGGGGCGATTGAGCATGATGCGGGCAAGCGCGATCAGCACCACCAGCACCGCGATCCAGGCCATGCGGGCGCCGTAGCGGTTGTGCGCGGTGGCGAGCACGCCGAACACCGCCGCGTTACCGAGAATGGCGAACGCCATAGCTGCGGCGAATTCGCCGATATCGGTGGGGCCGCTCCGGCGCCATGCGAGACCGGCGATGAACGGCAACAGCGCTATCGCAAACCAGGCGACCGGCACCTGCACAAGATTGATGGCGGTAAAGGAAATGCCGCTGTGCTGCTGGCGTGCCGCCTGCATCGCCGGCACCGCGGCGGGCGCATAGTCCTTGATGATAAAGTAAGTGTCCCAGGCCCATTTGACCACGCCGGCGCCGGTACGCACTTCCACCAACTGTTTTGCCGTCTCCGACACTATCGACTTGAGCTGCAACAGTGGATCGTCGGCGAAGCTCGCAAGCACGATGCGGCGCATCTCGTCGCTATAGCCCTCGAAACGCCCGAGCTTGTTGAATATGCTGCCGCCTCCCCAGAAGAAAACGTCGGCGTCACGCGGCAATTCGTTTTTGTGGCGGCATAGCCGCAGCGTCGCGTCGGGGCAGTGCGCGTCGAGATATTTTTTGACGATGCCGTCTTGCAGCATGCGGCCGAAGGAGAGCGCGAAGCCGCCCGGCGACCAGCCGAATCGTCCGGTGACCGCGCCATTGGCGGCGACCACCAACACCGCTGCGAGCGCCAGCGCCGTGACGGCGCGCGTGAGCCGCGTCAACGGGATGCGCGCGCGGTCGATCAGCCGCACCAGCGCGGCGACGGCGGTGAGCCCCATCAGCACGGCGAGCGTCCCGCTATGGGTCGCGCCGGCATAAGCCACGAGCGCCAGCAACCCGGCGCGCTCGCTTTGGCGCAGCGTGTCGTCGCGCAACAGCAGCAGATAGAGTGCGAGCACGGCGAGCCCGGCAAAAATGTCGGTGAGCAGGATGGCCGTGAGCCACGGCAAAGTGGTGAGCAGACAGAGCGCGGCGACGATGGCGAGCAGCAGCAGCGGCCGCTGGCCAAGTCTATGCGCGCGCAGCGTAAGCGCCAGCACCCAGACGACGAGCGCCGACTGTACGATCGGCACTGGCCAGAAATCCGGCCGCTGGCCCGCCACCAGCAGCAGGCCATAGGGCACCGAGCGGTTGATCAGCAGCTTGCCGTCGTACCAGGGCGAGAGATAGGCGCCGGTGTCGTATTGCAGCAGCGGGAAACCGTTCCAGACCGCGGGCGCCAGCAGCAGCGCCATGCAGGCAAGGATGACCAGCGCCCACAGGGCGCGGCGGCGGTAAGGCATTGAGGGGCTCCCGGCAGGCGCTGTGTTACCGGCTTGACGAGGCCGGGGCTAGGGGCGAATTCTCACACGATGTTCGTCACCTTCTTCCAGGAACTCAAAAGCGCCGGCGTGCCGGTGACGCTGCGCGAATATTTGACCCTCATGCAGGCGATGGAGGCCGATCTCGCCGGGCGCCGGGTGGAGGACTTCTATTATCTGTCGCGCGCCACGCTGGTGAAGGACGAGCGCAATCTCGACAAGTTCGACCGGGTGTTCGGCCACGTGTTCAAAGGCCTTGAACTCTTGAGCGATGCGGTCGAGGCCGACATCCCGGCCGAGTGGCTTAAAAAACTGGCCGAGAAATATCTGACCGAAGAGGAGAAAAAGCAGATCGAGGCCATGGGCGGGCTTGACAAGCTGCTGGAGACTTTGCGCAAGCGCATGGCGGAGCAAAAAGGTCGCCACCAGGGCGGCAACAAATGGATTGGCACCGCCGGCACCTCGCCCTATGGGGCCTGGGGCTACAATCCGGAAGGCGTGCGCATCGGCCAGGACAGCAACCGCAATTTCCGCGCGGTCAAAGTGTGGGACAAGCGCGAGTTCAAGGACCTCGACGACGAGGTCGAGCTCGGCACCCGCAACATCAAGCTGGCGCTGCGGCGCTTACGCAAGTTCGCCCGCACCGGCGCGCCCGAGGAGCTTGATCTTGACGGCACCATCAAGGGCACGGCGCATAAAGGTTATCTCGACATCCTGATGCGCCCCGAGCGGCACAACGCAGTGAAGGTGCTGCTGTTCTTCGATATCGGCGGCTCGATGGACTGGCACATCAAGGCGACCGAGGAATTGTTCTCGGCGGCGAGCAGCGAATTCAAGCACATGGAGCATTTCTATTTCCACAATTGCCTGTATGAGCGGGTGTGGAAGGAAAATCGCCGCCGCTTCCAGGAAACCACGCCGACCTGGGATGTGCTGCACACTTACCCGCACGACTACAAGGTGATCTTCGTCGGTGACGCCTCGATGAGCCCTTACGAGATCGCCGCGCCCGGCGGCTCGGTCGAGCACTACAACGAGGAGCCTGGCGCTTTGTGGTTGGAGCGCGTTGCGCGCACCTATCCGGCGGCGGTGTGGCTCAATCCCGTCCCCGAGCGCGAATGGGACTTCACCCATTCCATCAGGATGGTGCACCAACTCATGGGCGGGCGCATGTATCCGCTGACGCT
>CAYLMY010000025.1:0-6644 GCA_964384635.1 uncultured Undibacter sp.
GAACCTCTATTATATATGTCGGCGGGACGGCACAAGGAACAGGCGATAAGCGAATTAAGCCAGCTCGTTCAACAGCCTGCCCAGAATTTCGCGGGCGGCGCGCCGCTCGCAATGAAATTTCATAACGCGCGGGCCTCACGCATTTTGGCGCAATGCAGCAGCGGGGCAGGTCTTCGCGCCGCGCGGGTGGTCAAATCGCGCGCGGTCTGTAAAAGGGACGGCAAGCCGGGCACCGCAATCGATGCTGCAATCCCCTACTTCCTCGATCGAGAGCCGATCGTCCTGGGTCGTCGCCTCCGTGGCGCTGGCCGCGCTGATGGTTGCCTTCGGCGCCAACTGGATCACCGCGGTGGCGCTCAAGGACATCGCCGCCGAGGTAGGCGGCACGCGCTCGATCCCAGCGTTTGCCAGCGCGCTCGCCTGGCTCGGCACGGGCGTGGGCGGCATCATCATGGGCCAGATCGCCGACCGCATCGGCACGCGTTGGACGGTGGCCGGCGGTTCGCTGATGATCGCCTTGGGCCTTTCGATTTCGAGCCTGGGGCCGTCGTACCCGCTGTGGATCGGGCACGGGCTGTTCATCGGCCTGATCGGGCTCGGGGGCATCAATGCTCCGCTTTACATTTATGTCAGCCGCTGGTTCGACCGCCGGCGCGGCTCGGCGCTGGCGCTGATCTCGAGCGGCACCTATCTCGCCGGCGCGGTATGGCCACCGGTGTTCGAGCGCGCCATCGCGACGTTCGGCTGGCGGCAGAGCATGCTGTTGTATGCCCTGTTTGAGTGCCTGCTGGTGGTTCCGCTCGCGCTTTGGTATTTCCGTGATCCCCCTGAGGTGATCGCGCCGGCGCCCGCCGCGCGTACCGGCGCCGCGCCGGCACGCGTGCTGGACTGGCCGCCCAATCTGGTGTTCGCGATGATGTGCGCGGCCTCGGTGCTGTGCTGCATTCCGATGGCGATGCCGCAAGGCCATCTGGTGGCGTTTTGCAGCGATCTCGGCATCACGCGCTCGGTCGGCGCGGTGATGCTGTCGGTACTGCTCGGCACCGCGTTCCTTTCCCGGCAGATCTGGGGCGCGATCTCCGACCGCATCGGCGGCCTCGCCACGGTGCTGATCGGCTCGGCTTGGCAGTGCAGCGCCATGATCGCGTTCCTGCTGACGCAGAACGAGGTCGGCCTGTTCACCGTTTCCGCCGCCTTCGGCCTTGGGTTCAGCGGCATCATTCCCGCTTACGTGCTGGCGTTGCGCGAACTATTTCCGGCCGCGGAAGCCTCTTGGCGGATCCCGACGCTGCTGATGTTCACCGCCGTCGGCATGGCCTCCGGTGGCTGGCTCGCCGGACTGCTCTACGACCACTACGGCTATTACGCGCCGGCCTTCGCCACCGGCATCGGCTCCAACATTCTCAATCTGCTGGTGGTCGGGACGCTGGTGATGCGGCAACGATTGCAAGCGGCATACGCGTAAGTCACGCCACTTTTGTCGTGCGCATGATCTAATCCGAAAACCGGTTCCCACTTTTCGGGATCATGCGCGCGGCAGCAGCGTGAACATCGCATCGCCATACATCTTGCGCGCGTCGGCCAGTAGCGGCTGCACGGCGGCGACGAAGGCGGCGTGCTCTTGCGCGTTCAATTCCACGATCTCACAGCCGGCGTCTTCAATCGCCTGGCGCGCGGCGTCGTCCTCCTCGACCGCGAGCTTGCGCTGAAAGGCGACCGATTCGGTGACCGCATCCTGCATCGCGCGCTGAAGATCACCCGGCCATGACTCGAACGAGGCGCGATGCAGGAAAACCGGGCGCGAGATATAGAAGTGCGAGGTGAGCGTGTGAAACTTGTGAAACTTATGCACGCCGTAAGTGACGGTATTGGCGAGCGGGTTTTCCTGCGCGTCCAAGGTGCCGGCCTTGATCATGGCGATGGCCTCGCTCAGGTCCATGGGCATAGCGACGGCGCCGAGCAGTTCGAAGGTACGCTTCTGAATTTCGCTCGGCAGCACGCGGATTTTCATGCCCTTCATGTCGGCGGGCCAATGGATCGGGCGCAGCCGGTTGGAGATGTGGCGGAAGCCGTTCTCGAGCCAGCCGAGGATGCGGAAGTTGATGCGCTCCTCGGTCTTGCGCACGAGGAACGCGCCGAGCGCGCCGTCCATCGCAGCGCGCGCTTGTGCGTTATTGGCGAACAGGAACGGCAGGTCGACGAAACCGAGTTCCGGCACGCGGTCGGTCAGATAGCTCGACGACTGATAGCCGAGTGTCAGCTCGCCGCTTTCGACCATCGTGAGGATGTCCTCGGCCTTATGGCCGTGATCCATGATGTTCCAGACATATTCGACAGCGACGCCATCGCCGAACCGGGTCTTGAGCTTGTCGCCGATGAATTTCAGCGACTTGCTGAAGCTGGTCGTGGGCGGACCATAGCCGGCCATGCGAATCTGGATTGGCTTGCTCATTTGCGCTCGCTCTTGCTGCCTTTCTATAGGGGCAGGCGGCTGGCTGGCCAAGCGCTCGCCGTGTGCTAACGTTGAATCAAATGCCCATTGGAGGATGCCGCCGATGAATAAGCACGCCAAGGTGGCTGCGGCTAAGGTTTCACAGGGTGCAATGTCGGATGCCGAATGGCAGGCGCGGGTCGATCTCGCCGCCGTCTACCGCCTGATCGCCCACCATGGCTGGGACGACGTCATTTACAATCATTCGTCCATGCGGGTGCCGGGCGAGCCGCGCAACTTCCTGATGAAGCGCCACGACCTGCTCTACACCGAGGTGACCGCGTCTAACCTGGTGAAAGTCAACATGGACGAGGACCTCGACGAGAAATCCGGCGTCAACCGGCCTGGCTTCACGCTGCATGGCGGCGTACTGAGCGCACGTGACGACGTGAATTGCGCGGTGCATGTCCACACCGAAGACGGCATGGCTTTGGCCGGCTTGAAGCACGGCTTGCGCATGGTGTCCCAGCAAGCGATCCGCTTCTTCAAGCGCATCGGCTATCACGCCTATGAAGGCATCACCGAGGATTTCGACGAGCGCGCGCGCATCAACAAAGACTTGGGCGGCAACCGCGCCATGATCATGCACAATCACGGCCTGCTCACGGTCGGCAGAACCGCGCGCGAGGCCTTCGTGCTGATGAAATATCTGCTCAATGCCGCGGAAATCCAGTTGAAGATGGAAGCAACCGGCGCCGAGCTGCTCGAAGTTCCGCCGGAGGTCTGCGAAAAGACCGCGGAGCAATACGAGCATCACGACCGCGGCCGCGGCAGCGCCGACTGGCCGGCCTATCTGCGCATGCTCGACAAGATCGACCGCGGGTATCGAAATTAGCGGCGCAAGCGTCAGCGCTTAAACACATTCAAACGTCATCGCCGGGCTTGTCCCGGCGATCTCGTTTAGGTGGGCACAGTGCGTCCCTAAGCGAGATGGCACCGCAACTCGGGCTAGCCCGAGTTGCGCATAAATAGACAAACCCGGCCATGACAACTGTGAGGACTGAGAACAACCCCCACTTCCAGAAATCGCGTCCTTCTTCGCGCATGACGTGCGCCGGCACCGTCGTGTGCCGAAATTGCGAGACACTCTTGCGCTCGCCACGACAGGGTATATTCTGATGCATCCTTTTCAGTTGTGGTGCGTGCCGCGATGCCGGAAGAACAGAAAAATGTGTGGGTCGGCGCCGCCGTCGCCGCAGCGATAGCAACAATCGTCATCATTTCAGCATCGGCTTACGTTCTCATTAATTGGGGCAGGCCGAAGGCGCAAAGTTTCCTCAACGAGAAGTTCGCCGCGCTCGATGCGAAGATTGCAAAGAACAACGAGAATGCGCTGGCCGCGATCAAAAAATTTCCCTCGCTCGAAGGCACCACCAAAGAGATCGAGACACTCAATTCCAAAATCAAAAAGACCAATGACACGCTGACGGAAATTCAGAAGCAGGTTTCAGCCGCTGCCCTCAAGACCGAGCTTGCCCCCCTTGATGCCAAGCTGGACAAGGCAACCACCGCGCTAACCGCCATTCAGGCAGACCTGTCGCGCACGAAATCGGACGATGCGGCGCGCAATTCAGCGCTGACCCGAGTCGAAAAGGCCATCAACGCCGTCAAGGATGAGATCGCCGGCAGCGCGTCGCAGGCCAAGTTGCAGGACGCGGCGACAAAACTGGACGAGGTGCGCACGTCGCTGGCGAAGCTCGAGACGACTGTCAAAGAGGGCTTTTCCGGTGGTACGTCTTCGCGCGCCGATTTGAAGGCCGCGATTGCTCAGCTGGCGCAACCGCCCGCACCCGCGTCCACGGGTGGGCTAGCAAAAGCCGGCGAAGATCTACTCGTCTTTTATGTGTCGCTGCCCGCCGCTTCGCCGCCGGCAGCGCCACAGCTGGCCGCCATCCCGCCCATGACCGTTCAATTCGAGAGGATCGGCCGCACCGACGACAAAGGCCAAGCCGACCTGATTATTCGAAAATTGCGTCCGATCATCAAAGAACACAAAGGCTGCTCTATCGCCGTTTCTGGCCACACAGACACGCTCGGCAGCGACGATGACAACCACGCGCTTTCGAAGCGGCGCGCTCAAAAGATCGCTGCCGAGATAAAATCGGCGTTTGCCGGCGAAAATATCCAGATCACGAATACTGCGTGGGGCGAACGGAGATTGAAGGAATGGACGAAGGACGATGTCGCGGACGCGACCAACCGGCGCGTCGATGTGGTAGTTCGCTGCGCCGGCTAGTCGTGAGGGCTAGCGCGTGATCGGTTTGGGGTGAATCACTGTGCTTCCCTAACATTTTGCATGCACATGATCTTTTCCGAAAACCGGTTCCCACTTTTCGGGATCATGCGCTACCCCCACTTCCAAAAATCCCGCCCCTCCTCGCGCATGAAGCGCGCCAGCACCATCTTGTGCACCTCGGAAGCGCCGTCGACCAGGCGCGCCGCGCGGGCGTAGCGGTAGATCCATTCCAGGATGGTGTCCTTGGAATAGCCGCGCGCGCCGTTGAGCTGGATGGCGACGTCGGCGGCGTTGTGCAGCGTGTCGGCGACCTGCACCTTGGCCATCGAGACTTCCTTGCGCGCGCGCGCACCCTGGTCGAGCTTCCAGGCCGCGTGCATCGTGAGCAGGCGGCCAATCTCGATCTGGTGGGCGACTTCGCCGAGCTTGATTTGCACGCTTTCGCGGTCAGCGAGCTTGATGCCGAAGCCCTCGCGCTCCGCCACATAGGCTTGCGCGATCTCCATGCAGCGCTTGGCAAAGCCGAGCCAGCGCATGCAGTGGGTGAGCCGCGCAGGGCCTAAACGGATCTGCGTCGCGCGCAAGCCGTCGCCCTCGTTCATCAGCACGTTCTCGAGCGGGATTTCGAGGCCGTCATACTCGATCTCGCAATGGCCGCCGTGCTCATGCGGCCCCATGATCGGAATGCGGCGCAGGATGCGCCAGCCGGGCTGGTCCTTGTGATAGAGGAACGCCGTGAGGCCGCGGCGGGCATCGTCGGAGGTGCGCGCGATCAGGATGAAATGGGCGGCGCCTTCGGCCCCGGTGATGAACCATTTGCGCCCGCGCACGATGTAGCGGTCGTTGCGCTTTTCGGCACGGGTGAGCATCATGGCGGGATCGGAGCCGGAGCCGGGATGCGGCTCGGTCATGGCGAAGGCCGAGCGGACCTTGCCCTCGACGATCGGACGCAGCCATTTTTCCTTTTGCGCGGGCGTGCCGGTCCTGGCTAGCAGGTTCATGTTGCCGTCGTCGGGCGCCATGCAATGGATGGCGAGCGGGCCGAAGATCGAGCGCGCGGCTTCTTCGTAGACCGCCGCCCAGGCAACGATCGGCAGCTGCATACCGCCGAACTCCTTGGGCGATTGCGGCGCCCACAGGCCGGCATTCTTGGCCTTCGCGCGCACGGGCGCCAGCCGCGCGTGCGGAATGTTCTCGTGGTCGGCGAAATTCTCAGGGTCCGCCTCCAGCGGCAGCACGTTCTCCTCGAC
Organism: uncultured Undibacter sp.; assembly: GCA_964384635.1. Classification (GTDB taxonomy): domain Bacteria; phylum Pseudomonadota; class Alphaproteobacteria; order Rhizobiales; family Xanthobacteraceae; genus Pseudolabrys. Next base: position 5,978 of record CAYLMY010000025.1, read on the forward strand.
GAAGGCGCGCACGCGCAGGCGGACGTCTTCGATTTCGGGCGACAGCGTGAAGTCCATAATCTACCCCTTGATCTGTATGACCTGCCCGCCATCGACCACGATGGTGGCGCCGGTGATGTAGCTGCCGGCGTCGGAAGCCAATAGCAGAAGCGCGCCGTTGAGCTCGCCTTCCTGGCCGAAGCGGCCCATGGGAATCTCGCGCTTGATCGCCGCGCCGGCTTCGCTCATCAGATAGTCGTCGTTCATCTCGGTGACGAACCAGCCCGGCGCGATGGCGTTGACGCGCACGCCTTTGAAGGCAAGCTCGACCGCAAGCGCCTTGGTAAGTTGCACGACGCCGGCCTTGGCGGCGGCGTAGGCGACCGCGCCTTTGGCAACTGCCAGGCCGAGCACCGAGGCGATGTTGACGATGGCGCCCTGTTTCTTGGCCGCCAGCATGCGGCGCGCGGCTTCCTGCGCCCAGAAGAAAACCGCGTCGAGATTGGTGCCGAGCACCTTGCGCCATTCCTCGGCCGCCATGTCGACGGCGCGCCCGCCATGCGCGATGCCGGCATTGTTGACCAGGATGGTGACGGTGCCGAAGGCTTTCTCGGCGGCATCGTATGCGCGCGTCATGGCGGCGCGGTCGGTGACGTCGGCCTCGATGGCGACGGCCTGGCCGCCCTTG
>CAYLMY010000025.1:6744-24319 GCA_964384635.1 uncultured Undibacter sp.
CATGGCGGCGCGGTCGGTGACGTCGGCCTCGATGGCGACGGCCTGGCCGCCCTTGCTCTCGATTTCATCTTGCAGCGCCTTGAGCCGCTCGACCCGGCGCGCCACCAGCGCGACCGCGGCGCCGTTGTCGGCCAGCGCGCGGGCAAACTGCACCCCAAGGCCGCTGGAAGCGCCGGTGACCAGCGCGACGCGGCCTGTAAGGTCAAATAGTTTAGCCGCCATCATCCTCCGCTTCTCCATTTTGTTTGACGAACAATCGATTTCAATATTTAGTCGCGCAGAAGTTGTGCGGAGGCAGCCATTGGATCAGGATGAGAAACATAAACTTGGCTATCAGGGCGCCCTTCAGATGGTTGCCGTTGAGCATCATACGATTTGGGCAACGTTTCAATCTTTGCTTGCTGCGAATGCGGTTCTTTTGACGTTGGTTGGCGTACTAATAAAGATATTCCCTCAGTATAAATGGGCTCCCCAAATTCTTGCTGTTGCCGGTCTATTTATCTGTGTTGCTTGGTTTTTCGCTCTGACGCGTCAGTTTTCATATCACCGATATTGGCATGCGTGGGCTAGGGCAATTGAGCAGAAAACTTTGAATCCTGAAGTGCGTATGTTTCAATTGGGTCGCGTGTTCGGTGAAGGCGCATCCGTTGAGCTACCCACGGGTGATTCAATGCGCATGACCTGGGCCGGGAGAGCATTTAAAGTTCAATGGCTCGCGTCATCGCTTATCATAGTAATCGCTTTAGTATATGCGATCCTATTTTGGATGGCGCTTTCGTAGTCATTCTGTTTTCTCACTTTCCAAAAAGTTCACGCGGCCTTGCAGGCTGAACATCTCGGCGGCTTTCATGCAGGATCCTTATACACAACCCACAGCACCGTGTGGAATAGACTGGCCAAATGCGCCCGCGTAGTTTGCGCCGAGCGGCCTCACGATACGGACGGATGGCGTGAAACGGCTTTGGCAAGCGACCATCAATAGCTGGCACGGCCTGATCGCCGTCACGCAATCGGAAGCGGCGTTCCGCGAGGAGCTGGCGCTGCTGGTGGTGGGCGTTCCCCTCGCCTTCTTTCTGACCCCGGATGTCGGCGAGCGCTTTCTCCTGATCGGCACGCTCGTCTTCGTCCTCATCGTCGAATTGCTCAACACCGCGATCGAGAAGCTTTCCGACCGCGTCACCCGCGAGCCCGATCCGGCCATCAAGCGCATCAAGGACATGGGTTCCGCCGCCGTCCTGCTGTCGCTGCTGGCGGCCGGCGCGGCGTGGATCTGGGTCGCGGTCGAGCGGCTCTGGCCTTGACGCTCACGCCGACAGCAGGCGCTTGACCTCGGGCCAGCTTTGCGCGCCGAAAGTGGCGAGGTCGTTCCGGAGCGGTTCGGGGAACCACTGATAGAACGCCGGCTGGAAGCTCGGCCGCGCCTTTAGCCGCTCGAACCAGTCGGCGAGCCGCGGGCGCTTCGCCCACATCTCGGCCATGCCCAGCATGTCGAGCCGGTTGACGTAAGGCGCCATGCCGATGTCGGCGAGCGAGAAGGTATCGCCGGTCAGCCAGGGCCGGTGTTTGAGCGCGTCGTCCATTTTCTGCATGTAGCTATCGTAGAGCTTGAACGGCACGTCGATTCCCGGCGCGTCGAAACCGAGCGTCACGATCTCGCGCTTGCGCGCCTTCCAGCCAGGCTTCACCGATTGCGCGGGCGTCGCCTCGAGGAAACGCTCCAGCTCCGCCGGGGCGAGCCGCGCGAGTGTATGGCGGTGCGTGGAGGAAAACGTGAGCTCGGCGCAGGCGGGATGAACCTGGTCGTCCACCGCCTTGGTCCATATCCGCATCTGCCAGCGCGCGTACGGGTCCGCGGGCTTGAGCGAGGGCGCGGGAAAGGCGTCGTCGAGGTATTCGCAGATCAGCGTCGATTCGGTGAGCACCTTGCCGTCATGAATCAGGGTCGGCACCACCGCCTTCGGATTGAGCTTGACGTAGGCGGGGTCGAACTGCTCGCCCTTGAGGATGTCGATATAGTGGCCTTTCCATTCCAGGCCCTTCTCCGCCAGCACCAGCCGAACCTTGGCGGCGCAGACGGACGATCCATGGTGGTAGAGTTCGAGCGTCGGCATTTCCTTCTCTCCCCGTTTGCCGGCATGATGACACACTGAAGGTGTTTCCGCTAAGTTGCAGCCATGGCCCACGAGCACCACCACGATCACGACCATTCCGAGCTCTCGGAAACCCAGTTGCGCGTGCGCGCGCTGGAGACGGTGTTGACCGAGAAGGGCTATGTCGATCCGGCCGCGCTCGATCTCTTGATTGAGACCTATGAGAAGAAGGTCGGCCCGCGCAACGGCGCCCGCGTGGTGGCGAAGGCCTGGACCGATCCCGCCTACCGCGCGCGCCTGTTCAAGGATGCGACGCCGGCGATCGCCGAGCTCGGCTATGCCGGCCGCCAGGGCGAGCACATCGTGGCGATCGAGAACACGCCCAAGCGGCACAACATGGTCGTGTGCACGCTGTGCTCCTGCTATCCGTGGCCGGTGCTGGGCCTGCCGCCGGTCTGGTACAAGTCGGCGCCCTACCGTTCGCGCGCGGTGAGCGACCCGCGCGGCGTGCTCAAAGATTTCGGCGTCACGCTGCCGCCCGACACCGAAATCCGCGTTTGGGATTCGACGTCCGAGATCCGCTATCTCGTCATCCCGATGCGGCCCGCCGGCACCGACGGTTGGAGCGAGGACAAACTCGCTGAACTGGTGACGCGCGATTCCATGATCGGTACCGGGCTGCCGAAGTCACCGAAGGATTTGGCGAAGTGAACGGCGCGCAGGACATGGGCGGCATGCACGGCTTCGGCCCCGTGCAGCCGGAGGCGAACGAACCGGTGTTCCATGCCGAATGGGAAAAGCGCGCGTTCGCGCTCACGCTGGCGATGGCGATGCCGGGCCAATGGAACATCGACGCCTCACGCTTTGCGCGCGAGAACCGCAATCCGGCCGAATATCTGTCGATGAGCTATTACCAGATCTGGTTCGCGGCGCTGGAGACCATGCTGAAGGAGCGCGAACTGGTCAGCAACGACGAGATCGCGGCCGGCCATGCGATTGGTTCGCCCAAGCCGGTCAAACGCACGCTCACGCCAGGCGACGTGCTCAAGGTCCTGCATCGCGGCGGACCGACCGAGCGCGAGACCAACACGGCGGCGCAATTCAAGGCCGGCGACCGGGTGCGCGCCAAGAACATCAATCCCGTCACCCATACGCGGCTGCCGCGCTACGTGCGCGGGCATATCGGTACGATCGAGCGGGTGATCGGCTGCCATGTCTTCCCCGACAGCAACGCCACCGGCGCCGGCGAGAACCCGCAATGGCTCTACACCGTGCGTTTTGCTGGCAGCGAATTGTGGGGTCCGAACGGCGATCCAACCACGGCCGTTTCTGTCGACGCCTGGGAGCCGTACTTGGAGCCGGCATGATCGACCGAGCCGCAGCAGCCCGCGCCACGCAGGAAGTGCCGAGCATCCCGCGCGATGCGGACGGGCCGGTGTTCCGCGAGCCGTGGGAGGCGCAGGCTTTTGCCATGACTCTGGCGCTGCACGAGCGCGGCGTTTTCACCTGGAGCGAATGGGCGGCGACGCTTAGCCGCGAGATCAAGCGCGCGCAAGGTGAAGGCGATCCCGACACCGGCGAGACCTATTACCTGCATTGGCTGGCGGCGCTGGAGCGGCTGGTGGCGGAAAAGGGCGTCACCAGCGGCGAGACGCTTGCCCGCACCAAGCACGCCTGGGAACACGCCTGCGAGCGCACGCCGCACGGCCAGCCGATCGAATTACAGAAAAGCGATTTCCACTAGCCGGCAATCACACCACACTGTCCGGCTGCAGCGCGCATTGGCCGCCGTCGGAAAGCTCGATCTGCATGGTCGTGTGGCAGATTCCGAATTGGTGCTGCAGCTCGTGCGCGACGCGGCGCAGAAATTCGTCGCCCGGATGACCGGCGGGCGTGACCAGATGGCAGGTGAGAGCGGTCTCGGTCGTGCTCATGGCCCAGATGTGCAGGTCGTGCACGTCGGAAACCTCGGGCAGGCCGCGCAGATAGCGCTGCACCTCGGCGGGATCGATGGTGCTGGGCGCGGCGTTGAGCGACAGCCGCACCGCCTCGCGCAACAGCCGCCAGGTGCCGATGAGGATCACCACCGAGATCAGCAGGCTTGCGGCGGGGTCGAGCCATTGCCAGCCGGTGAGCATGATGCCGGCGGCGGCGATGATGACCGCCACCGACACGCCGGCATCGGCCAGCATGTGCAGGAAGGCCCCGCGCATGTTGAGATCGGTCCGGCTGCCGCGCGAAAGCAGCCAAGCCGAGGCGCCGTTCACCACCACCGCACAGGCGGCAACTACAATCACCGTGCCGGTCGCCACCGGTTCCGGCGATATAAAGCGATGCACCGCTTCCCAGGCGATTGCCGCGGTCGCCACCAGCAGGATCAGCCCGTTGGCGAAGGCCGACAGAATGGAGGCGGCGCGCATGCGGTAGGTGAAGCGCGCGCTCGGCCGCCAGTCGGCGACCGCGAAGGCGCCCCAGGCCATGATCAGACCCATGACGTCGCCGAAATTGTGTCCGGCGTCGGCCAGCAGCGCGAGCGAATTGGTGAGCAGGCCATAGACCACCTGCGCCGCCACCAGCGCGATATTGAGCGCGGTGGCGATCGCAAAGGTGCGGCCGAAGTTCGTCGGCGCGTGGGAATGGCTGTGGTCGTGGCCGCCGTGCATACATCGAAACTAATGCCGGCGGAGATGAATACTAGAACATCGAACAAACCACCCCGCTCGTCCCCGCGAAAGCGGGGACCCAGGGCGGGATTTGCCGGTCAATGCGATCGTGTCTCTGGGTTCCCGCTTACGCGGGAATGAGCGGGTGAGGCATTAAATACCCGCCGCGCCGCCGTCGGCGCGCGGATCGTGGCCGCCTTCCAGGGTGCCGTCCGCGTGCAGCACCACCGCGCCGGCATGGCCCATGGTGTCGGAATAGGCTTCATCGAGCACCGCGACATCGTGACCGGCCGCCATCAATCGGTCGATCAGATTGCCGTCGAAGCGCGACTCCATGCGCAGGTTGGTGACCGTCGAGCCCCAGGTTCGGCCGAGCAACCAGCGCGGCGCATCGAGTGCCTTGTCGAGCGGCTGGCGAAACAGGACATGGCGCGTAAACACGGCGGCCTGGCTCTGCGGCTGGCCGTCGCCGCCCATGGTGCCATAGGCGATGACGCGACCATCTTTCAGCGCGGTGAGCGCCGGATTGAGCGTGTGGAACGGGCGGCGGCCGGGCGCCAGCGCGTTGAGCGCGCCAGATCGAAGCGAGAAGCTGGCGCCACGGTTCTGCATCAGCACGCCGGTCTTCGGCAGCACGCAACCGGAGCCGAATTCCCAATAGAGCGACTGGATATACGAGACGACGAGGCCCGAGGCATCCGCGGCACCCATCCAGATGGTGTCGCCTTGCCCATCAGGCGCCGGCCACTTGGCCGCCTTGCGCATATCAATCTTGCCGGCCTGCTCATCGAGGAAGGCGGGCGTGAGGAAGCGATCGAGATCGACGGTGATGCGGTCGGGATCGGTGACGACGCGGTCGCGCACCCGGAAGGCGCGCTTGGTCGCTTCCACCAGGCCGTGAATGTGCTCGAATGTTTCGGCCTGTTGCACGCGCAGGCGGTCGAAAACGCCAAGGATGATGAGCGAAGCCAGCCCCTGCGTCGGCGGCGGCGCGTTATAGAGCGTGCCAGCTTGAATGCCGACCGAGAGCGGCACATCGACCCACGCGCGATATTGTTCAAGGTCGGCGCGCGTGACCGGGCCGCCGATACGCTCGAGGTCGGCGGCAAGCTCGCGGCCGACGTCGCCGCGGTAGAAGTCGTCGAGCCCGGCATGGCTGAGATGGTCGAGCGTATCGGCGAAGGCGGTTTGCTTGAGGCGCGCGCCTACCTCCGGCGCCTTGCCGTCGGTGAGGAAGGCTTGCTTGAACCCGACCGCCTCGTTCATCTCCGGCAATTTCTCTGCTGTCAGCCGCGCCTGACTGCGCGTCACCGTGTAGCCCTCGCGCGCGTGCTTGATGGCGCCCGCCAGCAGCAGGTCGAGCGGCAGCTTGCCGCCCTGCGCCTTCGCCGCATCCTGCGCCAGCATCCAGGCGGCGATAGCGCCCGGCACCGTGAGCGCCGCGAGCGGCCCGCGCGTTGGCATCTCGTCGTAGCCGGCCTCGCGATAGAGCGCTGGCGTGGCCTTGCTGCCGGCGCATCCCGCACCCATCAGCGCGCGCACACGGCCCGACGGTTCGCGGATCAGCCAGAAGCCGTCGCCGCCGATATGGTTCATGTGCGGATAGACCGCGGCGATGGAAGCCGCCATCGCCAGCATGGCCTCGATGGCATTGCCGCCCTCAGCGAGCACGGCGCGGCCATCCTCAACGGCGGCGCTATGCGGCGCGCAGACGACGCCGCGTCGGTGGCCGGACGTGTAAAGGTTCACGCTTTTTCTTTCCTGTCGTCCCGGCCGAGCCAACGGGTCCGCGCGAAGCGCGGCCCGATGATAAACTCCGCGAGGGCCGGGACCCATACTCCGCAGTCTATCGACAGTGCACGGCGTATGGGTCCCCGCCTTTGCGGGGACGACAGGGGGCTAAGCCGCGACATCAATCAACCCGCGCTTCTTCAGCAGCGCGTCGACCGCCGGCAAGCGGCCGCGGAAGGCTTTGTAGGCGTCTACCGGGTCGCGCAAGTTTCCGGCGCCATAGATGAAGTCGCGCAGGCGCTGAGCAGTGGCGGGATCGAAAACGTCGCCGGTCTCCTCGAAGGCCGCGAAGGCGTCGGCGTCGAGCACCTCCGACCACATGTAGGAGTAATAGGCCGCCGCGTAGCCGCCGCCGGAGAACAGGTGCTGGAAGTGCGGCAGACGGTGGCGCATGACGATCTCCGCCGGCATCTGTAGCGCAGCGAGATCGCGGCGCTCGAATTCGGTGACGTCGAGGCCGGCGGGGTCGCGCAAGCCATGCAGGTCGAGGTCGACCAGCGCGCAAGATGTGTATTCCACCGTGGCGAAGCCCTGGTTGAAGGTGCGCGTCGCCAAGAGCTTGTCGAGCAGCGCCTGCGGCATCGGCTCGCCGGTCGCGGCGTGGCGCGCGTATTTCTGCAAGATCTCCGGCACCTCCAGCCAGTGTTCAAAGAGTTGCGACGGCAGCTCGACAAAATCGCTCGGCACCGCGGTGCCGGCGAGCAGCGGATAGGTGACGTTCGACAACAGGCCATGCAACGCGTGACCGAATTCGTGGAACAGCGTGCGGGCGTCGTCGAAGGACAAGAGCGCAGGCTCGCCCACGGCCGGCTTGGTGAAATTGCAAACGTTGACGATGACCGGACGGATATCGTCCGCCAATTTCTCCTGATCGCGCAGCGAGGTTTTCCAGGCGCCGCTGTGCTTGGAGCTGCGCGCGAAATAATCGCCGATGAACAGGCCGACATGACGGCCGCCCGCGTCCTTCACCTCGAAGGCGCGCGCGTCCTGGTGATAGAGCGGTACGTCGACGGGCGTGAAGGTCAGACCGAACAGGCGGCGCGCGGTCTCGAAGGCGGCCTCGATCATCTTGTCGAGCTGGAAATAGGGCTTGAGCTCGGCCTCGTCCAAATCGAACTCGGCCTTGCGCCGCTTCTCGGCGTAATAGCGCCAGTCGTGCGGCGCCAGCGCGAAATTGCCGCCCTCCTCCGCGATCATCTTCTGCAAAGCGTCGCGCTCGGCTTGCGCTTTGAGACGCGCGCGGCTCCAGACTTCTTCCAGCAGCTTGCGCGCGGCGGCCGGCGTCTTGGCCATCTGGTCGTCGAGCCGGTAGTCCGCATAACTTTCAAAGCCCAAGAGCTTGGCACGCTCGGCGCGCAAGCCGACCATTTCCGCGACAATGGCGCGGTTGTCGGTTAAGCCGCCGTTCTCGCCGCGCTTGATCCAGGCCTGGAAGATCTTCTCGCGCAGGTCGCGGCGCTTGGAAAACTGGAGAAAGCTCTCACAGGAGGAGCGCGCCAGCGTGATGGCATATTTGCCGGGAGCCCCGCGTTCCGCGGCCGCGGCGCGCGCGGCCGCGCGGGCAAAATCCGGCAAGCCATCGAGATCGCCCTCCTCCAGCATCAGCGCGTAAGCCTTCTCGTCGGCCAGCACGTTCTGCCCGAACTGGGTGCCGAGGCTCGCCAGTCGTTCATTGATTGTCGCGAGCCGCTCTTGCGCCGGCTTGTCGAGCGCGCCGCCCGCGCGCACGAAGCGGGTGTGGTAGCGGTCGAGCACGCGCGCCTGTTCGGAGCTGAGGCCGAGCGCCGCGCGCCGCTGGTAGAGGTCGGCGATACGGGCATAGAGCGCGCGGTTCAAATAAATCGCATTGCCATGGCGGGCGAGCAGCGGCGACATTTCGCGCTCGACCGCTTCAATGGCGTCACTGGTGTCGGCACCGGCCAATACGAAGAACGCATTGGCGACGCGGTCGAGGTCTCGCCCGCTCATTTCCAGCGCCGCGATGGTGTTGTCGAAGTTCGGCACGGCGGGATCGGCGGCGGTGGCCTCGATCTCGGCGCGGTGGGCTGCGAGCGCCGCGTCGAAGGCCGGGCGGAATTGGTCCGGGACGATGGCACCGAACGGCGGCAGACCGAACGGGCCGGTCCAGTCCTTCAGCAATGGATTTTGGGGAGCGGTCTGTGGCTCGGACATGGGCCCTATCTACGGGCGTCCCTTCAGCCGCGCAACGCCCTGAGCGCATTGAAGATGACCGCCACGTCGATCACCTCCTGCAGCAGCGCGCCCTCGACCGGCGTGATGTAGCCGAGCGCCGCCGCGATCATCGCCACGAACGAAAGCCCCATGCCGGCGATGACGCTTTGCAGCGCGATTCCGCGCGAGCGGCGCGCGATCTGGATCGCCGGCAGCACGCGGTCGAGCTGGTCGACCAGCAGCACCACGTCGGCGGCTTCGGCGCTCGCAGCCGCGCCCTTGGCGCCCATGGCCATGCCGACATCGGCGGCGGCGAGCGCGGGGGCGTCGTTGACGCCGTCGCCGATCATCATCACCGGTCCATTCTTGCGCTCCGACAGCACCACCAGGATCTTCTGGTCGGGGGTGAGGTCCGAGCGGACCTGGTCGATGGACAGGCCGGCGGCAATGAAGCGCGCCACCTCGTGACGGTCGCCGGTCGCCAGCACGATGCGCTCGATGCCGAGCGCGCGCAGCGCCTGCAGCAGCTGCTCGGTGCCGGCGCGCAGCTCATCGGAAAGCATCAGCAGGCCGGCGAGCTTGCCGTCCACCGCCACGGCTACCGCGACGGCGCCGGGCGGGCGGTCGCGACCGAGCGTCGAGAGCCCGCCATCGGCGATGTGCGCCGCGATGAAGCGCGGGCCGCCGACCATGACCTGGCGGCCCTCGACCCGGCCGACGATGCCCTCGCCCGGCGTCTCCACCACCTCGGAGGGGATCGCCAGCGCCAGACCCTTGGCGCGCGCTTCGGCGACGATGGTCTGGGCGATGATGTGCTTGGAGGCCTGGTCGAGCGAGCCAGCGAGCCGCAACAGCACGTCGGGCGTGATGTGGTCCGCCGTGCGGGTGGACACGATGCGGGCTTCGCCCAGGGTCAGCGTGCCGGTCTTGTCGATGACCAGCGCACGCACGCGGGCCAGCGTCTCGATCGCCTTGCCGCCCTTGATCAGGATGCCGAGCTTGGCCGCGCGCGAGAGCCCGGACACGATGGCGACCGGCACCGCCAGGATGAGCGGACAGGGCGTCGCCACCACCAGCACCGCCACCGCCCGGATCGGATCGCTGGCCAGCGCCCAGGCCGCACCTGCCAGCGCCACCGTCACCGCCAGGAAGACGATGGCGTAGCGGTCAGCCAGCCGCGACATCGGGGCACGCGAGCGCTGCGCCGCCTCCACCAGACGCACGATGCCGGCATAGGTGCTCTCCTCGGCCCGGCGGGTCGCGGTCAGGTCGAAGGCCTCGCCGACATTGGTCGAGCCGCTCATGACCGCCTGACCGATGCCCAGCTGCACCGGCAGCGCCTCACCGGTGAGCGCCGACTGGTCGAGCACTGCCACGCCCTCGGCCACCGTTCCGTCCACCGGCACCACGTCGCCCTGGCGCACCAGCAGCCGATCGCCGGGCAGGATAAGGTCGAGCGCCACTTCCTCGAGCTGGCCGTCGCGGTGACGCAGCGCGACGCGCGGCACCCGCGCCAGCAAGGCAGTCATCTCGCGCCGGGCCGCCCGCTCGGCGAAGGCCTCCAGGAGCTGCCCGCCGGCATACATCAGCGCGACGATGGCCGCGGCGAGGTCCTGGCCAACCAGCAGCGCCGCCGTCATCGACAGCGCGGCGACGATGTCGAGCCCGAGGTCGCCGCGCCGCAAACTGGTCACAATCTCGGTGAGCAGCGCGAGCAGCACCGGAACCGTGACCGCCGCCCAGATGACGTCCGACCAGACGCCGAGCCCGACGAACCGGACGGCGAAGCCGACCGCCAGTCCGAGCGCGGCGAGGCCGGCGAGATACGGGCGGATGATTTTCAGGGTGCGCGCAGCTTCCATAGTTAATAATCTGCAAGCGCGCGCGTGGCGCCGCCATGCGCGAGATCAAAGGCACCCGGCAACGGGCCGCGCGCATAAAGACTTGATTCCACGTCCGGATTCAGGTTGATTGCGGACATTGTAAGGGAGCTTGTCATGGCCGAAGGCCGCCGCGTCGTCTGGCTCAATGTCATCACCGTCGTCAGCGCCGCCATCCTGATCGGCGCCGAGGTGTTCGGCGCCGCCTTCGCCTCGTCCTGGGCGCTCGCTACTTTGTTCGATCTCGGCAGCATCGGTCAGCGCATCCTCGACGGCATCTTCGTGCTCTGCGGCATCGCCATCATGGCGCAGTTTATCCGCTCCGCGCACCGCATCGAGCCGTTCACCGCGCGTGCGTGAGCGCGCGTGACGACGTGTCTCAGAAAAAGTTAAGAAAGTTTTTTCCTAACGCGAACTAATTCTCTTGCATCGCGCGAAAAATTTGTTATTTCACCATTGCCCAATTTCGCACGTGCCTGTGGCCGTGTGTCGGTCGGTAGGTAGCGGGACAAGAGGCCCGCCAGCCGCCTGGAGAGAGAAGCCAAGCTCTCCAAGAAATCTGACCGGCAGCTGGAGGCGAAACCAGCACACTCTGCTCTCAGCAGGGGACGCGGCTTAAAGCAACGACGATCGGGCTTCCTAGGTCTCTGCCGGTCTCCACCGCCGGCTCACCGAAGAGGCTTGTTCATCTTTGCCGGCCGTGCGGACGGGGGGCTCCCCCTTCCAATCCAAGGCAGCGTGAGCAGGTCTTAGAGCGCAAGCCGAAGCGCGTCCCCACAGCGCGCCAACGCGAGCCTCCGAGATCCTGCGACATCCGGGGCAAGGTCGCCCCCTAAGCTGTAAGGGAGAGCGCCATGACTGAGCGCATCCGAGAGTTCCTGCATAAGCGTCGCGAGGACGGGCCTTGCCTGGTCGTCGACCTCGACGTCGTGCGCGACAACTACAACGCCTTCGCCAAGGCCCTGCCCGACACGCGCGTGTTCTACGCCGTAAAGGCCAATCCGGCGCCGGAAGTGCTGGCGCTGCTGGCCAGTCTCGGCTCCTGCTTCGATACCGCCTCGCTCAGCGAGGTCGAACTGGCGCTGGCGGCCGGCGCCACGCCCGACCGCATCTCCTATGGCAACACCATCAAGAAGGAGCGCGACATCGCGCGCGCCTTCGCGCTCGGGGTGGGCCTCTACGCGGTCGACTGCAAGGCCGAGGTCGAGAAGGTCGCGCGCGCGGCGCCCGGATCTAAGGTGTTCTGCCGCATCCTGTCCGACTGCGTGGGCGCCGACTGGCCGCTGTCGCGCAAGTTCGGCTGCGAGCCGGCCATGGCCGTGGACGTTCTGGAGCACGCGCTGCGGCTCGGGCTCGAGCCCCACGGGGTCTCGTTCCATGTCGGCTCCCAGCAGCGCAACCAGCACGCCTGGGACCGCGCGCTCGCCTCGGCGGCCGCGGTGTTCCGCGAGTGCGGCGAGCGCGGCATCAACCTCACCATGGTCAACCTGGGTGGCGGCTTCCCGACCAAGTACCAGAAGAACGTGCCGACGGTGAAAACCTACGGCACGGCAATCTTCCGCGCGCTGCGCAAGCACTTCGGCAACCGCATCCCGGAGACCATCATCGAGCCGGGGCGCGGCATGGTCGGCAATGCCGGCCTGATCGAGGCCGAGGTCGTGCTTGTCTCCAAGAAGAGCGAGGAAGACGACGTGCGCTGGGTCTATCTCGACATCGGCAAGTTCGGCGGCCTGGCTGAGACCATGGACGAGTCGATCCGCTACCCGATCCGCACCCCGCGCGACGGCGACGCCACCGCGCCTTGCGTGCTGGCGGGACCGACCTGCGATTCGGCCGACGTGCTGTACGAGAAGGAGCCTTACCTGCTCCCGGTCAGCCTGGAGATCGGCGACAAGGTGCTGATCGAGGGCACCGGCGCCTATACGGCGACCTACTCGTCGGTGGCCTTCAACGGCTTCGGGCCGCTGAAGACGTACCACATCTGACATCGACGGGAGGCGGGCTTAGCCTGCCTCCCCTTCCCCCTCATGCGGACGATTTGCGTCCCGCCGGCGCGCGCTCAGCGCACTGCGGGGCTGGGAAGGGCCTGAAATGATCACGTTGCGTCATGAACGCACGGCCGATGTCAAAGCGCGCGAAGCGCTGCTCGACCAAGCGTTCGGCGAGACCCGCCGGCGAAAAAGCTCCGAGCGCCTGCGCGAGGGCCGGCTGCCGGCGGATGGCTTGAGTCTTATCGCCGCCGAGGGCCGGCGCGTCATCGGCACCGCGCGGCTTTGGCATGTCCGCTGCGCCTCCGGCCAGCAAGCGCTACTGCTTGGCCCGGTGGCGGTGGCGGCCGACTGTCGAAACCACGGCATCGGCGCCGCGCTGGTGCGCCGCGCATTATTTGAAGCGCGCCGGCTCGGCCATGGCGCCGTGATGCTGGTGGGCGATTCGCCCTATTATGGCCGATTCGGCTTCTCCGTTGAGAAGACCGCGGCCATGCGGCTGCCCGGTCCGTTCGAGCGCCACCGCCTGCTCGCGCTCGAGCTCAAGGCCGGCGCGCTCGACGGCGCCCGCGGACTTGTCCGCGCGACCGGCGAAAAACTGCCGCAGCCGGCAATCGCGGCCGCCGCCTAAGCCAACAGGGCAGAAAATCGTGGACGCCGCGCCGGTTTTTGACGCGGCTGCCCTTCCGTTTGTGCGCCATGGCGGATATCACCCAACGATCGCTGGAGAGATTCGGAATGACAGATTGGCCCGTTCATGCCCGAATCGACGGGCCTATCGTGATGATTGGCTTCGGCTCGATCGGCAAAGGCACCCTGCCCCTGATCGAGCGCCATTTCTCCTACGACAAGTCCCGCTTCGTCGTCATCGATCCGGAGGACAAAGACCGCAAGCTCCTGGACGAGCGCGGTATCCGCTTCGTCCACGAAGCCGTAACCCGGGACAATTACCGTCACCTGCTCGCCCCGCTGCTCACCGCCGGCGGCGGCCAGGGCTTCTGCGTCAACGTCTCTGTCGACACCTCGTCGCTCGAGATCATGGAGATGTGCCGCGAGATCGGCGCGCTCTACATCGATACCGTGGTCGAGCCCTGGTACGGCTTCTACTTCGATCCCAAGCTCGGGCCGGAGGAGCGCTCGAACCACGCCCTGCGCGAGACCATCATGGCCGCACGCCGCAAGAATCCGGGCGGCACCACGGCGGTGAGCTGCTGCGGCGCCAATCCCGGCATGGTGTCCTGGTTCGTCAAGCAGGCGCTGGTCAATGTCGCGCGCGACACCGGCGTCAAGTTCAAGGAGCCGAAAACGCGCGAGGACTGGGGCCGGCTTGCCAAGAAGGCCGGCATCAAGGGCATCCACATCGCCGAACGCGACACCCAGCGCGCCAAACAGCCCAAGCCGATGGACGTGTTCGTCAACACCTGGTCGGTGGAAGGCTTCATATCCGAGGGTCTGCAGCCGGCCGAACTCGGCTGGGGCACCCACGAGAAGTGGATGCCGGCCAACGCGCGCAAGCATCAGAAGGGCTCCCAGGCGGCGATCTATATCCTGCAGCCCGGCGCCAATACCCGCGTGCGCTCCTGGACGCCGACCGCGCGGGCCCAATACGGCTTCCTGGTCACCCACAACGAGTCGATCTCGATCGCCGACTACTTCACCCTGCGCCAGGGCCGCAAGTTGATCTACCGGCCGACCTGCCACTACGCCTATCACCCCTGCAACGACGCGGTGCTGTCGTTGCATGAGATGTTCGGCCGCGCCGGCGAGCGACAGAAACAGTTCCACATTCTGGACGAACATGAGATTGCCGACGGCATCGACGAGCTCGGCGTGCTGCTCTACGGCCACAAGAAAAACGCCTACTGGTACGGCTCGCAGCTCTCGATCGACGAAACCCGGGACCTTGCGCCTTACCAGAACGCCACCGGCCTGCAAGTGACCTCCGCCGTGCTCGCCGGCATGGTGTGGGCGCTCGAGAACCCGAAGGCCGGCATCGTCGAGGCCGACGAAATGGACTACCGGCGTTGTCTCGAAGTGCAGCTGCCCTATCTCGGCCCGGTCGTCGGCGCCTACACCAACTGGACGCCGCTCAGCGGCCGCCCCGGCCTGTTTCCGGAAGACCTCGACAGGCGCGACCCTTGGCAGTTCAGGAACGTGCTGGTGCGCTAACGCCGGCGGCGCCGCATCCTAAACGCATTGGGCGGCCTCGCGGCCGCCCATTTTGTTTTGGCTAGTAAGCCCGGCTTATTGTTTTTCGTCGGGCTTCTTCTTGTCCGACTTTTTCTTGTTCGTGTTCTTGTTCTTGGCCGCCGGCTTTGCGGCCGGTTTGGCCGGCGCGGCCTGCTTCGTCGCGGGCGGCCGCGGCTTGTGGACCTGGGCCGGCTTGGGCGGCGGTGCCTGCTTGACCACCGGATGCTTCGGCTGCGCCGGCGGGGCCACGCGCTTCACCGTCGGCGGCGGCGCGACCCGTTTCACGGTTGGCGGCGGCGCCTGCTTCACCGTGGGTGCTGGCACCTGTTTCTTCATCGTCGACGGCAGCGCCTTCTTCACCGTTGGCGGTGGCGTCTGCTTCTTCACGGCCGGCGGCGGTGTCAGTTTCTTCCCCGTCGGCGCTGGCATCTGCTTCTTCACCGCTGGCGGTGGCGTCTGCGGCACCAGTGGACGGGTGGGCTTGGCCTGCGGCGGTTGATGATCGCGTTGCTGGCGCTGCTGCTGTTGCTGCACCGGTTGCGGCGCTTTCTGCTGCTGCAATGGCTGCGGCTGCGCGGGCGGCGGCGGTTGAACCTGCTGCTGCTTGGGCGCCACGCCACCTTGGGCGGCGCGCGGCGGATGGCTGCCGAGATGGCCGCGCTGGCCCTTCTGCAGCCGCTGCGGCGCGGCGCTCGTCGACGGTTTGATCGTAGTGGTTTGCTGCAAGGTCACCGCATTGGCGCCGCTGCCGCGGCGGGCGTTGCGGCCGCGCGGCTGCGTGCCACGGCCGGCGCGCAGGTCCGCGCGGTTCACCTGCACTGCGCCTGCCACGCCTTGAGTGCGGCCGAGCACGCGCGGGCGCACGCGGTAGGCGGGCAGCGCGCTATGCGTCTGCGCGGCAACGAATGCCGGCGATAGGCCGGGATTGATCGCAAGCCGCGCGCCGCGCACGCCGAAGGTACGGTTGACGACGTGGCTGCGGCGCAGCCAGGCGGCGCGATGGCGCGACGACACGGCGTAGTGCCGCCAGCGCGGCTGCGTGAGGTAACGGACCGCCACAAAAGCCCAGAACAACGGGTCCGCCTCGTAGACCGCGATGTACGGGTCGGGCGGCAGCGGCGCCCAGCCGACAGTGCCGTCGCCGTAACGCCAATCGACCCAGGCCGGCGCCCACTCGTCGCCGGGAACCCAGAACCAGCCGATGCGGCGTTCGTGGGCCCAGCGACCGTAGTGGAAAGTGACCCAGCCCCAATCCTCTTCTTCGGGATCGGACACCCAGAACCAGCCCCACTCGTCGGTGTAAACCCAATGGCCGTATTCATAGGGCCGCCAGCCGCGCGGCAGATCGGCCGGCACCCAGACCTCGCCGAAGCGCGCATGACGGATCCAGCGGCCATAGGGCTCAAGTGCGTAGATGAAATCCTCGGACGCCTGCGCCGCGGCAGGCGTCGGCCCGCCCAGCATCGGCGGCGCCGAAAGCGTGACAACGGCGAGCCCAAGGGCCGCCAGAACGACAAAGCCAAAGCGCGACAATCTGGTCTGCATGGTGGGTTCCTGTTTCGTCGCGTAACTATTCTATAAACGTCAGAAAGTGAGAATGCCTGCGCTGCCCGCCTCGGTGCCGAAGGCGAGAATCTGGCCGGCGGCGTCCCAGGCGAGCGCGCTCACATTTTGGCCATCGCCCTGCCGCACGGAGATCACCGCGCCGTCATCGAGGCGCACCAACACCACCGCGCCGTCGGCATAGCCCACCGCCGCCAGCGGTTGGCGCGGGTGGCAGCATACCACCGACACACGGGCTTGCGAGCGCGCCAAAATCTTCGGCTGACGTCCCATGGGCCCGTCCTTGCCGTCGAACGGCCAGAGGATGAGCTGCTCGGAGCCCGAGGTGGCGAGGAAGGCGCCATCCGCGCTCCACGACAGCGAGCGCACCCGCGCCGAATAACCCGACATGCGCATGTGCTGGCTGTCGGCGATGCGCCAGCCGTGCAGCGCCGGCTCCTGCATAGTGGTCACCAGAAAGTGGCCGCCCGGGCTGACGGCGACGGCGAGATGGGAGCCCTTCCATTCCAGTTTCTGCGGCGCGGCGCCGGGCGCGTTTGGAAACCAGAGCGTGGCGCCGTTGTAATGGGCAATGGCGAGGCGGAAACCTTTCGGCGCAAAGGCCAGGCCCGCCACCGTCGAGGGCGCTTCGAACGTGCGCTCTTCGCCTTTTTTAGTGAGCACGTGCGCCACCTTTCCGGCCGACCAGGCGACCGATCCGTCGGGCGCCAGCGCCACCTGATCAACCCAACGTCGCTTTTCGTCGGTGGCGAGCTTAGCGTTCTCGCCCTGAGCATCGGTTTCGACCAGCGTGCCATCGTCGCCGCCAGTGACGATGCGCTGACCGTCGCAGGCGCTGCACAGAATGCCGCCGCCGTGGATCTGCACGCGGCGTTCCTCGCCTTCGGGCGCGAACAGCAGCGTTTCCTCGCCCAGCACGAACACCGGGGTTTGGCCGAGGAAATGCGCGGCGACCACGGGGCCGCCCGCATCTACGGGGCGGACGCGGTCGGCAAGGGAGGATAATGGGGCGGTGGTGTCGGACATGCTCTGCGCTGTCATTGCCGGGCTTGACCCGGCAATCCATGAAGAGTTTCGGCAAAGAGGGGCTTACGTAAGGCTATTGCGCGTTGCAAGACATCATGGATGCCCGGGTCAAGCCCGGGCATGACGCCGAGTGTGTGGCGTCGCCAAATTTCCCCTTACGCCACGCAAGCCTCAAAACCCTGGCGGATGCGGTCTTCCGGTAAATTGCGGCC
>CAYLMY010000026.1:0-14272 GCA_964384635.1 uncultured Undibacter sp.
TTCGCGCCGATTTTGCGATGTCCGCTTTACTTCCGCTAACGGACATTCGTCGGCGTACCCCCCACGGCCTGGTATTCAATCCTGAAACGTCGGCCGCGAATGCGGCTGCTCGAGCGCTTCGGCGCGCGCGGGCGCGAGGCGCCGCGAGACCAAGGGCAACATCACCGACACGAATATGACGCGGCAGACGTGGTGGGCGCCGACATAGACCGGGTCGAGATGCAGCGCCAATGCCAGCAGCATCATGGCGTCGACCGAACCGGGCGCGTAGGCGATCATCACCTCGGCCACCGGCAGCGACAGCACGGCGATCAGGCCGACGGCGAACAACGCGGCGATGCCGACCGTCACCGCAACCGACCCGAAGGCGGCGCCGAGATAATTCGCCAGCAGCCGCAGCGGCGTATCGGCAAAGCGCGCGCCAACCACCGCGCCGAGTGCGATCATGGCGGCATTGGCTACCCAGGGCGGTATCACGGCATGCACGAGCGACGTGCCATGCAAGGCCACCGAGGCAAACATGGCGCCAAACAGCAGGCCGCCGGGAAAGCGGATGCGGTGGGCGATCAGCGCCACGACCGTCGAAACAGCCACCAGGATCGCGAGCTCGTCGGCGACCGCAAACGTCAGCGGCCCGTTACCGCGGCGCACGGCGTGGCCGACAAAGCCCAACAGGGCCAGCCCGGTCGGCATGCCGAGCGCGATGATCACCACCCGCAGGCTCTGCACGATCGCAATGCCCGACAGATCGCCGCCGAGCTCGGAAGCGATCACCAGCACCTGCGACATGGCGCCGGGCGAAGACGCCAGATAGGCCGACAGCAGTTTCCAGCCGTGCGCGAAATGGAGATAGACGGCGCCGGCCAGGTTGACGCAAATGAGCGCCGTGATCAGCACCGCGATGCTGGCCGGATAGGTCGTCACGCCTTGCAGCGTCTCCGGTGTCACCACCGCACCCAGCGAGATGCCGATGACGACAAAAATAGAGCGCGTCAGCAGCGTCGGAATCAGCAGCGGCCGGCCGGCAAACGCGGCGGCGGACGCCGTCAGGATCGCCCCCGACAGCCAGCCGGCGGGCAGCCCGAGCAAACCGAAAGCGGCGCCGCCGACGGCCGCGATGGCCAGCGTCTCGGCGACGCGGCGGAGGGTTTCCAGGCGGACGGGTGATGATGGCACGGGACGCGATCAATGCCGCGCGTGGAGCATTCCGTCAAATCGCGGCAGCTATTCAAAAAAGCAGATCGCGCGTGAGCGTGTCGAGATGGCGTACGGCGCCGAGCGCCTCGTGCAAGGCCTGGCGCTGCGGGCGGGTCAGCCGCTTGACCGCGACCTTGTTGCTCGGCGGCAGGCCGCCTTTCACGTCGGCGATCTGCTGATCGAGGATGAGATCGAGGAACAGCGCTTGCGCGCGCGCCAACGCGTCGAGGTCGTGGCCACCGCGGCCGAGCGCGGCGGCGGCGGCCAGCCGCGCCGGCGTCGAGCGCTCCAGCAGATGATAGCGCACCGCCAGGACGCGCGCGGTGGACACGATGCCGAACAAGCCGACCAGCTTGAGATCGATGCGGCCATTCTGGGCGCGCAAGCCGCCAAAAAAATTGAGCCCGGGCGGCATTCCGCCGGGGGCATCCGCCAGCAGCTTGGCGAAGGCGGCGTTGCCCTGCGCGGCGTCGAAGCCGCCGCGCCATAGCTCCTGCGCCAGCGCAGGGTCGCCATGGACGCCGACCAGATCGAAAAAGATATCGACCGACAGCAGGTCTTCCGGTTTCGAGCGGGTGATCCAGTCGGAAACGCGCGCGCGCCAGGTCGCAAGCGAACCGCGCCATTGTTCGTTCCTTCCCATCACGCCACCCTCGCAATAGGGTACGCCGACCTCGTGCAGGATATCGGCGACCATGCCGCCCAGCCGCCCGAACCAGAGGTCGGCGGTGCCGCCGGGCTCGCCCTCGGCAAACACGATGGCATTGTCCTGATCCATGGCGAGCATGCTCTCGTCGCGGCCGCCGGAGCCGAGCACGCACAAGGCATAGGGGCACGGCGTGTCACCCTGCCCCTCTTCTTTCATGCGCCGCTCGGCCAGCACGCCGGCGCGCCGGGTGAGCGCGCAGAGCTCGCGCGAGATCACCGCGGCGATGTCGCGTCCGCTCACCTCTTCCGCCAGCAGGGCGCCAACGGCCTGCGGCAACCGCGCCCAGGCCGCGGCCAGCGTCGGCACGTCGTCGGCCCGGTCGAGGCTGTCGCCGAGGATCGTCGCCTCCTGCGCGCGCAGGCGCAACAGGTCGCGGGAAGTGACGATACCGCAAAGCTCGCCGTTCTCGTCTTCGACGCCGAGATGGCGAAAGTTGAACCGGCTCATGAGGCTGAGCGCGCGGTAGACGAAACCGGCGGCCTGCACCGCCACCAGCGGCTTGCTGGCGAAGGCGCTGACCGGCCGCGCCAGCGCCTCGGCGCCGTGCGCGGCGACCGCGCGCAGCGCGTCGCGCTCGGTGACGATGCCGGTGTCGTGCGCGCGCATCGGGCGGCCCTCATCCTTGGCCGAGACCAGCAGCGACGAGATCTTGTCCTGCGCCATGCGTTGCAGCGCGTCGCCGAGCGCGGCGCCGGCCGCGACGAATTGCGGCGGCGCGCTCATCACGTCGGCCACGCGGTGGCGGTAGGGATAGGAATCGATGCGCGCGAGCGCCCGTTCCTCGCGCGCGCGCGGCGGCGCCACCGCTCCCTCCCAGCCGGCGCGATGCTGATCCTCAAGCACATGGGTGAGCGCGAGACAGGCCTGTTCGGCTTCGGCCAGCGTGCGGATTTGGCCGGCACGCAGCTTAGGCAGTAGCGCGAGGAAAATCCTGGCAGTGAGCGTGGCGTCGCCGAGCGCGGAGTGGCGGCCGTCGCCTGAAACGCCGAGCCAGCTCGCCAGAGCCTCGAGCGTGTAGCTGCCGAGATTGGGTTCGGCGACCTGCGCCAACAGGCGGGTGTCGAGCGTGCGCGGGGCGTTCCACGGCAGGCGAGCGCGTTCACATTCGCGCCTGAGCACGGCAAGATCGAAGCCGAGCGTGTGGCCGATCAGGATCGAGCCGGAGATCGCGGCGGCAAGCTCCGGCCACACGGCGGCAAACCCAGGCGCCGACGCCACCATCGCGTCGTCAATATGGTGGATGCGGGTCGCCACCTCAGGGATATGCTGGCCCGGATGAACGAGCTGGCGCAGCGCAGATTTTTCGTCGAGCTTGCCGCCTTTCAGCGGCAACGCGCCGATTTCGACGATGCGCGCCTTGGCCGGATCGAGCCCCGTCGTCTCGGTATCGATGACGAAGGCATCGAGCGCGATCAGCGGCGTTGCGTTGCTGACTATTGCCATTAACCCCCGCCCGGCGGCGTTGTTAGGCCCATTCGGCGGCCAGCCTAGCGCGATTGGCCCGCAAAACGGGGCTTTTCGGCGGGCGTGGCGGCAGCCGCGATGCCTTTCTCCATTCTATGGTGACTTGGCGGGCGATACACTAATTTAGACGGGGGTCGGCCGTTAAAGCAGGGCTGTGCCCCAGACCGGAGCGTGCATGCTGCAAGGCTGGGTCGTCATCGCGGTGGCGCTTGCCTATATCGGGCTCTTGTTCCTGGTGGCGAGCTACGGGGACCGCAGGCGCGGCTTGCGTCATGACGGCCGCACCCAGCTGCTGATCTATCCGCTGTCGCTGGCGATTTACTGCACCTCCTGGACCTTCTTCGGCTCGGTCGGCTCGGCTTCGCGCACCGGCTACGAATTTCTCACCATCTATATCGGCCCGGTGCTGATGATCGGCCTGTTCACGCCGCTGATCGTGCGCATCGTGCGGCTGGCCAAGGCGCAGAACATCACCTCGATTGCCGACTTCATCGCCGCGCGCTACGGCAAGGGCCAGGCGGTGGCCGCTACCGTCGCGCTGATCGCCATCGTCGGCACGGTTCCCTACATCGCGTTGCAGCTCAAGGCGGTGTCGTCCTCGCTCGAGACCATTATTGCGCACATCGCGCCGGGCGCCGGCGTCACGCGGCCTCTGCTCGGCGACATCGCGCTGTTCGTGGCGCTGTCGATGGCGGCCTTCGCGGTGCTGTTCGGCACCCGCCATATCGACGCCACCGAGCATCAGGACGGCTTGATGCTGGCGATCGCCACCGAGTCGATCGTCAAGCTGTTCGCGTTCCTGGCGGTCGGTATCTTCGTGACCTTCTGGATGTTCGGGGGCCCGAGCGCGCTGCTGGAAGCGGCGCGCGGGAATCCGAATACCTCTGCGATCCTCTCGCGCGAGCCGCCCTTCGACACGCTGATCGCCACCATGCTGTTGTCGTTTGTCGCGATCATCCTGCTGCCGCGGCAATTCCATGTGACAGTGGTGGAGAACCATAACGAAGACGAGATCAGGCGCGCGCGCTGGCTGTTTCCGCTTTATCTCGTGCTGATCAATCTGTTCGTCGTGCCGATCGCGCTCGCCGGCCTCTTGACCTTCCCCACCGGTGCCGTCGACAGCGACATGTTCGTGCTGGCGCTGCCGCTGCACACCGGCTCCAACATTCTCACCATCGCCGCCTTCGTTGGCGGCTTGTCGGCGGCGACCGCTATGGTGATCGTTGAATCGGTCGCGCTCTCGATCATGGTGTCGAACGACATCGTCATGCCGCTGGTGCTGCAGCGGCGCGAGGCGCTGATCACCGGTCGCGAGAACATCGGTTCGCTGCTGTTGACGGTGCGGCGGGTAGCGATCTTCGCGCTGCTGCTGCTCGCCTACCTGTATTACCGGTCGGCCGGCGAGGCGCAGCTTTTCGCCATCGGCATTCTCTCGTTCGCGGCGATCGCGCAGCTGGCGCCGGCGTTTTTCGGCGGGCTGTTCTGGCGGCGCGCCACCGCTGCCGGCGCCATCGCCGGCATGACCGCCGGCATCCTGGTATGGACCTATACACTGCTGCTGCCGAGCTTTGCCGATATCGGCATTGTCGCGCGGCACATCCTGACCGACGGGCCATGGGGCATCGCCATGCTGCGGCCGCAGCATCTGCTCGGGCTCGAACTGCCGCCGCTCGTGCACGGCGTGGTCTGGAGCCTGACGATCAATATGCTCGCCTATGTCGGCTTCTCGCTGCGCCAGGCGCCTTCGCCGATCGAGCGGTTGCAGGCCAATTTGTTCGTGCCGTCCGAGCTGACGCCGATCGCGCCGAGTTTCCGGCTCTGGCGCTCCTCGGTGACGGTGGAGGAGCTTGAGACGACAGTGGCGCGCTACCTCGGCGAGGAGCGCACGCGCGCCGCCTTCGACAGTTTCGCCGCCGGCCAGCGCATCAGCATCGAGCCAAACGAAGAGGCCGATTTCCGGCTGGTGCGCTATGCCGAGCACATCCTCGCCTCCGCCATCGGGGCGGCCTCATCGCGGCTGGTGCTGTCGCTCTTGTTGCGCAAGCGCACGGTCTCGACCAAGGCCGCGCTCAAGCTGCTCGACGACGCCAACGCCGCGATCCAGTACAACCGCGAAATATTGCAGACCGCGCTCGACCACGTGCGCCAGGGCATCGCGGTATTCGACAAGGACCTGCAGCTGATCTGCTGGAACCGGCAGTTCGGCGAAATCCTCGACCTGCCGCCGAGCCTGATCCGGGTCGGCATAGGGCTCGCCGAGATCCTGCGCTTCAACGGCCGCCGCAGCGAAGTCAGCCAGGACCGCATCGACGAGTTCGTGCATACGCAACTCGCGCGCTACGTCGAAGGCCACGAGCCGTTTTTGGAACGCTTCGCCGAGCCCGGCATGGTGATCGAGGTGCGCGCCAACGGCATGCCGGACGGCGGCATCGTCACCACCTTCACCGACATCACCGCCAGCGTGGAGGCGGCCGAAGCGCTCGAGCGCGCCAACGAGACGCTGGAGCGGCGCGTGCGCGAGCGCACCGAGGAGCTTACGCTGCTCAACGCCGCGCTGGCGCGCGCCAAGGGCGAGGCCGATGCCGCCAATATTTCCAAGACCAAGTTCCTGGCGGCGGCAAGCCACGACATATTGCAGCCGCTCAACGCGGCGCGGCTTTACGTCACCAGCCTGATCGAGCGCCGGCGCGGGCACGAGGAGGCGCGCCTGATCGACAACGTCGACGCCTCGCTCGAGGCGGTGGAGGAAATATTCGGCGCGCTGCTCGATATGTCGCGGCTCGATACCGGCGCGATGCGCCCGGAATTCATGAGCTTCCGCATCGACGAGCTAATGCGCCAGATCGAGCTGGAATTCGCACCCCTCGCCGCCGGCAAGGGACTCGAGCTTAAATTCGTGCCTTGCTCGGCTGTGGTGCGCGCCGACCGGCGGCTCTTGCGCCGGCTCATCCAGAATCTGGTCTCCAACGCCATCAAATACACGCCGGCCGGCCGCGTCCTGATCGGCTGCCGGCGGCACGGCGAGAATTTGCACATCGACGTCTACGACACCGGCGTCGGCATTCCCCGGTCCAAGCAGCGCGACATCTTCGTGGAGTTCCATCGGCTCGACGAGGGCGCCAAGATCGCGCGCGGGCTCGGCTTGGGACTGTCGATCGTAGAACGCGTGGCGCGGGTGCTCGGCTGCCGGGTGGAGGTTTCCTCCACCGTCGGCCGCGGCTCGCATTTTGCAGTCACTGTGCCGTTGTCGAACACGGTGCCAATCGACCTGCCGGCGCGCGACGACGCGCGCGTCGATCCCGGCCAGCTGGTCGGCACCACCGCGCTCTGCATCGACAACGAGCCGGCGGTACTCGACGGCATGGAGACACTGCTGCACGGCTGGGGCTGCGAGGTGATCAAGGCGCCGGATCTCGACACCGCGCTGGCCGCAATCGCGGAAAGCCGCACCATGCCCAACGGCTTGCTGGTCGACTATCATCTCGACCACGGCAACGGCATCGACGCCATCCTGGCGCTGCGCCGGCGCTGCGGCGAGGTGCCGGCGATCCTGATCACCGCCGACCGCTCGCCGGCCGTGCGCGAGCAGGCGCGCGCCGAAGGTATTTTGGTGTTGCACAAGCCGATCAAGCCGGCAGCGCTGCGGGCACTCTTGGCGCAATGGCGTGTGCTGCGGGTAGCGGCGGCGGAGTAGGCAATCTCTGAGAAGGCAATGGCGTGCCGCGTGCTCTCTTGCCCTCTCCCCTCGTGGGAGAGAATGGCGAGCGCGGAGCGATAGCGAGCGCGAGCCGGGTGAGGGGGCAAGTGCCTATCGAGAGTCACTTTCCCCCTCACCCGCCCTTGCTTCGCTCGGGCACCCTCTCCCACGAGGGGAGAGGAGAAGCGAATACGCCTCCCGTTCGTGGCAAACTCAATGCTTGAAAGTCACCCCTCCGCCGGGGCGTTCTGCGGCCACTGGCCGGTCTCGATCTTGGCGGCGGCGATCACCGCTTGCGTACGGCTTTCGACGCCGAGCTTCTGCAGGATGGCGGAGACGTGCGCCTTCACCGTCGCCTCCGACACGCCGAGTTGATAGGCGATCTGTTTGTTGAGCAGGCCCTCCGACAGCATCATCAGCACGCGAACTTGCTGTGGTGTCAGCGTCGCCATGCGCGCCATCAATTCACTGGTCTCTGCGTCCGACCCGGCCGTGAGATCGACGTCGGGCGGCGTCCACAATCCGCCGTCGAGCACACCGCGGATGGCGCTGCGCATGACATCAACGCCGAGCGTCTTGGGGATGAAGCCGGAGGCGCCGAATTCCATGCAGCGACGGATGGCGCTTGGGTCGTCGTTCGCCGACACCACGATCACCGGCACGCTCGGATATTGCGCGCGCATATACATGAGCCCGGAAAAGCCGCGCACGCCGGGCATGGTGAGATCCAGCAGGATGAGATCGACCTCGCCGCCCCGGTCGAGCAATTCGGCGACCTCATCGAAGGTGCCGGCTTCCGCGATGTCCACGCGCTCCAGCAAACCCGTGACCGCCTCGCGCAACGCGCCGCGAAACAGCGGATGGTCGTCGGCGATCAGCAACCGATAATTCGTAACCTCGTTCAAACGAAGCAACCTCTTAAACGCCGCAGGGCCGCAATCATGCGCTTACCGGCCGGCCATCTCCATAGCTTACTATCAGCCGGCACGAGATTGCTGCGGTAAAAATTTTCAGCAACGCCGGACCGCGACAGCCCATACAGTGTGCAATGCAGCATCTGTTTCCGGCCCAAGGCAACAATTGTGGGACGATAATTGTCAAGTTATTTCAGAGCCTTTGCAAAAAATTCTTGGCCGAAAGTCTTATAAGGATGCGGGTTACGCAATGTTAATCTAAGTTAGTTGGGTCCACTCGGTGATGCGACCGGGTGTAGCGGCAAGCCGGGGGGCGCCGCTTCTTTTCGCCGTTAGCTCCCCCATGTTCGAACGTCCGATCCGCACAGCGCGCGGGCTCGGCAAGCTTAGGGAGGCGACTGAAAGCGAATCGTCCACCGCCGCGGTCGATCACCGGTCAACACAACGGCCGAAGCGGGGAACGGTTCGAAGCGATTCCGGAAAAGAAGCGAACAGGCTCGCCGGTCTCGCACGACCCGATACCGATCACATTCGTGTCCGGTCGCCATAACGTGCAAACAGCAGCGGTGCCTTCAATCGCGAGGCACGACATAAGGAGGGAACGACCATGGCTGCAACCGACGAAAAGAGACAACAACATTGGGCGAAAACGCGGAACCTCACGATTGTCATTCTGATCATCTGGGCGATCTTCGCGTTCGTATTGCCGTGGAACGCGCATGACCTGAACTCAATGAAGTTCATCGGCTTTCCGCTCGGCTTCTACTTCACCGCTCAAGGTTCGCTGATCGCGTTCGTCTTGTTGATTGCTATCCAGAACCAGATGCAGGATAGAATCGACGACGAATTCGGCATGCACGAAGATTAAAGGGGGCGCGTTATGGCATTCTTGCAAGGCAGACTGGTCGATAACCTCCCGAAAGTGTACGGAATCTACACGGGCGGGTTCATCGTCTTCATCATATTGATGTCCATCCTCAGCAGCCTGGGGGTGAGCGCCGCAACGATCGGCATTCTCTTCGTCGCGTTCACGATCTGCATCTATGCGATCATCGGCTGGCTGTCCCGCACCATGCAACTGGACGCCTACTACGTAGCGGGCCGCGAGGTGCCGGCGGTCTATAACGGCATGGCGACGGCGGCCGACTGGATGTCGGGCGCATCGTTCGTCGCGCTCGCCGGCGGCGTCTATTTCGGCGGCTACGTCTACATGGCCTTCGTCGTCGGCTGGACCGGCGGCTATGTGCTGGTGAACGCTCTGCTGGCGCCCTACCTGCGCAAGTTCGGCTGCTACACGGTGCCGGACTTCATCGGCACCCGCTACGGCGGCAACTTGGCGCGCCTGTGCGCGGTGATCGTCCTGGTGGTTGCTTCGTTCACCTACGTGACCGCGCAGATCAACGCCTCCGGCACCATTGCCGCGCGCGCGTTGCAGATCCCGTTCGCCGTCGGCATCTGGGTCGGTTTGGTCGCCATCCTGATGTGCTCCATGCTGGGCGGCATGCGGGCCGTGACCTGGACCCAGGTGGCGCAGTACATCGTGCTGATCATCGCCTACCTGACACCGGTGATCTGGATGTCCAACGTACAGGGCTTCGGCATCATCCCGCACTTCTCCTACGGCGGTGCCGTGCACCGCATTCAGGAACTCCAGCCGCTGGTGCATCTCGGGGCGGCGGCGACCGAGTCGTTCAAGGGGCTCAGTACCCTGAAAACGCCGATCAACGCCACCGGCGGGGCCTTGGAAAGCTGGAAGTTCTTCACGCTTTGTGCCTGCATGATGGCCGGCACGGCGTCCTTGCCGCACATTTTGATGCGCTACTTCACCACCCCGTCGGTGCGGGCGGCGCGCAAGTCAGTGGCATGGTCGTTGTTCTTCATCTTCCTGCTGTACTTCACCGCGCCTTGCCTGGCGACGCTGACCAAGCTGCAGTTGCTCGATCCGAACCTTCCGACCGCCATTATCGGTAAGCCGTTTGCCGCGGTGGCCGATTTGGCGTGGATCAAGAACTGGTCGGCCGTTGGGATGCTCAAGGTTTCCGACAGCAATCATGACGGAATCCTGCAACTCAACGAGTTCTTCATGCGGCCCGATATTGTCGTGCTGGCAACGCCGGAAATGGCCGGTCTGCCATACGTCATTTCCGGCCTGGTCGCCGCCGGCGGCCTGGCGGCGGCCATGTCGACCGCCGACGGGTTGCTGCTGGCGATCGCCAACGCGCTCAGCCACGACCTTTACTACAAGATGATCGATCCGAATGCCGATTCCCGCCTGCGTTTGATCGTGGCGCGAATTCTTCTGGTCATCATCGGCGTGGCGGCGTGCGCAATCGCGTCGCTCCAGCTCACCGGCATTCTCGGCGCGGTGGCCTGGGCGTTCGACTTCGCGTGCTCCGGTCTCTTCTTCCCGCTCATCCTTGGCGTGTGGTGGAAACGGGCCAACCGCGAAGGCGCGATCGCGGGCATGGTCTGCGGCTTCGTGGCCGGGGCCGGCTACCTCTGGTGGGTCGAACACGGCGGCGCGCTGTTGTTCGCCATCGACCATCTGCGGTTCGGCATGATCGGCATGCCGGTCAGCCTGGTCACCATGGTGGCGGTCACCCTGATGACGCCGGAGCCCGACGCGGAAACGCAGCGGATGGTCGACGAGGTCCGCGTGCCCACTGGCGGCACGATCCTCGCCCAAACCCACTGATCGTTAGGCCAAGCAATCGTGAGGGGCGGGAAAATTTCCCGCCCCTCATTTTTTTCGGACATGCTAAGAACGCGCCATGACCAATATGCCGATTGCCATCTTCCCGATCTGGGTCGTCGTCATCGACTACATCCTTGGCGTGATCATGTGGACGCTGATCGGGCGGACCGCGATGGGGTTCTTCCTGCCGCAGGATTCGAGCTTCTTCTTCATGCGGTTTTTCGTGCGGGTGACCAATCCGCTGCTCAAGCTGTTTGCGCCGATCACGCCGAGCTTTTTGCTGGACCTGCTGGTGCCGCTCTACGTTGCCTGGTTCTTCTTCATGATCCGCTTCTACGTGATGCCATGGCTGCTCGGTTATTCGGTGATGGGCATGCTCTCTTTCCCGCTGGAAAGCGAAGTCGCCAAAATGATCTACTATAATTTCAACAAATAGCGCGCGCACCCGCGCCAGTATTTTCGGTCAATTTGCCGGCTGGCGCGACCAGTCGGCGCCGACCGCGCCGCCATCGATGCGTTTGTGAAATTGCTCGCGAATGTCGCGCCACGCATATTTGACCGAATTCTCGATGATCTCGCTGTCAAAATTCTTCAGCTTGTCTTCGATCGGCGCCCATCGAAACAGCGCGCGCGGGCTGCGCGTAAAATTTTCCGGCTGCAGCGCACCACGCTGCCAGTCGGTCTCGGCGAGCCGGAGGTCGAATTCGCCGATATGGTTCTGCGCCGAGAATTCCGCGGACGCATCGGGGATGATTTCGTGCAAGCCGGCCGCGTAACAACGCCGCGCCATTTCCTGTCGGTCATCATTGCCGACGGCAAGCCCGTGCAGCGCCGTGGCGACGGCATAGATGGTCAGGTCGGACAGGCAGGCGGCGAAGACCTGCAGCTTGGCGATGTTGAGCGAGGCGATGATGTTTTTGTCCTCGAACATGGCCGGATAGCGGATCCCCATGCGTGTCTTGACGTAGCCGTACAGCGTCTTCTGCGCCAGGTAGGCTGAACGGGTGGCGACGAAATCTTCAAGCGCCGCCACGCTGTCGATCGGGGTCGTGTCGCGCCGCGTCCGGAGTAGGCCCGCGGCGCCGCGCAGAAAGTCAGCGGTCTTTTCCCAAAAGCTGTTCATGCGGGCGCGCGCTGCGGTGCCATGATGCCCCTTGGGGCGCTGTGCGGGGCGGCAACCGGGCCGCGCCCGTTCCCTATCAAGCGGGCGCCAAGCGAACAAGGCGCCGCGCGGCACAATCTCGATTTTTAGACGAATTGGCCGATCGTTTTCTGGCGCCCAAGAGTGGAACTCTGCGGCAGCTACGGGGTTTTTGACTCCGGACCTGCTTGGGGCGCGGCGCGGTCTGGCACGCCGTTTGCTTTTAGCTCGGGGGCGGGTGGTCTGAAAGGAGGGGCCATGAACCCTTTTACGCGGTTTGCCTTATTCACCGTGGCGCGCGACGCCGGCTTCGTCACGCTTGCCGCCGTACTGCTGATGCTGGCCTTCAGCTTCGACCCGGCGCTGGCCCTCGAGGTCGGTGCGACGATCGCCTTGGTCTTCTCCGTCGGGCTGCTGGCGCGGGTCTATTTTCTCACCGAAGAGCGCCTTGAGCGCAGCGAGGTCTGGCGCGCGCTGCCGGAGGAAGAGCGGCCGCCGGGCGACGACGGCCGGCGCTGGGCCAAGGGGCATCTGGAATTGCTGCTCCTGCACTTTGCCAAGGGCGCCTCAGGCTTCGCCGGCCTGCTTTATTGTTCGGCATTGGTGATGGCCCTGGCGGGGAGCCTGGCGCAGGCCGATCCGGCGCCGTCACAACAGTTCGTGAATGCCGAGACCTCGCAAATTGCGCTAAAATAACGGCGCCCCGGAAGGGGAAAACGAGGCGCCGAGCGTGCCATGGAACGGATGCGCCGCATCGCATTCCAGACCGCGCAGCGGGCGTGCCTGTTCGGCGCGCTGGCGATTTTTTGCCTGATGGTCGGCTTGTCCTACGACCTGCGGCTGGCGTTCAAGGCCGGCGGCACCATGACGATCCTGATGGCCGGCATCCTGATCTACAAGGCGCGCGAGGCGCGCACCAAGCCGTACCGCAAAACCGAGATGTGGATTTACTTACCGAAGGAATTGCGGCCTCCGGAAGCCTATGCGCAGCGAGTCAGCGCGACGGTGCTGCGAGAGACCTATCTCAATTTCGCGCTGTGGACCTCGGCCATCGCGGTCGCCATGTGGGCAATCGCGCTGGTGCTTGCACTGGCGGGGATGTGAGCGGACGGGAACGATTCCTCACCGCCTGCTGCCGACGAACTGCAAGATCACCTCGCGGCTGTGCGGCCGGCGCCGATGCTCGACCAGATAGATCCCCTGCCAGGTGCCGAGCGCCAGCGCCCCGCCGATCACCGGCACATGCAGCGACACGCCGTTGAGCATCGCCTTCACATGCGCCGGCATGTCGTCGGGGCCCTCGACGTCGTGGATCCAAGGGGCATCTTCCGGCGCCAGGCGATCGAGCGCGGCGGTGAGATCCGACTGCACGTCGGGATCGGCGTTCTCCTGGATGGTGAGCGACGCCGAGGTGTGGCGCAGATAGGCCAGCAGCACACCCTCGCCGGCGCCCGCCTGCGCGATGAAGTTGGCGGCATGGCGCGTGATGTCGGTGAAGCCGGCGCCTGGCGTATCCACGCGCAACGTCGCGCTCGCGATCAGTTGCGGGCTCGCCTCGGTAACGACTGACAATTTTGTTTGGCGCATACTTCCGACGTGACACGCTAGCTCTTGCGCAACACGTCCTTTTGCCAGTTCTCGATCATTTCGACCAGCCGGTGCCAGGTGTCCGCGATAAAAGCGCGGGCGCGGGCGACGTCCTCGGCGGTCGGCAGCTTGATCTGCGCGTCGCCGTCCTTGCCGGAATGCGGCGTCGGCGGCACCGTCTGCGGCGGCACCGGAGGCGGCGGCGGCGCGCGCAAGGCGGCGATTTCATTCTTCAAGGCCACCACCTCGTTCTTCATGGCCAACACTTCGCTTTTCGTGGCAGCCATCTCATCCTTCACAGCCGCCACCATGCCTTTCGTGGCTGCCACCTCATCCTTCACAGCCGCTATCTCGCCTTTGGTGGCTGCCACCGCATCTTTCACGGTCGTCACCTCGTCGCGCAACTGGGTGATCTCCTTCTTCAGCGCCGCGCGTTCTTCCGGCACAACGTCGCAGACCCAGCCCGTCGAAATTGGTTTGCAGAACGCGACCTTGCCCGACTTGTTGTCGAGGCGCAGCAGCCCGCCCCCGACCCGGTTGAAGCTGTAGCGGCCCGGCTCCAGCGGCCGCGCGCGATCCTGGCGCTGTGCTTGGCTTGGAATTTGATCTTGGGTTTTCGCCGGCGTCTGCGCCTGGGCTGGATCCGGCGCCGAGGTTGGCTCCTGCGCTTGCGCCGGCAGCTGAGCCGGGCCTTCGGGCGGCGCCTGTTCCTCGTCTTTGGCCGGAGCTTGCTGAGCCGGCGCCTGATCTTGGGCTTGAGTCTGCGCCTGCTCGGGCGCGACCAGGACGCGCGTCTGGGCGAACGCGGGCGATGCCGCGCAGGCAACGGCAAATGCCAGAACGAGCGTCGCCGACCGCATGGCGTTTC
>CAYLMY010000026.1:14372-23965 GCA_964384635.1 uncultured Undibacter sp.
GCCGCGCAGGCAACGGCAAATGCCAGAACGAGCGTCGCCGACCGCATGGCGTTTCCTTCCCTTGCTGCGTATTGCACCGCTGAGCCTATCACCCCGTAAGGCCGCCCCTGAAGCCACGCGCGCGGCCGCGCCGGCTTTCCGCAGTGCACGCATGCGTCATCAACAGCGCTCGAAAATACCACGTTTAACCTCAGATATCAGACACTTATGCCACAGGGCCCGTTTCTTGACTCAAGGAAACCCGATCAGTATGGTCCGCGCGGCTTTTAGGGTGGCGGAACAGCAGCGGAGCCTAAATTCCAAGCGGGTCGAAAGCATGGCTAACGGCACGCAGGGAGCGGGCGATCGCAAACAACCGCCGGACGACGAGGCCGCTCTCTCCGCGAGGCTCCAGCGTCTCGGCAAACGGCTCACCGAGGTGAGCCGACCATCCGAAACCGGCTCCGGTCCTCGTCAAACCGCCGACGCTTCGGCGTTCGCCCGCGGCTTCCGGCTTTCAACCGAGCTGGTGGCGGGCGTCCTTGTGGGCGCGCTGATCGGCTGGCTGCTCGACCGCTGGCTGGGAATTTCGCCGTGGGGGCTCATCGTGTTTTTGCTGCTCGGCTTCGCCGCCGGGGTTCTGAACGTGATGCGGGCCGCCGGGGTTGTCGACGAGAGGCATTTGAACGACTGACGTTTAGGCCCATGGATCCCATCCACCAATTCCAGATCGTCAACCTGTTTTCGCTCGGCAAGCTCGGTAACGCCGAGATCGCCTTCACCAATTCCGCCGCCTTCATGCTGATCGCGGTCGTCGGCCTCACGCTGTTCCTGGTGCTCGGCACCGCCGGCGGCAGGGCGGTGCCCACGCGTCTGCAATCGGCAGCGGAACTCTCCTACGAATTCGTCGCCAGCATGCTGCGCTCGACCGCCGGGCAGGAAGGGATGCGGTTCTTTCCCTTCGTGTTCACCATCTTCATGTTCGTGCTCACGCTCAACATGTTCGGGCTCGTGCCCTACGCCTTCACGGTCACCAGCCACATCATCATCACCGCGGCGCTGGCGCTCACGGTGTTCTTCACCGTGCTGGGCTACGGCCTGATGCGGCATGGCTTGCACTTCTTCAACCTGTTCGTGCCCAAGGGCGTGCCGATCTACATCCTGCCGATGATCATTGCCATCGAGATCCTGTCGTTCATCTCGCGCCCGATCTCGCACAGCGTGCGTCTGTTCGCCAACATGCTGGCCGGCCACATCGCACTCAAGGTGTTCGCCGGCTTCATCATCCTGTTGGGCGGCGCGCTCGGCGCCATCGGCTGGGTCGGCGGCGTGCTGCCGTTCGCCATGATCGTGGCGCTGACCGCGCTCGAAATGCTGGTGGCGTTCCTGCAGGCCTACGTGTTCGCCGTACTCACCTGCATCTATCTCAACGATGCGATACACCCGGGCCACTGACCGCCCGACCGGACAAGAGAGAAGGAGTTCGTTATGGATCCGATTGCAGCGAAATACATCGGCGCGGGCATCGCCTGCATCGGCATGGGCGGCGCCGGCATCGGCGTCGGCGTCATCTTCGGCAACTATCTCGCCGCCGCGATGCGCAATCCGTCCGCCGCGCAAGGCCAGTTCGGCAACCTGATCTTCGGCTTCGCCATCACCGAGGCGCTCGGCATCTTCTCGCTGCTGATCGCGCTCCTGCTGCTGTTCGCGCTCTAACGAGCGGCCAAGGGCTGGAGCTGACATGGCCGAGCCGGCACACAGCACGAGCACCGAGCACGTTCCGAAGGGCGAGCATGGCGGCGGCTTTCCGCCGTTTAATTCGCATACCTTTGCCTCGCAGCTCATCTGGCTGGCGATCGCCTTCATCCTGCTCTACGTGCTGATGGCCAAGTGGGCGCTGCCGCAAGTCGGCCGGGTCATCGAGAACCGCCAGAAGCGCATCGCCGGCGACATTGCCGAGGCCGGGCGCCTCAAAGAACAGTCGGACGCTGCGGTAGTGGCCTACGAGAAGGCGCTGGCCGACGCACGCGGCCGCGCCCAGACAATCGCCAACGAGACGCGCGAGAAGCAGGCCGCGGCGGCGGACGCCGCCCGCAAAAAGATCGAGGACCAGCTCAACATCAAGCTGGCCGAGGCCGAGAAAGCAATCGCCGCCACCAAGCAGGCGGCCATGGCCAATGTCCGCGCCATCGCCGAAGATGCCGCCGCGGCAATCGTTGAACGGCTGATCGGCTCGGCGCCGAGCAAGAAGGCAGTCGCCACCGCCGTCGCCGACGTGCTCAAGGGCTAGCGGAAAGGCAAGCGCGCCATGCTGTTGGAAGCCGAATTCTGGGTCGCGCTGGGTTTCTTCGTGTTCCTCGGCCTGATGGGCTATCTCGGCGTGCACCGCATGCTCGCCAAGTCGCTCGACGACCGCGCCGCCCGCATCAAGGCCGAGCTCGACGAAGCCCGCAAGCTCAAGGACGAGGCGGCGGCGCTGCTCGCCGACTACCAGCGCAAGCGGCAGGAGGCGGAGAGCGAGGCCCAGGAAATCATCGACGGCGCCAAGGCCGAGGCCGAACGGCTCGCCGCCGAGGCGAAATCGAAAGTCGAGGAATTCGTTGCCCGCCGCACCCAGATGGCAGAGACCAAGATCGCCCAGGCCGAGGCGCAGGCCGCGGCCGAGGTACGCGCCGCTGCCGCCGATGCCGCCATCGCCGCTGCCGAGAAGATCCTCAGCCATGAAACCAAGGGCAAGCTCGCCGCCGAGCTGATCGCCAAGGGCATCGAAGACGTCCGCAAGAAACTGAACTAGCCGGGGCAGCCGGCTGGGGCTTGCTTGCCGGCATCATCATGCCGGCAAGCAAGCCCGGTGCCCGCGGGCGCCAATTGTCCCCGTTATCAACATCGCCCGGTGCACAACCGGTGGGCAGTAACAAGCGGCCTTGCCTACTGACGCGCCGGCACTATTCTCGGCGTCGCTGATTCGTCCGCACAGTTCGTGAGTAGGCCGCATTTGACGGCCGAGGCATCGGAGGACCCGTGGTCATCTTCGATTGCAACGGCGTGCTGGTGGACAGCGAGCCGTTGGCGACCGCCATCGTATCGGAAGAGTTCATGCGCGCCGGCTTTCCGCTCACGCCGGACATTGTCGCGCGCTATTTCACCGGCCGTCGCACCTCCGACATGTTCGCCGAGGTGGAGATCGCAGCCGGCCGCAAGTTGCCGGCCGGCTTTGCCGCGACCGTCGCCGGCGCGACGCTGCGCCG
Organism: uncultured Undibacter sp.; assembly: GCA_964384635.1. Lineage (GTDB taxonomy): Bacteria > Pseudomonadota > Alphaproteobacteria > Rhizobiales > Xanthobacteraceae > Pseudolabrys. The sequence continues at coordinate 17,600 of CAYLMY010000026.1, forward strand.
CTTCCGCGCCGAATTGCGCGCGACCCATCACATGGCCCAGGCGCTGTCCTGGCTGCGCGGGCCGAAATGCGTGGCATCTTCCTCCTCGATTGACCGTATCCGCGTCAGCCTCGAAAGCACCGACCTGATCCGCTTCTTCGAGCCTCATCTGTTTTCGGCGAGCGAGGTGCGCAAAGGCAAGCCGGCGCCCGATCTTTTTCTGCATGCCGCCACCAAGATGCTCGTGCGTCCCGGCGAGTGCATCGTGGTGGAGGATTCAGTCGTCGGCGTCGCCGCCGCTGTGGCCGCCGGCATGACGGTGATCGGCTTTGCCGGCGGCAGCCACGCCGGAAGCCAGCTCGACAATCACCTGCGCGCCGCCGGCGCCCGCATCGTGATCGCCGACATGCGCGTGCTCAAGAGCACCGTCATTGACCTGCGCGGCTGGTAAGAGCCAGCCTTTACATTTGTCATGCGCGGGCTTGACCCGCGCATCCCGTTTAGGCGGGCACGGCCGTGACAGGAAAGAGATTAGCTCGAACGCGGCTTGGCCGCTGGCCTGGTCTTGCGCTTGCGCACGGGCTTTTTCTTGACCGGCGGCTGGGCGCCGAGCGGATCGAAGCCGACATAGACCACATAGTTGTCGATCAGGCCGGGCGGCGTCGGCACCGGGAACGAAACGTCGGGGTCGATATGGGTGAAGGTGACGCGGTCGACCGCGTTGGCGACCGTCACAGTTTCACGCGAGAATTTCGACGCCACCGTCTTCGGATCGGTACCCTCCTGCACCACGGCAATGCGCAGCGGCACGTCGACGGTGCCGGGCGTACCGGCCGGGCCGGTGATGATGCGGCCCTCGATACCGACCTTCATGGTCACGGTGCCGGCATTCACGTGGCACTCGCGTGCGGTGCGGATGATACTGCCCTGGTAGCGCACCTCGAGCGGGCTCGGCGCAGTTTGGCCGGGCTTGCTGCCAATCAGAAGCGTGGAAGCGCCGATGCGAACGGTCACCTCGGGGCAATCGAGACTGGGATCAATCGCCGCGGTAGCACCAGCGGCCGCGTCGCCGGTGGTGACCCTCGATGAGGAATTGAACAGGTCCAGGGGAGACGAGCTGAACAAATTGCTGTTGCCGCTGCTGCCGCAGCCGCTGAGCGCAAAGCCCAAGGTCAACAATGCGGCAACGCCCGCCCCGGTCCGCGCCATTTGTCCGTCCCTACCCCTACGCGTCTTTTTGCGGCCGTTGTTTGCAGCCGCCGGCTTCGCTCGACCTTATAGCAAGGCAAGCGTGGCAGACCCAAGGCAGACTTAAATCGCTTTGAGCATGATCTTGCCCGAAAACCGGTTCCCACTTTTCGAGATCATGCTCTACTCAATTCGGGTCGTCCTTGAGCCGCGCATAAAGCAGATGATCCTGCCAGGTCCCGTTAATGCACAAATAGGCACGGGCATAGCCTTCGCGCTGGAAACCCGTTCGCTCCAATAGCCGGATCGAGGCGGTGTTGGATGGAATGCAGGCCGCCTCCAGGCGGTGCAGACGAAGTGTCCCAAAACAGAACGGCACCAAGGCGCGTATGGCCGCGGTCATGTAGCCCTTGCCGGCGAACGGCGCGCCGACCCAGTAGCCGATGGAGCCAGCTTGCGCGACTCCGCGCCGGATATTGGCAAGCGTCAACCCGCCGACCATCGCGTTATCGTCGCTGCGGACGATCAGGAAGGCGTAGGCGAGATCGCTGCGCAGGTCCTCGGCGTAGCGCTTGAGCCGGCGGCGGAACGCGCTGCGCGTGAGATCGTCGGCCGGCCAAGTCGGCTCCCACGGCGTGAGAAACGCGCGGCTCCGTTCACGCAAGGCGGCCCACTCGCCAAAGTCGCCGCCATGCGGCAGGCGCAACGTGACGCCTGCGCCGGCGATGGCCGGCAGGGTTTCGTTCAAGCTGACGGTGCGGAAGAGCGCCATGGACGTTGTGGACCGGACTTCATCAGGCTGCCCGGGGGACAAGACTTTCAGCGATCGCGGCGGTGCTTTCAAGGCCACTGCCGGGCCCGAGCGCGGCGATCGCCGGCGGTGAGCGCCGGATCAACATGCGGCCGGCGGCGCGCGCTGAGTCGACCGTCACGGCGTCGACCTTGGCGACGATCTCGTCGAGCGGGATCGGGCGGCCATAGGCTAGCATCTGCCGTCCCAATTGGCCGATGCGCGCCTCCGAGCTTTCCAGCGCCATCAGCAGGCCGGCCTTGAGCTGGGCCTTGGCGCGGGCGATTTCGGTATCGTTGAGCGTCTCGGTGGCGTTGCCGATCTCACCGATGACCACGCGCATCAATTCGGGCGCGTCGGCCTCGTCGGTGCCGGCATAGAGCGCGAACAGCCCGGTGTCGGAATAGGGCATGTGGAAAGCGTTGATGGTGTAGCAGAGCCCGCGGTTCTCGCGCACCTCCTGGAACAGCCGCGAGGACATGCCGCCGCCGAGCACGCTGGTGAACACTTGCAGACTGTAGAGTTGTTCATCGCGCACCGGCACGCCCTGCAAGGCCAACGCGATGTGCACCTGCTCGAGATCGCGGGTCTCGACCCTTGTGCCGCCGCGGAAATGCGCGGGTTGCGGCATCGGCGCGGCCGGTCCGGCAAAGCTCGCAAACCGCTGCTCGACCTCGGCGACGACGGCTGCGTGCTCGACCGCGCCGGCGGCGGCCACGATCATATCGGGGGCACGGTAGTTGCGCGTGAGATAAGCGCGCAGCCGCGCCTGATTGAACGAGCGCACGCTCTCCGGCGTGCCCAGAATAGAGCGGCCGACCGACTGCTTGGGAAAGGCGGTCTCCTGCAGGCGGTCGAACACCAGATCGTCGGGCGCGTCTTCGGTGGCGCCGATCTCCTGCACGATCACGTTCTGCTCGCGCCGCAATTCTTCCGCGTCGAAGGTCGGATCGGACAGGATGTCGGACAGGACGTCGAGCGCGAGCGGCACGTCGGGTTTGAGCACGCGGGCGTAATAGGCGGTGCTTTCCGCGCTGGTCGCCGCATTGATATCGCCGCCGACCGCCTCGATCTCCTCGGCGATCTGGCGCGCGTTGCGCCGCTTGGTGCCTTTGAAAGCTATATGTTCGAGCAGATGCGAAATGCCGTGTTCATCGGGCGCCTCATCGCGGCTGCCGGAGCCGATCCAGATGCCGAGCGAAGCCGATTCCAGATGCGGCATACGGTCGGTCACCACCGAAAGGCCGGAGGCAAGACGGGTTAGTTCGACGCTCATGCCGCTGCTCCTTCACGCGCCGCGCGCGAAGCGGACGCCACGTATCGCTCCACCGCCGCCTGATCCGCCGCCAGCACTGTGACACGCTCCGGCCGCTCGGGCAGATCGGCGAGCCAGTCCGGAAGTTTGGGTTTGATGCCGCAGGCCGCCTCAACCGCTTGCGGAAACTTGGCTGGATGCGCGGTCGACAGCACCACCATCGGCACCGACGGCTCGCGCGTCTCCTTTTCGGCGACCGCGAGCGCAACCGCGGTGTGCGGGTCGGCGCAATAGCCGGCCTCGCGCAAACACGCGCGCATGGTGGCGGCGCTCTCCTCCTCGTCGGCACGGTCGGCGGTGAACAATGCGCGCATCGCCTTGAGCGCGTGCGCGTTGACCGCAAAGCGGCGCGACTGCGCCAGCGAGCCCATCAATGCCGCGACCTGCTTGCCGTCGCGGTCATAGGCGTCGAACAACAGCCGCTCGAAATTGGACGAGACCTGAATGTCCATCGACGGCGACGTGGTGGGGACCACGTCGCGCAGCTCGTAGGTACCGGTGGCGAAGGCGCGCACCAGGATATCGTTGACATTGGTCGCCACCACCAGCCGGTCCACCGGTAGCCCTAAGCGCTGCGCGACATAGCCGGCATAGACGTCGCCGAAATTTCCGGTCGGCACGGTGAAGGCGAGTTTGCGGTGCGGGCTGCCAAGCGCCACCGCCGCGGTGAAGTAATAGACCGCCTGCGCCACGATGCGCGCCCAGTTGATGGAATTGACGCCGGACAGGCGCACGCGGTCGCGGAAGGCGTGGTGGTTGAACATGGCCTTCACCAAGGCCTGGCAGTCATCGAAGGTGCCTTCGATTGCCGCCGCGTGCACGTTGGCGTCGGGCGCCGTGGTCATCATCCGGCGCTGCACCTCGGAAATGCGCCCGTGCGGGAACAACACCACCACGTCCACTTGGCTGCGGCCGCGGAAGGCTTCCACCGCCGCCCCGCCGGTGTCGCCCGAGGTCGCCACCACGACGGTGGTGCGCTCACCGCGCTCGCGCAGCACGTGGTCCATCAGCCGCGCCACCAGCTGCATGGCGAGATCCTTGAAGGCGAGCGTCGGGCCATGAAACAGCTCCAACACGAACAGGTTGGTGCCGAGCTGGGTGAGCGGCGCCACCGCCGGATGACGGAAAGTGCCGTAGGCCTCGCGCGCCATGCGGGCGAGATCGGCCTCAGGCAGGCTGTCGCCGACGAAAGGCCGGATCACCTCGACCGCAACCTCGGCGTAAGGCTTGCCGGCAAAGCCAGCGATCGTCTCAGGCCCGAGCGACGGCCAGGATTCCGGCACGTAAAGGCCGCCGTCGCGGGCAAGCCCCGCCAGCATGACCGCGACGAAATCGAGGGCCGGGGCCTCGCCCCGCGTTGAGACATAACGCATTGATATAGCTATATTTTCAGTTCCGGTGGCTTCCGAAAGGCCACCCTAGCCGTCACCAAGGCCTTGCACAAGAAAAGCTCCCCGTCAGGCCTAATAGCGGCGAAACCGGCGGATGAGCCAGACCAGATAGACGCCGGTGAGCGCCAGCGCGAGGCCGAACCAGGTGATGGCGTATTGCAGGTGATTGTCCGGCAAGTTGACGGCGAGCTTGCCGGGCTTGGGCAGGCCGCCGGGCGGCGGCGGAGATTCCTGCTCGATGTAGAACGGCGCCACGTTCGTCCAATGTTTGGCCGCGGCCATGGCCGCAATGTCGCGCAAGTACCAGACATTGTCCTTCAGATCGTCGGCGGGCGTGAACAGCCCGCGCGTCTCCGGCCAGCGCACGATGCCGACGATGTCGATGCTGCCTTGCGGCGCGGCCTGCGGACGGCTTTGCGGATCCTTGCGATCGAGCGGCACGAAGCCGCGATTGACGATGACGATGCTGCCGCCGGCCAGCCGCGCCGGCGCGAACACGAAGTAGCCCGGCCCCTTCACATCGGGCCGGACGGCGGAGCCGGCGGAATAGACCAGCGCTTCCTGGCCGGGCAGGAATTCGGCGGGAAACGTCACGCGGACGAACTCATTACCCTGCTCGGTGAGCCGCTGCCAGTCCTCGCGCGGCGGCAGCGCCTCGGGCGCGCGATTGAGCCGCGCCGTCATGGTGGCGATCAGGTTTTCCTTCCAGACCTTGCGGTCGAGCTGCCAGATGCCGAGGCCGATCAGGATGGCGAGACCGACGATCGCGACGATCGTCGGCTCCAGCACGCCGCGCCGCGCTTTCGGCGGCGGCGCGTTCACTCCTCGCCTCTCCGCTCGAGACGGCCTTCGGCGGCTCTGTGATGGTATTGCAGCGCGATCAGCAGACCCTTGATCGGGCGCAACGGTGCCAGCGTCACGATCAGGATCAGCGGCAGCCACAGCGCCGCGTGCACCCAATAAGGCGGCTGATAGACGACTTCGGTGATCAGCGCCGCGAAGACGACCAAGGCGCCGCCGATGAGAATGACGAACACCGCCGGCCCGTCGCCGGCGTCGGCGAAGTCAAAGTCGAGGCCGCAATGCTCGCAAGCGGGGCGCAAGGTGAGAAATCCCTGGAACAGCCGGCCCTCGCCGCAGCGCGGGCAGCGACCGCGCAGACCGCGACCGATCGGCAGAGCGCCGGGCGAAGCATGGTCAGTCATATCGGCACCTCAAATGCTTTGGCACCTCAAACGCAAAAGGGCGGCGTCGCCGCCGCCCCCTTGAAATCGCGAGTGACGGTCACTCGGCGTGCACCACGCCGCCGCCCCAGACATATATGCAGGCGAACAGGAACAGCCAGACCACGTCGACGAAATGCCAGTACCAGGCGGCAAATTCGAAACCGAGATGCTGAGTCGGCGTGAAGTGGCCCTTGAGCGCGCGGATCAAACAGACGATCAGGAAGATCGAGCCGATGATCACATGGGCGCCATGGAAGCCGGTCGCCATGAAGAAGGTGGCGCCGTAGATGTTGCCCTTGAAGGCGAAGGCGGCGTGCGAATATTCGTAGCCCTGCACGCAGGTGAAGGTGAGGCCGAGCAGGATGGTGAGCGCCAGCCCCCATTTCAGCCCCTGCCGGTCGCCCTCCAACAGCGCGTGATGGGCCCAGGTCACCGTGGTGCCGGAGGTGAGCAGGATCAGCGTGTTGAGCAGCGGCA
>CAYLMY010000027.1:0-5025 GCA_964384635.1 uncultured Undibacter sp.
TGGTGACGATTTTGCGGTACTTCGATTACGCTTTTGGCGATGCCAAGAATGCCGCCAACGAGTGCGACGACGACTCCACCGATCGCTCCACTAACGATCTCGCCGACTTGGCCTGTGGCACGGTTGCCCTGCTTGGTCTTTTTTTGGGCAATGCCCGGTGTCTGAGCCACAAAAAGAATAACAAGCAAAGCAAGGACGGTCGCTGTCATTATAAATCGAAATCTCATGCCCGAATCTCTTTTTGTTGATCTGGCCATTAAGCTGTCGGCTAAGAGTCCGCACTAGCCCACCGCCTTCTCCTTCGCCCATGTGTCGCGCAGGCCGATGGTGCGGTTGAACACGGGCTTGTCCCGCGTCGAATCCGGGTCGGCGCAAAAATAACCGTTGCGCTCGAATTGCACGACCTGGCCGGCTTTCGTCTCGGCCAGCGCCGGCTCGATGCGCGCTTCTCGCACCTCGAGCGATTGCGGATTGAGGTCGGCGGTGAAGTTTTCCGCGTTGGGGGCGGGCTTGGTGAACAACGGATTGTAAAGCCGCACCTCCGCCGGCAAGGCATGCGCGGCCGATACCCAGTGGATGGTGCCTTTCACCTTGCGGCCGTCGGGCGCGTTGCCGCCCTTGGTGGCTGGGTCGTAAGTGCAGCGCAATTCGGTGACGTCGCCTTGCGCGTTCTTCTTCACCTCGCGGCAGGTGATGAAGTAGGCGTAGCGCAAGCGCACTTCCGTTCCCGGCGCGAGGCGGAAGAATTTCTTGGGCGGGGTCTCCATGAAGTCGTCCTGCTCGATCAAGAGCTCGCGACCGAACTTGATTTTGCGCGAGCTTGCCGCCGGATCGTCGGGGTGATTGACCGCCTCCAGTTCCTCCACCTGCCCTTCCGGATAATTCTCGATCACGACTTTCAGCGGCCGCAACACCGCCATGCGCCGTAGCGCGCTTCTGTTCAGCGCCTCGCGCACGCAGAACTCGAACATGCCGGCGTCCACCACGCTGTTGGCTTTCGCCACCCCGATGCGCTTGACGAAATCGCGGATCGCTTCCGGTGGCACGCCGCGCCGGCGCAAACCGGCAAGCGTCGGCATGCGCGGATCGTCCCAGCCACTCACGTGGCCGTCGCGCACCAGCAGCGTGAGCACACGCTTGGACAAGACCGTGTAGCTGAGATTCAGCCGCGCGAATTCGTACTGACGCGGGCGCGACGGCACATGCAAGTTTTCGATGAACCAGTCGTAGAGCGGCCGGTGGTCCTCGAATTCGAGCGTGCAGATCGAATGCGTGATCTGCTCGATGGCGTCGGACTGGCCGTGGGCGTAGTCGTAGCTCGGATAGATTTTCCAGGCGCTGCCGGTGCGCGGATGCGCGGCATGCAGAATGCGGTACATCACCGGGTCGCGCAGATTGATGTTGCCGCTACCCATGTCGATCTTGGCGCGCAAGACGCGCGCGCCGTTCTCGAATTCGCCGGCCCGCATGCGGCGGAACAGGTCGAGGTTTTCCTCCACGCTGCGCTCGCGGAACGGGCTGTTCCTGCCCGGCTCGGTCAGCGTGCCTCGGTTCGCCCGCATCTCGTCCTGTGTCTGGTCGTCGACATAGGCGAGCCCGGCGCGGATCAGATCCTCGGCCCAATTGTAAAGCTGCTCGAAATAGTCGGAGGCGTGATAGAGGTGCTGGCACCAGTCGAAGCCGAGCCAGCGCACGTCGCGCTCGATGGCGTCGATATATTCCTGCTCTTCCTTCACCGGGTTGGTATCGTCGAAGCGCAAGTGGCAGCGGCCGCCGAATTCCTCGGCGATGCCGAAATTCAGGCAGATCGACTTGGCGTGGCCGATATGGAGGTAGCCGTTCGGCTCAGGGGGAAAGCGGGTGACCACCTCACTGACGCGGCCCGCGTCGAGATCGGCCTGGACGATGTCGCGGATGAAGTCGCGGCCGGCCACCGCCATGTCACCGGCTGCCTTGTCGTCCTTCGCCATGCTTCCTCGTGTCCCGGTCCGAGCTTATGATGCCGCGAACGGCGGCCTATGCCATGACGCGGCGCTCGGCTCAATGTCAATCGCGCTGACACACCTGCCCGCAACCGTGCTACAGGGCGCGCGATGAGCGAGCCCGTCATTACCCGTTTCGCGCCCTCCCCCACCGGCTTCCTGCACATCGGCGGCGGCCGCACCGCGCTGTTCAACTGGCTCTATGCGCGCCACTTCGGCGGCAAGATGCTGCTGCGCATCGAGGACACTGACCGCGAGCGCTCGACCGCCGCCGCCATCGCCGCCATCATCGACGGGCTGACCTGGCTGGAGCTGACCTGGGACGGTGAGATCGTGTTCCAGTATTCGCGCGCCCAGCGCCACCGCGAGGTGGCCGAGCAGCTGCTGGCCGCCGGCCGCGCCTACCGCTGCTACGCCACGCCTGAGGAACTGACCGAGATGCGCGAAGCCGCCCGCCGCGAGGGCCGCTCCAAGCTTTATGACGGACGCTGGCGCGACCGGGATCCTGCCGAGGCGCCCCCCGGCGTAAAGCCGGTGATCCGGCTGAAAGCGCCGCAGACCGGCGAAACCGTGATCGAGGACCAGGTGCAGGGCCGCGTCACCTGGCAGAATTCCGATCTCGACGACCTGGTGCTGCTGCGCTCTGACGGCACGCCGACCTACATGCTGGCGGTGGTGGTGGACGACCACGACATGGCCATCACCCATGTCATCCGCGGCGACGACCATCTCACCAATGCCGCGCGCCAGACCCACATCTACGAGGCGCTCGGCTGGCAGGCGCCGATCTTCGCGCATATCCCGCTGATCCACGGGCCTGACGGCTCCAAACTGTCCAAGCGCCATGGCGCGCTCGGCGTCGACGCTTACCGGGCGATGGGCTATCTGCCGGCGGCGATGCGCAATTATCTGGTACGGCTGGGCTGGGCGCATGGCGACCAGGAAATCTTCACCACCGACGAAATGATCGCGGCCTTCGATCTAGCGCAGATCGGTCGCTCGCCGGCGCGCTTCGACTTTGCCAAGCTGGAAAGCCTCAACGGCCACTACATCCGCGCCAGCGCGGACAGCGAGTTGGTGGCCGCGCTCGAACAGCTCTTGCCGCACATCGCCGGCGGGCAGGACTTAGCCTCCAAGATGACGCCCGCGCTGCGGGCAAAGCTTCTCGCCGCCATGCCGGGCCTGAAAGAGCGGGCCAAGACTTTGGTCGAACTGTTCGACGCCGCGCGCTTCGTCTGGGCCAGCCGCCCGCTCGACCTCAACGAGCAAGCCAAGGCCCTGCTCAGCGACGAGGCCAAGGCCCAGATCGCCGCGCTGCTGCCGGAATTGGACGCCCTGACCGACTGGACCGCCGCCACGGTCGAAGCGGTGGTACGGCCCTTTGCCGAGCGCACGGGGCTAAAACTCGGCGCGGTGGCGCAGCCGCTACGGGCAGCGCTGACCGGACGGACCACCTCACCGCCGATCTTCGACGTGCTGGCGGTGCTCGGCCGTGACGAGAGCCTGGCGCGGCTGCGCGACCAGGCCGGCGAGCGCTCTGCGGCTTAGCAGCCCACCCCCCGCGAAATTAGCGGGGATGATGCTTATATAGAAAGCAGTAGCGTGCCCTGCTCTATCTTGCAGCGCACACAAGGATGGGCTACGCAAACAGCGGCCGGAACCCGCTACGCCCAACCCGGCACTACCTGCCCGGCCCTGGCAATTTTTCGCGCACCGTTCGCCGCCAATTCGAGGGCTCGACCATGGACGCCAAGACTGACGCCAAGACCAAGACTGGCACGCTCACCGTCGGCAACAAGAACTGGGACTTGCCTATCTATTCCGGCTCGATCGGTCCGGACGTCGTCGACATTGCCAAGCTCTATGGCGAGAGCGGCATGTTCACCTACGACCCCGGATTCACCTCGACGGCGAGCTGCGAATCCAAGATCACCTATATCGATGGCGACCAGGGCGTGTTGCTCTATCGCGGCTATCCGATCGAGCAGCTCGCCGAGCACGGCGATTTCCTCGAGACCTGCTACCTGCTGCTCTACGGCGAATTGCCGACGGCGGCGCAAAAAGCCGATTTTGACTACCGCGTCACCCGCCACACCATGATCCACGAGCAGATGGCCCGGTTCTTCCAGGGCTACCGACGCGACGCGCATCCGATGGCGGTGATGGTCGGCTCGGTCGGTGCGCTGTCTGCGTTCTATCACGACTCCACCGACATCGCCGATCCGGTTCAGCGCATGATTGCCTCGATCCGCATGATCGCGAAGACGCCGACGCTAGCGGCCATGGCCTATAAATATTCCATCGGCCAGCCGTTCGTTTATCCGAAAAACGACCTCGACTATTCGACCAACTTTCTGCGCATGTGCTTTGCCGTGCCGGCCGAGGAATACATAGTCAATCCCGTGCTGGCGCGCGCCATGGATCGCATCTTCATCCTGCACGCCGATCACGAGCAAAACGCCTCGACCTCGACGGTGCGGCTCGCCGGCTCCTCGGGCGCCAATCCGTTCGCCTGCATCTCGGCCGGCTGCGCCTGTCTGTGGGGCCCGGCGCATGGCGGCGCCAACGAGGCGGCGCTGAACATGCTGCGCGAGATCGGCTCGGTCGACCGCATTCCGGAATTCGTCAAGCGCGCCAAGGACAAAGACGATCCCTACCGGCTGATGGGCTTTGGCCACCGCGTCTACAAGAACTACGATCCGCGCGCCAAGATCATGCAGAAGACCTGCCACGAGGTCTTGACCGAGATTGGCCACAAGGACGATCCGCTGCTCGAGGTGGCGATTGAGCTCGAAAAGGTAGCGCTCCACGACGATTATTTCATCGAGAAGAAGCTCTATCCCAATGTCGACTTCTATTCGGGCATCACGCTGAAGGCGATGGGCTTCCCCACCACCATGTTCACCGTGTTGTTCGCGGTGGCGCGCACAGTCGGCTGGATTGCCCAGTGGAAGGAAATGATCGAGGACCCGAAGCAGAAGATCGGCCGTCCGCGCCAGCTCTATACCGGCGCGCCGAAGCGCGACTACGCGCCGATCTCGCG
>CAYLMY010000027.1:5125-23456 GCA_964384635.1 uncultured Undibacter sp.
GTCCGCGCCAGCTCTATACCGGCGCGCCGAAGCGCGACTACGCGCCGATCTCGCGAAGGAAGTAGATTTCAGAGCCAGGGCGATTTGACGAGCTTGCCGTTTTGCGAGCCGCCATTGAGCTTGGGCGCGCTGGCGCCGTCATAGGCCCAGGTCACGTAGGCGCCGCCCCAGGTAAAGCCGCCGCCGAACGCGGCAAGCAGCAGACGGTCGCCGACTTTAAGCTTCTGCTCATAGTCCCACAGGCAAAGCGGTATCGTCGCCGTGGTGGTGTTGCCGTATTTCTGAAGGGTAAACATGATTTTTTCGAGCGGCAGGCCGAGGCGCTCCGCCGTGGTCACGATGATACGACGGTTGGCCTGGTGCGGAACAACCCAATCGATCATGTCGGCGGTCAGATTGTTGCGCGCCATGATATCGCGGGTCACTTCCGTCATCCCGGCGACAGCGAACTTATAGACCTGTGCACCTTCTTGATGGACGTAATGCAGGCGCTTGGCGACCGTCTCCGCGGTCGGCGGCATGCGGCTGCCGCCGGCTTTTTGGTGAAGATATTTCGCGCCCGAACCGTCGGAGTGCAGAACCGTATCCATGATGCCGTAGCCTTGCGTGTTCGGCTCGAGCATCACCGCAGCCGCGCCGTCACCGAATATCACGCAAGTGGCGCGATCCGTATAATCGACGATGGCTGACATCTTGTCCGCGCCGACCACGATGACCTTCTTGTAGGTGCCTGCCGTGATAAATTGCTGGGCGACCGTCAGCGCATAGAGAAAACCGGAACACGCCGCCTGAACGTCGAAGCTTCCGATATTGCGGATACCGACCATGTCGCAGATCAGATTGGCGGTGCAGGGATGCACGAAATCAGGCGTCGTGGTCGCGCAGATAAGAAGCTCGACGTCTTCCGGCCTGGTTTTGGTTTTGCTGAGGAGCCCGCGCACCGCTTCTGCGCCCATATGCGAGGTACCCAATCCCTCACCCTTGAGAATGTGACGCTCCTTGATGCCGGTGCGCTCGGTGATCCAAGCATCCGTGGTGTCCACCATGCGCGCCAAATCGGCATTGGTGAGCACATCCGGCGGCACATAGCCGTGGACGGCGGTAATCGCGGCACGATTGGATATGCTCACAGGCGGGATTCCAGCTTTTCGGCCAATATATACGGCCCATTGGCCGGACGGACAGCAAAACTACGCTGTTGGCGGCGCCGGCGCCATGGTTTCGCGCAAAGATTTAATATGTCCGGCGGCGCAATCCAGCACCAGGGCGGCGGCGAGGTCGCTGGGGGACGCCTTGCCGAGGCCCATGAGCCCATCGAGCCTTGCAAAGGCGTCGATCTGATGGCGGCGCTGCGCCGTATCGGCAAGCAACGGCAGCAAGGCACGACAGAGCTTTTCAGCCGTGCAGTCCCTTTGCAGGAATTCCGGCACCACGTTCTCCCCGAGGACCAAATTGGCGAGGATCGCGCTTGGAGCGGTGATCAGCAGGCGGCCGATCACCTCCTCGATGAAGGGCACCTTGTAGGCGGCGGCCATGGGGACACCGGCGACCGCCAATTCGAGCGTCGAGGTTCCTGACTTGGTCAGCGCCGCCCGTGCGGCGCGGAACGCCGCGTGTTTTTCAGTCGGCTCCGTCACGACCCGCGCCGGCACGCGCCAGCAGGCGATCGCCGCCCGCACCGTCTCGGCCAGCCGCGGTACCGCCGGCACCACCACCTCCAGCGGTCCGATCTGGTCGGCCACGCACGCCACCGCCTCGCCGAACACGGCCGCCATGCGCTTGATCTCGCCGCCGCGGCTCCCTGGCAGAACCAGCAGCAGCGGCGGATCGGTAAGCCTTCGGCGCGTCTCCTCGGCATTTGGACGCAGCAATGCAACCTGCTCGCCGAGCGGATGGCCGACAAAGCTGGTGGGCGGCCCCTGCAAGCGCTGCATGGCGGCGGGCTCGAACGGCAGCAGTGCCAGCACGTGGTCGACGTAAGCGCGCATGGCGCGCGCGCGTCCCGGGCGCCAGGCCCAGACCGACGGGCAAACATAATCGACGATCGGGATTGCGGGGTCGCGGGCGCGCACTTTGCGCGCGACGCGATGGGTGAATTCCGGGTTGTCGATAATGACCAGCACGTCGGGCTTGGCATCAATAACGGCGTCGGCCGTCTCACGGATGCGCTGAAATATTTTCGGCAGCCGCGCCGGCAGGTCGGCAAAACCCATATGCGAGAGATCGCCGATGGAAAACCGGCTTGTCACCCCCTGCTCCGCCATGTGCGCACCGCCAACGCCGCAAAAGCGCGCGCGGCCTTGCGTGCGCTGCTTGATCGCGCCGATCAGTGCCGCGCCCAGGCGATCTCCGGATTCCTCGCCCGCCACCAGAAAGACATGCGGGCCCGGGGCGCGACTTTCCGCCGCTCTCGGTGCGCGTTTCATCGCTTAAGTCCGGTTGGCGCGCCGACGACGAAAATACCGCCAGCGTCGGCCGCCGCCACCAGACGGTCGGGCTCTGCGATGACGGTTTCACCGGCTGCGACCGCGATGCCGGCAAGGCCGGCGCGGACCACACCTTCGACCGTCTGCGGACCGACCGAGGGCAGATCGAAGCGCCGATCCTGGTTCGGCTTGGGCGCCTTCACCAGCACGCCGACGCCCTTCGCCGTGCCGATGCGGCCGTTGGCGCGCAATTGCGCGACGCGCGCCAGCATCTGGTCGGTGCCTTCCGCCGCCTCGACCGCCAACACGTGCTTGTCGGCAACGACCACCGCCTGGCCGATGTCGAACGGACCAGCGGCGCACAGATAGTCGAAGCCGAGCGCGATATCGGCGCGATCGCGCTCGGTGGCCTGCACACGGCCGAGCGCGCCTTGCGGCACCAGGATTTCGGGCGCGACTTCGTGGGCGCCGAGCAGCCGGAAACCTTGCTGCTCGACCAGCCGGCTGACATTGGACAGCAGATGATCATCGCCGCCACGAAACGCGGCCGCGATGCGTGGCAACAACATCAACGCCGTGAGATCGAAGCGCATTTTCCAGAACGCCGGACGCACCAGCGACCCGATGAACACGACATCGCGGCAGCCGGCCGCGCGTGCCAGCCGCGAGAACTTGCCGAGTTGACCGAGGTAAAGCCAATGGTGCGGATAACGCGCGCCCGATTGCGGGTCGGCGGCGCCGTGCAGCGGAAACAGCACGACCGGGCGCCCGCGCGCGACAACTAAATCCGCCACCGCCAAGGGCAGGCTGCCGCCGCCGCAGACCAAAGCCAGCGGGCCTTCCGCGCGCAAGGCCGGTGCCGCGCTCATAGGTCCTCGTCGGAGTCGCCACGCCTGATCGCCATGGTGAGGGGACGCTTTCCGGCGCGGATGAAATCGACGATCTTGCGCACGCGCGCATCGCCACCGTATTCGCGTTCGACTTGATCGAGTCGGGCGCGGAATTCACCCTCGCCGAAGAACAACGCCTCGTAGGCGCGTCGCACCAGTAAAATTTCCGCCTTGGAGACGCCACTGCGGCGCATGCCCACGACGTTGAGACCAATCAGATGTGCGAGCGAGCCATGCGCCATGCCCCACGGAATCAAATCGGCTCGAACGCCGCTCAAGCCGACGATCATCGCGCCTTCACCGATACGCACGAATTGGCGCACTGCCACGCCGCCGCCAAACATGACATTGTCCCCGACCGTAACGTGGCCGCCGAGCACAACGTTGTTGGCGAACACAACGTTATTGCCGACGAGGCAATCATGCGCAACATGGGCGCCGACCATGAGGAAGCAGCGGTCGCCGACTTGCGTGACGCCGCGGTCGTCCTCGGTGCCGGTGTTCAGGGTTACGCCCTCGCGGATATCGCAATCGGCGCCGACCACCAGCCGCGTCGGGCCGCCGCGATACTTCACCGATTGCGGGGCTGAGCCGAGCGAGGCGAAAGGATGGATGACGGTGCGCGCGCCGATCGTCGTATGGCCGGTGAGATTGACATGCGCGTGCAGCCGGCAGCCGTCGCCGACGCTCACATTCGGGCCAATGGTGCAATAAGGGCCAATCGACACATTCTGCCCGATCGCCGCCCCGGCCTCGATCCGCGCCGAGGCATCGATCATACGCGTGCTCATGCGTCGGAAAGCATGGCGCCGACTTCGGCTTCGGCGACGATCTGGCCGGCGACCTTGGCCTCGCCGCGATACCACCACATGGTCTTGCGCTGGGCGATTTTCTTCATGTGGTATTCGATGGTGTCGCCTGGGCGCACGGGTTTGCGGAACTTCGCCTTGTCGATAGTCAGGAAAAACACCGACTTCGGCTGGGATGACGAGGTCGCCGCGATGCAAAGCACACCGGCCGTTTGCGCCATGCCCTCGATCATCAGCACCCCGGGAAACACCGGATTGTCGGGGAAATGCCCTTGAAAATGCGGTTCGTTGAAAGTCACGTTCTTGATGCCGATGCCATGGTCGTCACCGCGGATGTCGATCACCCGGTCGACCATGAGAAATGGATAGCGGTGCGGCAGCAGCTTGAGTACCGCCGCGATGTCGGCCGCCTCCAGCTTGGTCACCGCTTCATCCATGGCCTTCGTCTCATTCGTCCTCAGTCGTTGCGGCACTGGGCCTTCCGCGTGCCTGCATCTCCCGGCGCGCAAGCTGCTCGAGGATCATCATCTCGCGGAACCACTGCTTCACGGGCTTGGCCGGGGTGCCGCCCCAGCGGGCGCCGGCCGGCACATCACCGTGCACGATGCTGGTCGCAGCGATATGCGCCCCCTCTCCGATCGTCACGTTGTTATTTAGGCCGACGCGGGCACCCAGCACAACAAAGTCTTCCAGCGTCGAAGAGCCGGAAATTCCGGTTTGCGCCACCAGCACGCAATGCCGGCCGATGCTGACATTGTGGCCGACCTGGACCAGATTGTCGATTTTGGTGCCCTCGCCGATCACGGTGTCGCGGATGGCGCCGCGGTCGATAGTGGAGCCCGCCCCGATCTCCACCTCGTCCTGGATGATGACGCGGCCGATCTGCGGGACCTTGAGGTGCCCGGATTCCCCCATGACGTAGCCAAAGCCATCCTGACCGATCCGACAGCCGGGATGAATAATGACGCGGTCGCCGACCAGGGCGTTGCTGACAGTGGTGCCGGAGCCGATCGAGCAATCGCGTCCGATCCGAACCTCCGGTCCGATGACGGCGGTGGCGCTGATGATGCTGCCAGAGCCGATCTCGGCGTGCGGCCCGATCACGGCGCCGGGCTCGACGGTGACGCCGTCCTCCAGCCGCGCATTGGGATGCACATGGGCGCCGGCGACCTCGCCGGCCTCATAAAGCGATGACGGCCGCAGCGCATGCGGGAACAATGCGCGCGCCACCGTGACGAAAGCACGATAGGGCTCGCGCACGACCAGCGCCGCCACCCGCGCCGGCAAGTCCTTGGCAAGGGCTGCCGTGGTGAGGCAAGCGCCGGCATGGCTGGCAGCGGCCGCGGCAGCGTAGATCTTGTTGTCGAAGAAACCGAGATCGCGCGGCCCGGCGCGGTCGAGCGGAGCGACATTAGCGATCCGCCGCGCGCGCGCGGGCATCGCCGGCGACGCGGCGCCGGTCAAGGCAGCGACCTCATCAAGCGTGAGGCCGTGGGCGTACCTTAAGAATACCGGCTCGCTCATCGTGCTGTCGTGCCGCCAAGCGCGGCCAAGATCAGAACTTCGTGCCGCCGCTGAAGCGGAATATCTGCGTGCGGTCGCAAACCTTCGGCCCGCCCACAGGCGTGGCGCAGTATTTCGTCAGCGGATAAGCCAGATCGAAGCGCAGCGGGCCAAGCGGCGAATCCCAGATCAAACCGACGCCGATCGAGGTACGAATATCGGAGATTTTGTCGAGGCCGACGGTAACCGTTTGACCCAGCCCAGCTGTGGGGCCCTGGTAGTCCCACAGCGAACCAGCGTCGACGTAGGTCGCAAGCTTGATGCCTATTTCCTTCGGCAGGAAGAAGAGTGGGGTCTGCAGCTCCACGGTCGAACCCCAGAACAGGCTGCCGCCGAGTGCGTCGTTCGTCGTTCCCGGGGTCAAGTCGCGTGGACCGAGGCCGGCGGGCGCAAAGCCGCGCACGAGGTTTGGGCCCATCTGGAAATGGTCCAGCATACGCAAGCTTTTGCCGCCCCAGCTCGCCACATGACCGCCCTGCAGCTTGAGGACGCCAACCAGATCCGGAACCAGTTCGTAGTAGGTGCGCGCTTGTGCCGTGGTGCGAATGAAATTCACGTCACCGCCGACGCCGGCCAGATCGTTGGTGAGCGAAGCGTAAAGGCCACTGGTCGGCGAATTGACGTTGTCGAGCGTGTTGTAGGTCAGCGTATAGCCGATGAGTGACGTGGTCACGGCACCTTGGGCAAGTTCCAGACGCACCGGCAGCGAAGCCGGCGTACAGGTGCTCGACGCGGGGAAGCAATTGTACTGGGAGGGCAGCGTGATCTCCTGCCGATAGAGCGAATAGTGCGGCTGCAACGCCAGTTCCTCGGTCAGCGCAAAGCCGACGCGCAAATTGCCACCGATGGTCTTGGTTTCATATGAAACGTAGTCCGAAGAAAGGTTTTGGCGCGCAAACAGGTCGATGCCGCCGGCCATGCGGTAACCCAGCAGATAGGGCTCGACGAATGAAAGGTCGAAACCGCGTGCGCGCTGTCCATAGGTCACCGATGCCTTGGCGAATTCGCCGCGGCCCATGAGATTGCGGTCAGCAACGCTGACTTCGGCGAGGAATCCGTCGGCAGTCGAGTAGCCGCCGGAAACTGAGAATTGGCCGGTCGACTTTTCTTCCACATTGACGTCGATGACCACACGGTCCGGAGCCGAGCCGGGCTCGTTAGTGATCTTGACCGTCTTGAAATAGTTAAGGTTCTTCAGGCGCCGCTCGGCACGGTCGATCAGGGCGCGGTTGTAGGGGTCGCCCTCGCCGATATCGAACTCGCGGCGGATGACGTAATCGCGCGTGCGCGTGTTACCGTGGATGTTGATGCGCTCGATATAGGCGCGGGTTCCTTCCTCGACCACGAATACGATATTTATGAGCTTCCTGTGGAAGTCGCGATCGCCGCGCGGACGCACATTGGCGAAAGCATAGCCGTGCTTGGCGGCTTCGATCGTCATCGCCTCGACGCTCTTCTGCACCAGGTCAGCATTGAAGACATTGCCGCTGCCGAGCTTGACCGCATCGCGCAATGAGGCGGGATCGAGCGCATGTACGTTCGAAATAACGTCGATGGTGCCGACGTGGTATTGCGCACCCTCGTCGATCGTGAAGATGACGATGAAGCCTTTCCGAGCCGGATCGTATTCGCCGACCGCCGATACAATGCGCACGTCGGCATAGCCATGCTTGAGATAGAAGCGCCGTAGCAGATCGCGGTCCGCTTCGACGCGGTCGGGGTCGTAGATGTCGGTGGTTTGCAGGAAGCCGTAGAGCCAGTTTGTCGCGGTGGTCTTGATGACGTTCTTCAGACGGCCCGAGGAGAACGCATGGGCGCCGACAAAGCGGATTTCCTTCACGCCGGTCTTTCGGCCCTCGTTGATCTCGAACACCAGATTAACGCGGTTGTTCGGCAGTTCGATGATCTTGGGCACGACCGTCACGTCGAAGCGGCCGGTGCGGTGATAGATCTCGATGATCCGCTGCACGTCGGCCTGCACGGTCGGCCTCGACAAGGTGCCGCGCGCTTTCGATTGCACTTCGGCGCGCAGTTGCTGGTCTTTGGCTTTCTTGTTGCCTTCGAACGCGACCTGGTTGATCACCGGGTTCTCGACCACGGAGACCACCAGCCGGCCGCCGGCATGGCTGACATGGACATCGGAGAACAGCCCGGTCGCGTAAAGCGCCTTGATGGCCTCGTTTTCCTCAGCGGCACCGACGCGGCCGCCGGGGCCGCGCTTGAAATAGGAACGGATGGTGCCCGCCTCGACCCGGCGGTTGCCCTGCACAACGATGGACTGGGAAGTTTGTGCAACCGCAACGTCGGAAGACGCAACGGCCAGCAGCCCGCCACCGACAAGGACACCGCCGAGGACCGAGCAGCAAAGGGCCAGTCCCCGCACCCACCGCACACAAAGTCCCATGCGCTACGCGCCCTTTTTAGTCCTTGCGGCCGCCCCCGACTGGCTTCAAGAGAGCTGCGGGCAGGCATTCTTTGACGGCTTTGTACAGCGTTTCAGGGGCCGTGCAAACGAAACTCCCGGCCGAGTTTCCCTTTCCCCTCAAAAAGTTGCACGTTCGCAACGATTATGAGGTGGCCAAGTGCAGGATGTCATTAAAGGTTGCAAAAATCATCAACATGACGACGATCGCCAACCCAATTCGGAACCCGACCTCCTGCGCCCGCTCAGAAAGTGGCCGGCCGCGGGCCGCCTCGATTCCGTAGAACAAAAGGTGACCGCCGTCGAGCAGCGGGATGGGGAACAGGTTCAATAGTCCGATCGAGACCGACAGCACGGCGGTCAGATGGATGAGCGCGACGAAGCCGGCGCTCGCTACCTGGCCGGACACTTGGGCGATGCGAATCGGGCCGCCGAGCTGATCGGCCGCTTCGCGGCCGGCGAAGACGCCGCCGATGTAGGCCAGGGTGCGGTCGACGACAAACCAGGTCTCTTGTGCCCCCATGACGACCGCCGTCAGCGGGCCGACTTTGTGCGTCTTGATATCGCCGGCCGCCATCGAGCGGCTGACGCCCAGCACGCCGAGCCGGTGTACATTGCCGAAATTGTCCTTGAGCTCCTTAAGCTGCGGCGTGGCGGTCAGCGTGAGCGGATGGCCGTCGCGTTCCACGACGATCTTGAGCGGCTCGCCAGAGCTGACGCTGACGATACGCTGCATGTCGGAAAAGCTGCCGACCTTGTCGCCATCAATGGACACGACGAGATCGCCCGGCCTGAAGCCGGCTGCCGCGGCAGCGCTGCCCGCCTGTATGGCATCAACGCGCGCGGTCGTGGTCTGCTTGCCGACGATCATGAAAATGCCGGCGAAAATGGCGACCGCCAGCACAAAATTGGCGATCGGTCCCGCCGCCACCACCGCCGCGCGCGAAGGCACCGGCTGGTGGACGAAGCTGTCTTTCCTCTCGTTTTCATTCATCGCCGCTGCGGCGCTGCGGTCAGGGGTGCTCGCCGCATTGTCGTCGCCGAAGAACTTCACATAGCCGCCGAGGGGAACGGCGGAAATCTTCCAGCGCGTTCCGTGGCGGTCGTTGAAACCGGCGATCTCCGGGCCGAAGCCGAGCGAAAACACCAACACCCTGATGCCGCACCAGCGCGCTACCAGGAAATGGCCAAGCTCATGAAAAAACACGACAATTGTCAGGACAAATAAGAACGGGACCAAATATCCGAGCAATCCGCCCCCGAATGCGCTCAAGCCACTCATGATATCGAAACCCATTACACCCTCGTCCCGCCCGCTTGGCGTCTTTAGAGTTACCGAAAGCTTAACTAGGATGCCTTTACGGCAATTTCGGGCAAGAGGTCGCGGGCTATATTTCGTGCAATATGGTCAACGGCGATGGCGGCCTCGACCCCGGCCGGATCGGCCAGCAGGCCGCGCGCCTGGGCCGCCTCCACGGTCGCCTCCACCAGCGCCACAATCGCCGGAAAACCGATACGGCCGGCGATGAATTCTCCGACCGCGACCTCATCGGCCGCATTAAACACGGTCGGCGCCGCACCGCCCAGCTCCATGACATGCCGCGCCAGCGCGAGGGCTGGAAAGCGGACCGGGTCAGGCGCCTCGAAAGTCAATTCGCGCACCCGTGCCAGATCGAGACGTGCGGCCGGGCTATCGATCCGCCGCGGCCAAGCCAGGCAATGGGCGATCGGAATGCGCATATCGGGCGAGCCTAGTTGGGCCACCACCGATCCGTCACGGAATTCCACCAGCCCATGCACCACCGACTGCGGGTGCACCAGCACGTCGATCTCGTCCGGCTTGAGCGCAAACAGATGTTGCGCCTCGATCAGCTCCAGCCCCTTGTTCATCATGCTCGCTGAATCGACGGTGATGCGCGGACCCATCGACCAGTTGGGATGACGCAAGGCCTGCTCCGGCGTCGCCGCCTTGATCGCGTCGAGCGACCAAGTGCGAAACGGGCCGCCGGACGCCGTCAGGATCACACGCCTGACATCCTCGCGCGGGCCGGCGCCGAGCGCCTGGAAAACCGCATTGTGCTCGGAATCGACCGGCAGCACGGTGGCCCCGCTGCTTGCCGCCCGCCGCATGAACAAGCTGCCGGCGCAAACGAGACATTCCTTGTTGGCGAGCGCGACGGTTGCGCCGCGTTCGATGGCCGCCAATGTCGGTTTGAGCCCAATCGCGCCGCTGATCGCCGCCATTACCCAGTCGGCCGGCCGTTGCGCCGCTTCGAGCAAGGCCTCCTCCCCGGCCCCGGCTTCGATCCCAGTACCGGCCAAAGCTTCCTTGAGATCGTTGTAGACGGACGGATCGGCGACCACGGCGAGCTGCGCCCCAACCTCGCGCGCTGCCTTCGCCAGCGCCGCCGCGTTGCGTCGTGCGCTGATCGCTACCACGCGGTAGCGCGCGGGCTCGCGCTTGATCAGATCGATGGTGCTGGCGCCGATCGAGCCGGTGGCACCAAGAATCGTGATGCGCCGCAGCGCGGCGGCTTCATCCGGTTTCGATCGGGCAAGGCCGGCTGTGGTCATCGGCTTACCATACCAGCAGGCCGCGCGCCGCGTTATCGAAGCCGCCGCGCAGCAACCCCACCAAGCAGCCGGCGAGCGCCGCCGCCCAAAAACCGTCGAGCCTGTCCATCACACCGCCATGACCGGGGATAAGCCCGCTTGCGTCCTTGGCGCCGAACCGGCGCTTGACCCAGGATTCCAACAGATCGCCGAGCTGCGCGAGCACCGACAACAACAACGCGATAACCGCGATCGTTCCCCCGTTTGCCGACCCGAACAAGCCGGCGACAATAACCGCGACGACCATGGCGCCAATTGCGCCGGCGATCGCACCGGCCCAGGTCTTCTTGGGGCTGATTGCGACCGATAGTTTCGGGCCGCCGATCGCGCGGCCGGCGAAATAAGCCAAAACGTCGGTCGTCCACACGACAGCGAACAACAAAACCATCGCGAAAAATCCATATTGCGCGTCGGCGCGCAGCAGCATTGGCGCAAGCAGCATCGTTCCGGCATAGCCGATGCCGGCGGTGATCCAGAACCGCCGCTCACGCGGCGCGAATATCGTGGCGGCCAGCGCGCCCAGGCCCACCAATAAAATCCCGGCGGTCGGGCGGTCGCGCCAAGTGACCAAGGCGGCGACCACAATGGCGCTGGCGCAGGACGACAGCATCAGAAAATGGCGCGGGCCGGCGACCAGCCGGGTCCATTCCCATAGCACGGCGATGGCGGCGGCGCCCCAAAACACCGCGAACGGCCAGTCGCCGATCCAGGCCACGAACAAAGCAAGCGGCGCCAGCATGGCAGCCGAAACAATGCGCAGCATGAGGTTGTTTGACGGAGCGGACGCGGAGGCGCCGGCGTCGCCCGGTCCGGAAACGGGGCTGGTATCGAGCACCGGCTCAGGATCCGGTCTTCGCGACCAAGCCGCCGAACCGGCGCTCGCGCTGCTGGTACTCGCGGATCGCCGCCTCGAGCGCGGCGCGATCGAAATCCGGCCAATAGATCGGCACGAACACCAATTCGCTGTAGGCCGCTTGCCAGAGCAGGAAATTCGACAGCCGCTGTTCGCCGCTGGTGCGGATGATCAGATCGGGATCGGGCACGTCCGGCGCGTCGAGGCAACGGCCGATGGTCTCGACCGTGATGGCGGCCGGATCGAGCTTGCCTTTAGCCACCTGCTCGGCGACGCGTTGCGCGGCGCGCGCGATCTCCTGACGCGCGCCGTAATTGAAGGCGACCACCAAAGTTAGACCGTCATTGTTCTTGGTGAGCTCTTCGGCTTCGACCAGCAATCGCTCGATCTCGGGATCAAGCGACTGCCGCTCGCCGATGATGCGCACCCGCACATTGTTTTGATGCAATTCGGCGAGATCATTGCGGATGAAACGGCGCAACAGCCCCATCAGTTCGCGCACTTCGGAGACCGGGCGCGACCAGTTCTCGGCGCTGAACGAAAAAATGGTGACGAACTCGATGCCGATCTCGCCGGCGGCCCGAATCGTGCGGCGCAACGCCTCGACGCCGCGCCGGTGGCCCTCCGCGCGCGGCAGCCCGCGCGCCGCCGCCCAGCGGCCATTGCCGTCCATGATGATGGCAACATGGCGCGGCGCCTTGAATGGCGCTTTGGCGCTTTGCGAAATGTCGGGCTCGGGCATCGATTGTCCTCAGACGGTGAGGATCTCCTTTTCCTTCGCCCCCAGCGTTTGGTCGATCTCCGCGATACCGGCGTCGGTCGCCTTCTGGATCTCGGCGGAAAAGCGGTCGTGATCGTCCTTGCTGATCTTGTGATCCTTTTCGAGCTTTTTCACGACGTCGAGGGCGTCGCGGCGCACGTGCCGCACCGCCACGCGGGCGGTCTCGGCGTATTTATGCGCGATTTTGACCAATTCCTTGCGCCGCTCCTCGTTGAGCTCTGGAATACGCAACCGCAGCATCTGCCCTTCGGTCGCCGGCGACAAACCCAGATTGGAATTGACGATGGCTTTTTCCACCGCGTGCACCAGCGACCTGTCCCATACATTGACGGTGATAAGGCGCGCCTCCGGCACGCTGACGGTAGCCACCTGATTAAGCGGCATCTGCGCGCCGTAGGCGTCCACATACACGGGATCAAGGATGTGCGCCGAGGCACGTCCGGTGCGCAAGCCGGACAATTCGGTCTTCAGGACGGCGCTGGCACCCTGCATGCGGCGCTTGATCTCGTTGATATCGTGCGTTGCAATTGCCATGGCCATCCCCCGAACACGAGGCTTGGGTGCGTTGCGCGCGACTAGCCGACCACCGTTGCCCGACCTTTTCCACGCAGAACCGCCTCGATCGCGCCTTTTTCGGCGATCGAGAACACGATGATAGGCATACGATTTTCCCGGGCAAGCGCGAAGGCGGTGGAATCCATGACCCGCAGGTCATTTTCGATCGCCTCCTGGTGGCTAAGCTTGTCGTAGCGCTTGGCCTTCGGATCCTTCTTTGGGTCGGCGCTGTAAACGCCGTCTACATTGGTGGCCTTGAGCACCGCTTGGGCATCGAGTTCGGCGGCGCGCAGCACCGCCGTGGTGTCGGTGGTAAAGAATGGATTGCCGGTGCCCGCCGCCAGCAGCACCACGCGCCCCTTGCCGAGGTTTTTCATCGCGCGCTTGCGGTTATAGGTCTCGCAGACCGACGGCATGGCGAGCGCCGACAGCGTGCGCGCCTCGCGGCCGGCCCGTTCGACTGCGGCTTCCAGCACCAGGCAGTTCATCACCGTCGCCAGCATGCCCATGGTGTCGCCCACGGGCCGCGGCACGCCGCGCCCGGAAACTTCGACGCCGCGGAATATGTTGCCGCCGCCGACCACGACGCCGAGCTCGACGCCGAGAGCCGCCGCCGCTACCAGGTCGGCGGCCAGCCGCTCGACCATTTTCTGATCGACGACAGAACCTTGCGCGCCGTTGAGCGCTTCGCCGGAGAGCTTGACGATGACGCGTCGATAGAGCGGGTCAGTCATCTATCCCCCACGGATCGCCGCAAACAGAAGCGGCACGCTTGCGGTCAACTTTGACCGGCGGCGGCCGCCACCTCGGCGGCGAAGTCTGATTCCTGCTTCGCGATGCCCTCGCCGAGGGCGTAACGCACGAAACCCGCGACCTTGATGGCGCCGCCGACTTTGCCTTCGGATTCCTTGAGCGCCTGCGCCACGCTCTTCTTGTCGTCGAAAATAAACGGCTGCTCCAGCAAGCAGGCTTCCTTGTAAAACGTCTTGAGGCCCGACTCGACGATCTTGTCGATCACGTTAGCGGGTTTGCCCTGCTGCTTGAACTTGTCGGCCAGCACGTTCTTCTCGCGCTCCACAACCGCCGGATCAAGCCCGGATGGCTCGACCGCCTGCGGATTGGCCGAGGCCACGTGCATGGCAAGCTGACGCCCGATGGCCGCGAGTTCGTCGGCCTTGCCGCTCGACTCGATCGCGACGATGACGCCAATCTTGCCAAGCCCGTCGCTCACCGAATTGTGCACGTAAGCGCCGATCGCGCCCTGCTTGACCGAGAGCGCGTCGGCGCGGCGCAGCGTCATGTTCTCGCCGACCTTGGCGATGGTATCGGCGATGGCGTCGGCCACCGTGATGCTGCCCACTTTGGCCGCCTTGATCTTCTCGACGTCGGTCCCGACGCTGAGCGCGACGTCGGCGACCATCTTCACCAGGCCCTGGAACAGGTCATTGCGCGCGACGAAATCGGTTTCCGAATTGACTTCGACCACCACGCCCTTGGTGCCCTGCACGAGCACGCCGATCAGACCTTCGGCGGCGATCCGGCCGGCCTTCTTGGCGGCTTTCGAGAGGCCCTTCTTGCGCAGCCAGTCGACCGCGGCCTCCATGTCGCCATTGCTCTCGGTGAGCGCGCTTTTGCAATCCATCATGCCGGCGCCCGTTGAGTCGCGCAGCTCCTTGACCATTTGCGCCGAAATATTCGCCATCGCCTGTTCCTTCATCTCCCGCGTCAATGCCGGGCCGACGGCTTTACCTATTCGGCTTCCGCCGTCAGTTCCTTCGCCTTCGCGATCCAGCTTTCGACGCGACCGGGCAGGCCCACTTCCACCCCGACATTGTGCGCCGCTTTCTCGTTGAGCTCGGCGATCTGCGAGTAGTGGAAGATGCCGAGATCGTTGAGCTGCTTCTCGATGGCCGGCGACACGCCGGGCAGTTTCTTGAGATCGTCGGCGACGCCGCGCGGCCCCGGCAATTGCTCGAAACCGAGATCGCTCGCCGCAGGCGCGGTCGGAATTTCCTCGGTGACGACCGGCTTCTCGGCGGCGCCGACATCGACGCCGGCTTCGCCTTGCGCACGCGAAATACCGTCGATCGCCGCCTTGGCGATCAGATCGCAGTAGAGCGTGACCGCGCGGGCTGCGTCGTCGTTGCCGGGCACCGCATAGGTGATGCCGACGGGATCGCAATTGGTGTCGACCACGGCGGCGACCGGAATGTTCAGACGCCGGGCTTCCTTGATCGCGATGTCTTCCTTGTTGGTGTCGATCACGAACAGCATATCGGGCACGCCGCCCATATCCTTGATGCCGCCGAGCGAGCGGTCGAGCTTGTCGCGCTCGCGCTGCATGGTGAGGCGCTCTTTCTTGGTGTAGCCGCCGGACTCGCCGGAACTGAGCATCTCATCGAGCTTGCGCAGGCGCGAGATCGAGCCGGAGATGGTCTTCCAATTGGTGAGCGTGCCGCCGAGCCAGCGCGAATTGACGTAGTACTGCGCCGAGCGCTTGGCGGCTTCGGCGATGGCATCCTGCGCCTGACGCTTGGTGCCGACGAACAGGATGCGGCCGCCCTTGGCGACGGTGTCGCTCACCGCCTGCAGGGCCTGGTGCAGCATCGGCACCGTCTGGGTGAGATCGATGATGTGGATATTGTTGCGGGTGCCGAAGATGAAAGGACCCATCTTCGGATTCCAGCGGTGGGCCTGATGGCCAAAATGAACGCCAGCTTCCAAGAGCTGCCGCATCGAGTAGTCGGGCAACGCCATAATCTTCTCCGGTTGATCCGCCGCGGACGGTTGTGAGCCCCGGCTGGGGCCACCGGACGGCCTTTTTGGCCCATTGTCGGGGCCGAAAGCCTTCGTCCGCGTGTGTGATGTGTGCGGCTTATATAGGCGCGGTTGGGGGCATGCAAGGCGCGCCCGGGCTGTCATTGCCAGCGAAAGCGGGTAATCCAGGACCCCCTGTATCGCCGTGATTATTGGGTCCCCCGCCTTCGCGGGGGACGACAAATCGAGAATTACAACGCCTCCACCTGCACCACCCCTGGCACCGCTTTGATGGCGCCGGCGATCTGCGGGGAGATTTTGAAGCGGCCGGGCAGCTTGACCTCCACCTCGGTGGCGCGGTCGAGCAGCAACACCAGGCTCACTTCGCCATCGCCGTTGGCTTGCGCCGCACGAGGCACCTGCTCCAGCCGCTTGGCCACCGCCTCGATCGGCTTGTCGTCGCGCAGGAACACACGCAGACCCTGGTGCAGGTTGGCGGCTGCGGCATCGAGCGGCTCGACCGACTGGATGCGCGCGCGCACGTCG
Source organism: uncultured Undibacter sp. (assembly GCA_964384635.1). GTDB lineage: Bacteria > Pseudomonadota > Alphaproteobacteria > Rhizobiales > Xanthobacteraceae > Pseudolabrys. Next base: position 21,341 of record CAYLMY010000027.1, read on the forward strand.
TCGCCCTGCACTTCCGCCGACAGAAACAGCAGCACCGCGCTGCCCGGCTCCAACAGGTCGCGATATTCGGCGAGGCCTTCCGAGAAGATCACCGCTTCGTAGGCGCCGGTCGGGTCGGATAGGCCGATGATGCCCATCTTGCTGCCCGTGCGGGTGCGCCGCTCGGTGCGCGCCACCACGGTGCCGGCGACGCGACCGGCCGTGGCGCCCGCCTTGACCGCGCGCGCAAATTCCGCCCAGGACTGCACGCGCAGTTTCTTGAGCACCGCGGCGTAGTCGTCGAGCGGATGGCCGGAAAGGAAGAAGCCGACGGCGTCGTATTCGCGCTTCAAGCGCTCGGCCGGCAGCCAGGGCTCGGCCTGCGGCAAGACCATCGGCTCGCGTTGGCTGCCGCCGCCGAACAATTCGCTCTGCCCGACCGCGGCGGTGTCGTGCGCGCGCTGAGCACGCGCCAGCACCATATCCATGGCGGGGAAGACGCGGGCGCGATTGTTCTCGAATTCGTCAAAGGCGCCGGCGGCGGCCAGGCTCTCCAGCACGCGCTTGTTGACGGCGCGCGGATTGATGCGGTCGGCGAACTCGGCGAGATCGCTGAAATTGCGTTCACCGCGCGCAGCGATGATTTGCTCGACGGCTTGTGTGCCGACGCCTTTGAGCGCGGCCAGCGCATAGATGATGGTATTGCCGTCGACTTCGAATTCCACGTCCGAGCGATTGATCGATGGCGGCGCCACCTCGATGCCGAGCCGCTCGGCCTCGGTGCGGAATTCGGCCAACTTGTCGGTATTGTTCATGTCGAGCGTCATCGAGGCGGCCAAAAACTCGACGGGGTAATTCGCCTTCATATAGGCGGTCTGGTAGGTGAGCAGCGCATAGGGAGCGGAATGCGACTTGTTGAAGCCGTATTCGGCAAATTTGGCGCAAGCGTCGAAAATCGTTTCGGCAATGTATTTGTCGACGCCGCGCTCGGTCGCGCCGGCAAGGAAGCGGCCGCGCTGGGCGTCCATTTCCTTTTTGATTTTCTTGCCCATAGCGCGGCGCAATATGTCGGCCTCGGCCAAGCTGTAGCCGGCAAGATCGCGCGCGATCTGCTGCACCTGCTCCTGATAGGTGATGACTCCATAGGTCGCCGCGAGAATGGGCCCCAATTTTGGATGCAGATATTCAATGCGCTCGTCGCCCAGCTTGCGCGCGCAATAAGTTGGAATATTCGCCATCGGTCCGGGCCGGTAGAGCGCAACCAGCGCGATCAAGTCTTCGAAGCGGTCGGGGCGCATGTCGAGTAACGCGCGGCGCATGCCCTGACTTTCCACCTGGAACACGCCGACTGTATCGCCGCGCGCCAGCATTTCGAACGTGTTGGGATCGTCGAGCGGGATTTTGAGCAGATCGATGTCAATGCCGCGGCGGGCGACGAGTTTCACCGCACGGTCGAGCACGGTCAGCGTCTTCAGACCGAGGAAATCGAATTTCACCAGACCGGCCTGCTCCACCCATTTCATGTTGAACTGGGTGACCGGCATGTCGGACTTGGGATCGCGGTAGAGCGGCACCAGCTCGGTCAGCGCGCGGTCGCCGATGACGATACCGGCGGCATGCGTCGAGGCGTGGCGGGTCAAGCCTTCCAGCCTGCGCGCGATGTTGAAGGCGCGCTTGACCACCGGATCGCCGTCGCGCTCGGCCTGCAATTTCGGCTCGTCCTCGATGGCGCGGGCGAGCGTGACCGGGTGCGCCGGGTTCTGCGGCACCAGCTTGCAGAGCTTGTCGACCTGGCCGTAGGGCATCTGCAACACGCGGCCGACGTCGCGCAGCACGCCGCGCGCCTGCAAGGTGCCGAAGGTGATGATCTGCGCCACCTGATCGCGGCCATAGCGCTCCTGCACGTAGCGGATCACCTCGTCGCGCCGCTCCTGGCAAAAGTCGATATCAAAGTCGGGCATCGACACGCGCTCAGGATTGAGGAAGCGCTCGAACAGCAGGCCGAAGCGGATCGGATCGAGATCGGTAATGGTGAGCGAATAGGCGACGAGCGAGCCGGCGCCGGAGCCACGTCCGGGGCCAACCGGAATGCCTTGCGCCTTCGCCCACTGGATGAAGTCGGCGACGATCAGGAAGT
>CAYLMY010000028.1:0-9660 GCA_964384635.1 uncultured Undibacter sp.
CTTCGACAGCGTCAGCCCGGAGCCGGCGATCTCATGGATCGCGTTGCGGATGCGCTCGACCTCGGCCTTGCGCGGTTTCACCCATTCCTCCACCGAGCCGGCGCCGGCAATACCGTTGCCGACCATGGCGGCGGTCAAGCGCCGCTCGGCGTCGCCGATCGAATCGAGCGCGCGATCGAGCGCCAGCCGGTCGAAATAATCCGCCACCACGATATTGGGCACCGCGCCGGCGACGCGGTCGAGCTGAAAGAAAGCTTCGGTTGCGAAATAGGTCGCGGTCACCTCACCCACCGGTTTCTTGGCGCGGTCGGCGACCAGCACGATGTCGGGCGCGGCCTTGAGCGCCGGCAGGCTGGCGATGCGCCGCGCCAGCGCCTCCGGCACGCCGGCTTTCACCAGCTCCGCCGTGCGCGCGTCGCGCGCCGCCGCGGCCGGCTTCGATAGCGCCTGGTCGAGCGCGGCTTCCACCTGCCCGATGCCCTCCTTGTAATGCGCGACAATCGCTTCGAGTCCCTGGGCTGGATCGACATGCCGCAAGGCCCACACCAGGCGATCGAGCAACAGGTCCCGCACCGCGGCGTAGAGGCCGAGCTGCACGTCACCTGAAACCTTGTTGTCGAGCGCGTCGATCTCGGCATTCAGCTCAACCATGCCGTAGCTGTTGCGCACGCCGGCGAAAGCGGCCGCGATATCCGACGCCGGGGCTCCGGTCTGGTCAGCGATGCGCACGATCAGCGTGGCGCCGCCGCGGTTGATCATGGAATTGGTGAGCTGCGTCGCGATGATCTCGCGCCGCAAGCGGTGCGCCTGCAACGCGTTGGGGAAGATGTCCGACATCTCCTTGGGGAAATAGCGGTTGAGCTCGCGCCCAAGATAAGGATCGTCCGGCACCTTGCAGTCGAGCAATTCGCTGTAAAGCGCGAGCTTGGCGTATGCCAGCAGCACCGCAAGCTCGGGCCGGGTCAGCGCCTCGCCGCGCTTGCGCCGCTCCTCGAGCGCCATTTGATCGGGCAGGAACTCGACCGCGCGGTCGAGCTGCCCGGCGGCTTCCAGGGTCTGCATCAGGCGCTGCTGAAAGCCGAGGTCCTCCAGCCCGCGCCGTTGCGCCAACGACAATGCCAGGGTCTGCTGGTAGTTGTTGCGCAACACCAAGCGCGCAACGTCGTCGGTCATCTCGGCCAGCAGCAGGTTGCGCGCCTCGATCTTGAGCGCGCCCGCGCGCACCGGGCCGCTGAGCGCGATCTTGATGTTGACCTCGACGTCGGAGGTGTTGACGCCGGCGGAATTGTCGATGGCGTCGGTGTTGAGCCGGACGCCGGCAAGTGCCGCCTCGATGCGGCCGCGCTGGGTCATGCCGAGATTGGCGCCCTCGCCGATCACCTTGCAGCGCAGTTCGGCGCCGGTGACGCGGAGGGCGTCGTTGGCGCGGTCGCCGGCCGCCTCGTCGCTCTCGCTCGCAGCCCGCACGTAAGTGCCGATGCCGCCGAAGAACAACAGGTCGACTTGCGCTTTCAGGATCGCCTTCATCAGCTCCTGCGGCGTGACGCTGGCCTTTAGGCCGAGCAGCGCTTGCGCTTCCGCCGACAGCGCGACCGCCTTTGAGGAACGCGGGTAGACGCCGCCGCCCTTGGAGATCAGCGTCTTGTCGTAGTCCTGCCAGCTCGAGCGCGGCAGTTTGAACAGCCGCTCGCGCTCGGCGAAGCTCGCTTTTGGGTCGGGGTCGGGATCGATGAATATGTCGCGATGATCGAAAGCAGCCACCAGCCTGGTGGTGTTCTCGCGCAGCATGCCGTTGCCGAACACGTCGCCCGACATGTCGCCGACGCCGACCGCGCTGAACGGCGTCACGTGAATGTTGACGTCCATCTCGCGGAAGTGCCGTTTGACCGATTCCCAGGCGCCGCGGGCGGTGATGCCCATGGCCTTGTGGTCGTAGCCGGCGGAGCCGCCTGACGCAAAAGCATCGCCCAGCCAGAAATCGTGCGCGATGGCGATCTCGTTGGCGATGTCGGAAAAGGCGGCGGTGCCCTTGTCGGCGGCGACGACGAGATAAGGATCGTCGCCCACGTGCCGCACCACGTCGGGCGGCGGGATGATGGCGCCGTCCGGCGCGATATTGTCGGTGATGTCGAGCAGGCTGGAGATGAACAGTTTGTAGGTGGCGACGCCCTCGGCCTGCATGACCTCGCGCGACGCGCCGCGCGGCATCTGCTTGGGCACGAAGCCGCCCTTGGCGCCGACCGGCACGATGCAGGCGTTCTTGACCTGCTGCGCCTTTACCAGGCCGAGGACCTCAGTGCGGAAGTCCTGCGGCCGGTCCGACCAGCGGATGCCGCCGCGCGCCACCTTGCCGAAGCGCAGATGCACGCCTTCCACGCGCGGCGAGTAGACGAAGATTTCGTAGAGCGGGTGCGGCAGCGGAATGCCGGTGAGCTTGCCGCTCTCGAACTTGATCGAAATAATTTGCTTGGGCTGGCCCTGCGCATCGGTCTGGAAGAAATTGCTGCGGATCGCCGCCTGCTCCGCGTTGACGAAATGGCGCAGGATGCGGTCCTCGTCCAGGCTTTCGACCGCCTGCAGGGCCTCTTCGATGCGCGCGGCGATGGCCTTCTCGCGCGTGTCGCGATCCTTCGCAACGTCGGAGCGCGGATCAAAGCGGGCATGGAACAATTCGACGATGTCGGCGGCGATGCCTGAGTGCTTGGTAAGCGTCGCCCACATGTAATCCTGCGAGAACGGCACGCGGATCTGGCGCAGGAAACGCGACAGCGCGCGGATCAGCGCCACGTCGCGCCAGCCCAGCCCGCCGGCGAGCGTGAGCGCGTTGTAGCCGTCGTTCTCGGCACCCCCGCGCATGATCATCAGGAAGGCCGCTTCGAGCCGCGCCTTGGCCTCGCTCAGATCGACGGCGCCGCCGTCGCTACGCTCGAGCAGCATGTCGTGCATCCAGACGCGGTTGCCGCCGGAAGGCGTGACGCGGTGAGTGCGCTCGTCCACCACCTTGAAATCCATGTTTTCCAGAACCGGTACACGTTCAGACAGCGGCAGCGGGCGCCCAAAGCTCCACACCTTCAGACTGACATTGCTCGGCTCATCTACGTTCCGGTGGTGGAAATCGACGCCGAGCGGGCGATGCTCGGAAAGACCTTCGACGGCGCGGATGTCGCCGGCGGCCGCGGCCGGCTGGTAGTAGTCCTGGAAACTGAGAGAGAAAGCGTCGCGATAGCGGTTGAACAATTCGTGCGCGGCGGCCGACGGATGCGTGAGCGCCAACGCCTCGGCCAGCCCATCGGTCCAGCTGCGCACGATGGCTGCGATTTCGCGCTCGAGCACGGCGCGGTCGACTTGCGGTGTGGCACCGCCAGAGCGACCGATGATGAAGTGCACGCGCACCATCGGGCTTTCCGGAAAGAACGGGTAGAAGGCCGACACCCGCCCGATGAAGGTGCGCGCGAGATAATCGCCGATTTTGGTGCGGATGGCGCTGTCGTAGCGTTCGCGCGGCACGAACACCAACACCGACACGAAACGGTCGAAGCGATCGTGCCGCGCCAGCACGCGCACGCTTGGGCGCTCTTCGAGCTGCAACATGGCGAACGCGAAGCGGTAGAGCGTTTCCTCGTCGACCTGGAACAATTCGTCGCGTGGATAATGCTCCAGCACGTTTGCCAAAGCTTTTCCGGAATGGCTGTTGGGCGCAAAACCGGCGCGCCGCTCGATAGCCGCGATCTTGCGCCGCAGATAGGGAATGCCGTGCGCCGCGCGGACATAGGCGGTTGAGGTGAACAGGCCGACGATGCGGAATTCACCCGCCAGATTGCCAGCGGCGTCGAAGTGTTTGACGCCGATGTAATCGAGATAGACGCGGCGGTGGACATGCGCGTGGATATTGGCCTTGGCGATGATCAGCAGGCGCGGTTCCTTGAGAAACTCCATGATCTCCGGCGTGATTTCCAATAGCTCATTACCGCGCTTAAGCACGCGCAGCTCGCGCTCGCGCATGATGCCGAGCGCGCTGTCGAAATCGGGTACCAGTTCGTGGCCATTGAAGCGGTAGTTGCGCACCCCGAGGAAAGTGAAATGATCGGCCAGCAGCCATTGCATGAACTGAATCGCTTCCGCGATCTCGTCCACCGGCAGCGGCGGCGGATTGGTTTTGAGGTTGTCGACGGTAGCATTGACGCGGTCGAGCATCGGCCGCCAGTCCTGCACGGCCAGCCGCACATCCTTGAGCACCGCTTGCAGCGCGCGCACGATTGCCGCGCACACGGCTTCGTCCTCGATCGCATCGACATGGATATGGATGAAGCTTTCGCGCGCCGAGTCGGCGGCGCCCGCGGCGCCGATTGCGGCAAGCTTGCCTTGTTGGCGCCGCACGCCGAACACCGGGTGCACCACCAGGTGCACGTCGAGCCGGCGGTCGGCCAACTCCCCCATCACCGAGTCGACCAGGAACGGCATGTCGTCATTGATGATCTCGACCACGGTGAGCGCCTTGTGCGTGTCCCCCGCTTGCAGCCGCAGCGTGTCGCAGCGGATCTTCGGCGCGCCCGACGCCCGCTCGCCCAGGAAATCGAAAGCCCGCTCCGCGAGTTCGGCGAGATCGGCGGCGGCATAGCGCGCCACGTCCTCGGACACCGCATGGGCATAGAGCTGCGCGACGAAGGTCGCCGGGATGTCGTTACGGCGAGCCGCCAGGGCGGCGCCGGCTTGCTCGATGGCCGCGCGGGCAGCGGCTTCTTCCTCGCTGCCGGGATGCTCAACGGCCATGTCGTCCTCGCGCACTTTTATTTGGCGGATGATCTTTTCCGAAAACCGGTTCCCATCCCTGATCAAGTCGGGGACAGGCTTTTTCGGGATCATGCGCGCGGAGAATCAGTCGCGCCCCGGGTTGGAGTCTTCACCTTCCCGACCAGCCCGTCGAGAGCAACCCACCATTTGGTGACGGCCTCGCGACAGGTCTTCACGGCACCGCGCACCGAGCACCGAGCACTTAAAGCGCTGAAACAAAATACGAAAGCAAGCTCGCCCGGTCGTTTCATGAGCCTCGAGAACATTGTAGTCTTGGGTGCTCATGATGGACGAACAAGGGACGAGAATATGGCCAAGGCCAGCAAGTCGCTGAAACCCGCCGGCAAGCCAGCACCGGGCCGGGGCAAGCCAACGCTGCGCGCCATCAAGGGCGGCAAAGCCGTGCCGGCCAAGGCCTCCGCGAAACCGCCCGCGAGCAAACCGGCCGCCAAGTCGAGTTCTCTCAAGCCGGCGCCGGCGGTGGCCGACGATGCCCCGGTGATCGCGCTCAACCTGCCGGCGGCCAAGCTCTCGCCGGCAATGAGCGCTTATTTCAAGAAATGCCAGGACCGACTCGGCTTCGTGCCGAACGTGCTCGTCGCCTACGCCTTCGACAATGCGAAGCTGGAAACCTTCGTCGCCATGTACAACGACCTGATGCTGGGCGACAGCGGCCTGTCCAAGCTCGAGCGCGAGATGATCGCGGTGGCGGTGTCGTCGCAGAACCGCTGCTACTACTGCCTCACCGCCCACGGCGCCGCGGTGCGGCAATATTCCGGCAACCCGCTGCTCGGCGAGCAGATCGTGATGAACTATCGCGTGGCGCGCATCAACCGGCGCCAGCGCGCCATGCTCGACTTCGCGGTCAAGCTGACGGTGCAGCCGTGGAGCGTCGAGGAGGTCGACCGCGAGCGCCTGCGCCGCGCCGGATTTTCCGACCGCGACATCTGGGATATTTCGGCGGTCGTCGGCTTCTTCAACATGTCGAACCGCGTGGCGTCCGCCACCGACATGCGGCCGAACACGGTGTATCACGGAAAGACGCGGTAGCGGCTGTCGTCCCGGCCGAGCGCCAGCGAGGGCCGGGACCCATATCCCCTGTATCTGATATGCGGACAGACTGGGATTATGGGTCCCCACTTTCGCGGGGACGACAGTAGAAAGTCTGCGACTGCAATGAAGCGCTTCGCCGGGATCGTTTCTTTCGCCATCGCCCTGCTGTTCGGCGCGCTGGCCTACGCCCAGGTCGTGCCGGTTGAGCGCACACTGGCGATCCCGCCGGCGCAAAGCATCACTGCCCACAACGGCATGGTGGTGGCGCAGGAGCGGCGTGCCGCCCGCATCGGCGTTACGATCCTCGACCGCGGCGGCAATGCAGTCGACGCTGCGGTGGCGGTCGGCTTTGCGCTCGCGGTCACCTATCCGCGTGCCGGCAATCTCGGCGGCGGCGGCTTCATGGTGGTCCATCTCGCCAAAAGCAACCGCGATGTCGCAATTGACTATCGCGAGACTGCGCCGGCGGCGGCCACCGCCACCATGTTCCTCGACGCGAAAGGCAATCCCGATCCGCGGAAGTCGCGCGACTCAGGGCTGGCCGTCGGGGTGCCCGGCACGGTGGCGGGCCTTGCCTTGGCGCACGCGAAATACGGCTCGGGCAAATTCACGCTCGCCGAGCTGATCGCGCCGGCCATCGATCTTGCCCAGAAGGGCTTTCGGGTCGCGGACGACTTGGCGGATTCGCTGCCGCGCGCGACCAGGCGTCTCGCGCGCTGGCCGGCGTCGGCGTCGATCTTTCTCAATGGCGGCCGGCCGCTGCAGGCAGGCGACCGCCTGATCCAGCTCGATCTCGCCGATACGCTGCAGCAAATCGCCGACGGCGGCCCGCGCGCCTTCTACACCGGCCGTATTGCCAAACTGATTGCCGCCGCGGTGCGCTCAGCCGGCGGCGTCATGACCGTCGACGACCTGAAAAACTATCGCGCGGTGGAACGGCCGGTGGTGCGCGGGACCTATCGCGGCACCGACATTATCTCCTTGCCGCCGCCCTCCTCCGGCGGCGTGGCGCTGATCGAGATGCTCAACATCCTGGAAGGCTACGACCTCGCCAAGCTCGGCCGCGGCGTGCAGTCCTTTCATTATATGATCGAAGCGATGAAGCGCGCCTATGCCGACCGCGCCGTCTATATGGGCGATCCTGACAGCGTGAAAATGCCGATTGCCGGGCTCACCTCGAAAAAATATGCCACGGCCTTGCGCGCGCAAATCGGTGAGCGCGCAACACCCGCGGCCGACATCCACCCGGGCAAGCCCGGCGATGGCGAGGGCAACAATACAACGCATTTCTCCATCATCGACCGCGACGGCAATGCGGTGTCGAACACCTATACGCTGAATTTCTCCTACGGCCTCGGGCTGGTCGCCGACGGCACCGGCGTGCTGCTCAACAACGAGCTCGACGATTTCAATGCCAAGCCGGGCGCCGCCAACGCCTATGGGCTGGTCGGCTTTAACGCCAACTTGCCCGGACCCGGCAAGCGGCCATTGTCGTCGATGACGCCGACCATCGTGCTCAAGGACGGCAAGCCGCTCCTCATCACCGGCTCGCCCGGCGGCAGCCGGATCATCACCGCGGTGTTGCAGGTGATCGTCAACGTGATCGATTTCCATATGGGCATCGCCGACGCCGTGAGCGCGCCGCGCCTGCACAACCAGTGGCAGCCGGATGAGACCTACGCCGAGCCGGGTTTCGATCCGGACGTGCTCGACGCCTTGCGCGCGCGCGGCCACAGAGTCGTGTCGACCGCGCCGCACACCGCGGCGAATTCAATCGAAGTCACGCCAAAGGGCAAATTCAGCCCGCGCGGCTATGTCGGCGCCGCCGACCGCCGCACCCGCGGGTCCACAGCGGCGGGGTATTGAGCGGCAGCGCCGGCTAGCCGCCGTCCAGCAAAATGTAGCGGATCGGGTCTTCAGCGCACCAGGTGAAGCCGCATTCCAGCAAGGTGGAGGCCGCGTTGGCGGCAGCCACAATGATGGTCAGCCACACCGCCAGGGCCGCGAACGTCGGCACCGCCGGCGCGACAGGCGTGCGGTCAAACTGGCGGTCGAACAGCAGCACGAGGCCGATCAGAACGATGGCGAAGACGAAGATCAGCGCCGCCCAGGAATAATAGTGCAGGCCGGCCACGGCGCTGCCATAGCCGGGATTGCCGGGCAGGATGTGCAGCATCACCTGCCGTACCGCCACCATCATGCCAACCAATGCCGCCAGCAGGCTCATGGCATAATGGCTCGGCCGCGGCCCATGACGGATATTGAGGATGGGACCGACCGCGAGCGCGACAAAAGCGACTCGCTGCAACAGACAAAGCGGGCAGGGCAATTCGTGCCATAGGAACTGGAAGACTAGCCCCAGCAGCAGGACCAGCGAGATCGCGTAGAGCCCGAGCGCATTAAGCAGGATCGCCGTCCGCGCGCTCATCACCCGCTCCCTAGAATGACAACGTCAGCGCACTGGTCGCGTGGTGGAAGAAATCGGCGACCGTCAGCACTAGCGCAGCGCCGAACAGCGCGGCTGCGAGCGGGCGCGGGCCAAGCCACGCCGCCAGCATGGCGAGCAGAAACAGAAAGAACAGGACGGTCTGATCCATTTTGCGGTCCTGGGAATTCGGCGACAACTCCCAGCATGCCGCAAATCGCGATCTGGCGAAACAGGCGGTCTCGCAGCGGTCTAGATGACGAAACCGTTATATTTGTTTGTTTTTTGGGCGAGCGCGCGCGACGGGGTTTTTGACGCGGGTCAAGGGCGTCTCCAAACCAGGAGCGTTAAATGCAGCGCGTAGATCACTTCAAGATTGGCAGAAGCACATTGGCCAGGACCGCACTGTCTGAGCCGGAACCGGCGGCCGCGAATGCCGCAAGCGCATCCGCCGCGCCGATTTCGCTCGCCGACAAGGTCGCTTTTCTCGGCAAGCCGGATACTTACCCGCACCCGGCGCGCGACCTCGAGCGCAAGGAGACCCACATGTCCTGGGTCTTCCTGGCCGGCGACAAGGTTTACAAGCTGAAGAAGCCGGTGCGCTTTCCCTATCTGGATTATTCGACGCTTGCCAAGCGCGAAGCCGCTTGCCGCGCCGAATTGGCGCTGAACCGCAGGCTGGCGCCCGACGTCTACGAGGCGGTCGTGCCGCTGACACGCACCGCGCGCGGTCTGCAAATCGGCGGGCCGGATGACGCGATCGATTGGCTGGTGGTGATGCGGCGGCTCGACGAAAGCAAGACGCTCGAACATGCCATTCTTGCCGGCGAGTTTCCCGTCACACAGCTCGACCATGTGGTCGCGACGCTGGTCGATTTCTACCGGCGCGCCCGCTCCGTTTTCGTCTCGCGCGAGACTCTGCTGCGCAATTGGCACGACAGCCTCGCCTACAACAAGCGCGTGCTGCTCGACCCGCGGCTCGGACTGCCGGCCGGTCTGATCCTACGCGTCGACCGCGCCCAGCGCCGCTTTCTCAGCCGCCGCGCGCGGCTGATCGGAGACCGCGTGCGCGAGCGCGCTATCATCGACGGCCACGGCGACCTGCGGCCCGAGCACATTTGGCTCGGCGACCCGGTCACCATCATCGATTGCTTGGAGTTCAACGCGCGCCTGCGCGCCGTCGATCCGCTGGATGAGATCGCCAACCTATGCGTCGAATGCGAGCGCCTGGGCGGCATCTGGGCCAGCAACCATATCAGGCGCCGCGCCATCCACGCCTTACGCGATCACCTGTCGGAACAGCTTTTCACCTTCTACCGCTGCCACCGCGCCAGCTTGCGCGCGCGCCTGACCATCGCGCATCTGCTCGAGCCCAACCCGCGCACGCCGGA
>CAYLMY010000028.1:9760-22853 GCA_964384635.1 uncultured Undibacter sp.
TGCGCGCGCGCCTGACCATCGCGCATCTGCTCGAGCCCAACCCGCGCACGCCGGAGAAGTGGCCGCGGCGTGCGCACGAATATCTGATGATTGCGGCGACGGACGCCGTCCGCCTGGAGAAAATGCTCAGAACACCATGAGGTCAGTCAGCGCGCGGCCTTCGTGCAAGCGCCGGATGGTTTCCGCCAGCAGCGGGGCGCAGGGCAGTGTGTCGATCTTGCTGCGGTCGCCGGGGCCGAGCCGGAACGGCGGGATGCTGTCGGTTACCACCAGACGGTCGATAGCGGGATCGGCGATCACTTGCGCGGCGCCCGGCATGAACAGCCCGTGGGTCACCAGCGCGATGATCTTCTTGGCGCCGGCCTTGCGCGCCGCCCGTGCCGCCCGCAGCAGCGTGCCGCCGGTGCTGATCAGGTCGTCGATGATCAGCGCGGTGGCGCCGGCCGCGTCGCCGACGAACAGATCGCCGCTGACGACGCCGCCGCTGCGATGCTTGTCGGCGAAGCCCTTGCCGACCGACCTGCCCGTCTCAGCCTCCAGCGCCTGGCGGAATAATTCGGCACGCTTGACGCCGCCGGGATCGGGCGACACTACGCAAAGATTCTCGTCGGCCAGCGCCTTGGCGTAGTTGACGAACAGCGGCGTCGCGGTCAGCGCCACGGTGTGGCAGCGAAACGCGTTCTCGAAGGCGGCCGGATTGTGCACCTCAAGCGTCACCATGATGTCGGTGCCGACCGCCTCGAACAGCTGGGCGACGTAGCGGGTGGTCACCGGATCGTTCGGCTTGGTGCGGCGATCTTTGCGCGCATAGCACAGATAGGGCGCCACGGCGGTGACGCGCGCGGCGCCGGCGTCCTTGAGCGCGCCGATGAAGAACAACAGCCGGCACAGCTTGTCGTGAGCGCTCTCGGTTGGACCGCCATGCAGGCTCTGGATCACGGTGACGTCGCGGTCCGCTACCCCATCGAGCGGGCGCGTCTTGTGCTCGCCGTCCTCGAAGTCGCGCTCCTCGTGCGCCGCCAGCGCGACGCCGAGCGCCTTCGCGACGCTGTTTCCGAGCTCCGCCGTGGCCTTCAACGCAAACAGCCGCAGGCGGGCGCGTTCTTGGTCATTCATCGCGGCGCTTCTTGCGTTGCCGCCTGCGCAAAGCGCGCCAGCGTATCGATGACCTGTTGATCGGAGGTCTGGCGAAAATCCGAATAATAAAAACCGATGGCGCCGAAGGATTCGTAGTCTTCCAAGCAGACGACCTCGTCGGCTTCTTCCTGCATTGCCGCCAAGCTTTCGGTCGGCGCCACCGGCACCGCCAGGATCAGCTTCTTTGGCTGGCGCGCGCGGGTGGCGCGCAGCGCCGCGCGGGTGGTGGCGCCGGTGGCGATGCCGTCGTCGATGACGATCGCGATCCGCCCAGCGACGTCGATGCGCTCCCGGCCGCCAAGATAACGCTGGCGCCGGCGCTCGATTTCGGCGAGCTCGGCATCGCAAACGGCCTTGAAATCCGTCTCGTCCACGCCGGCAAGCGCTATTACTTCCTCATTGCGCACCAGTAGCGGGCTGCTGCCGTCGACCACCGCACCCATGGCCAGTTCCGGCTGCATCGGCACGCCGATCTTGCGCACCAGGATGAGATCGAGCGGCGCGTTGAGCGCGGCGGCAACCTCTGCCGCCACCGGCACGCCGCCGCGCGGCAGCGCCAGCACCACCGCGCTCCGGTTCTTGTAGCGCGCAAGCGCCTGCGCGAGATGCCGGCCGGCGTCGGTGCGATTGGCGAAAGGCATCGCTCCCCTCAGGCGCCGACCGGGCCGCCGTGGCGCTTCACGTCGCCCTTCATCTTGTCCACTTGGTCCTGCAACTGCCGCCGCGCCCGCTTGAACGCGTCATTGAGCGCGAAGTTGAGATCGGAATAACGCTCGTCGTTCTGCGGGGTGCGGCCGATATTGACCTCGCGGCCCTCCGGCAGCACCAGATGGACATTGATCTCGTATAACCCGCCGGTGCGGTGATGCCCGCCGGGCGCTTTCACCATCACTCGGCCCGCCGTCAGCCGGCCGAAGCGCTCCGCGAGTTGGGCCATGTGCTTGGCGATGGCCGCCCGGATCTCTGGGTTCGCGTCCATGCCCTGAAAATCGATCTGCATTGGAGTTTCCATGGTTCCATCCCGACATGCTTGGCGTCCTGCGTAAGGTCGTGCGGCGGCGGCCAAAATTCATTGATATGGCTCAAGCCACCGGCTCGACGCCGAAGCTTTCGATTCCTCAACCGTATCGTAGGAATTTGGTTCGACCCCGCCGCCAGCTTGCGCAAGCACGCGTGCGGGGCCACGGCTTGATGCCGGCCCTATAAAGCGCAGGACCCGCGCCGCGTCCCCCTCCACCCTTGGGTCTCCCCTGGGGCGCTCGGTTGAAACGGCTACGGGCCCTTCCGCCATGTTTTCGCTGGCGGACCGGTTCTTCGCCAGGAGCAAATCCACACCCGGCAGGCGCTTCGGCGCCATACTCCGCCGGCCTTGCCTCCACACGGCGGCAAAAAATCAAACCTGATTAGATGGCCGTCCACATTGATCTGGATCAAAGTCGCGTGAGAGGCCGATTTCGCAGCGTTTGTTGCGTTAGCTCAAATTACGCCCGGCGCCGGCGCGCGATTATGTTTTCAGAACTGAGGGCAGCCTGCCGGTCGGTCGGCTGTACATAATCGGGGGTGACACCCATGACAAAGCAGAAGACAAAAACGAAAGAAGGCGCGGACGACAGCGGCGACCGGCTGACGATCTCGCCCGAGAAGGTCTGTTTCGTCATCATCAAGGCGCGCGAGTTCGACGCCAAGGATGAGGTCACCGAGTCCGACCCGGGATCGAATCCGACCGACGACTTCGAGGCCGAGGTTCTCGAAGACCATGGCGACGATCCGGTGGCGGAGGAACTGACGGCTCTCGTCAACTCGCTCTCGGTCGACGAGCAGGTCGATCTTGTCACCTTGATGTGGCTGGGGCGCGACGACTCTACCGCCGACGATTGGCCGGCGCTGCGTGAGGAGGCCGCGCGCGCCCACAACGAGCGCACCGCCGAATATCTGCTCGGCACGCCGCTGCTCGGCGATTTCCTCGAGGAAGGCCTTTCGGTGCTCGGCTATTCCTGCGAGGATTACGAGATCAACCGGCTTTGACCGCATGGCCGACACGCTCACGACCGGCGAATGCGACGTGCTGCTGGTCGTCGATATCCAGAACGACTTCTGCCCCGGCGGCAATCTGGCGGTGCCGCGCGGCGACGAGGTCGTGCCGGTGATCAACGCGCTGGCGCAACAATTCGCGCACGTGGTGCTGACCCAGGACTGGCACCCGGCCGGCCACCAATCATTCGCGTCCTCGCATCCCGGTAAGCAGCCGTTCCAGACTATCGAGGTCGCCTATGGTTCGCAGATCCTGTGGCCGGACCATTGCGTGCAGGGAACGAAGGGTGCTGCTTTCCGCGACGACCTCAACATCACGCGCGCCGAACTGGTGCTGCGTAAGGGCTATCACCGCGAGATCGATTCCTATTCGGCGTTCTACGAAAACGACCGCAAGACCCACACCGGGCTCGCTGGATACCTGCGCGAGCGCGGCTTTGCCCGCGTGTTCCTCGCCGGTCTCGCCTTCGATTTCTGCGTGCGTTATTCGGCGGAGGATGCGCACCGCGAGGGTTTTGAAACCATCGTGATCGAGGATGGCTGCCGGGCCATCGACATGGACGGTTCGGCTGAGGCCACCCGCGTGCTGTTCAAACAGCGCGGCGTTCGTTGCGTCAACGCCAGCGCAGTGAGCGCCTAGCAAGTTACCGTTTGTCCCCGCGAAAGCGGGGACCCAGAGCGACAAATGACAATCTTGAAATTGCTTCCTGGATTCCCGCTTGCGCGGGAATGAACGGAGTTTTGTTCGACACTATGCCTTTAGATTTTTCACAGCTACCGGCCCGGACTCGTCCGCTTCGACCTTAAAGCCAAGCTCATCGGCGATGGCGAGAATGCGCGCCTGCTCCTGCGGAAAACGCATGACCGCATGGCGCACGCCCTGCGCGGCGATGACGGCAAGCAGAGCTTGCAGCAGTTGCCGCGCCAGACCGTGCTCGCGCAGATCGGCGCGGATGATGACCGCGCATTCCGCAGCCTCAAAGTCGGGATCGGCGATGGCGCGCGCCAATCCTGCCACCCGCTTGCCCTGCCACGCCACCAGCGTCATCTCGCGGTCGTAGTCGATCTGGCTGAGCCGTGCCGCGGTTTCGTGGCTGCGCGCACGCAGCGACGCAAAGAAATGGTGCCAGAGATCGTGGTTGTCGATCTCGTCGGCGAAGCGGCGTAGCGCTGGCTCGTCCTCCGGCCGGATCGGGCGCACCGCATAAGTCTCGCCTTCTTGCGCCTTGATCGCACTCTCGAAGCGCTGCGGATAGGGCCGGATGGCCAGCCGCGCCTGCGCTGGCTGCGTCGCCGCTTGCACGCGTATACGCGCATCGACCGCGGTCACGCCCTGCGTGTCGCAAAGCAGCGGATTGATGTCGAGCTCGATCACCTCGGCGTGGTCGGCGACGATGCGGCTCAGCTGCACGAGAACATTGACGACGCCATCGATGTCGGCGGCCGGACGGCCGCGGTAGCCTTTCAGCAGCGAGGCAATGCGCGTGCGCTCGATCTGCGCGCGCGCCAGCGCGGTGTTGAGCGGCGGCAGTTCCAATGACTCGTCGTTGACGATCTCGACCGCGGTGCCGCCCTGCCCGAACAGGATCACCGGCCCGAAGGTGGGATCGGTGGTGACGCCGGCGATCAGCTCGTAGGCGCCCGGCCGCACGATCATCTCCTGTACGGTGAAGCCTTCCAGCCGCGCTTTGGGGAGCACGCGGCTGACCCGCTCGTTCATCTGCTTGGCGGCGGCTTCGACTTCCGCAGCACCGGCAAGATTGAGCGCCACGCCGCCGACGTCGGATTTGTGGATGACGTCGCGCGAGCGGATTTTGAGCGCCACCGGCGCGTTGAATTTTGCGGCGGCTTCGCCCGCGGCTTTCGCATCTTTCACGTTTTCGGTGCGCGCAAAGGCGATGCCGTAGCAGGCCAGAAACCCCGCCACTTCGGCCGGGTCGAGCCATTCGCGGCCGTCGCCAAGCGTCTGGCTGATCAGGCCGCGCGCGCACTCGATATCGGCAGGCGGCGGCGGCGCCAGCGAAGCCGGCGTCTCCAGCAGTAAGTCCTGACTCTGGCGGTAGCGCACCAGATACATGAAGGCGCGTACCGCCCGTTCCGGCGTCTCGAAGTCCGGCACCTGCGCCGCCACCAGCGCGGCGCGGCCTTTCGCCACGTTGGCCTCGCCCATCCAGCAGGCGAGTACGTTCTTCTTGCGCGCGGCCGGCGGTGCCAGCGCGCCGATCAGGCCCTGGGCGGCGTCGGCGGCCGATGCCACCGCCGTCGGGCAATAGATCGCCAGCAGCGCGTCGACATTGGCATCCGCCATGAGAATGCCGACCGCATCGGCATAGCGCCTGGCGTCGGCGTCACCGATGATATCGACCGGATTGGCGCGGCTCCAAGTCGCCGGCAGCACCGCGTCGAGTTTTTTCAACGTATCGACGTCGAGTTCCGCTAGCCTGCCGCCTTCCGCGATCAGCCGGTCGGTGGCCAGCACGCCGGCGCCGCCGCCGTTGCTGACGATCACCAGCCGGTCGCCGCGCTGCGGCGACATGCGGCCCAAGGTCGCAGCGGCGTCGAACAATTCCTCCAGCTCGTTGACGCGCAGCATGCCGGCGCGCCGGAACGCCGCGTCATAGACGATATCGGCGCCGGCCAGCGCGCCGGTGTGCGACGAGGCCGCGCGCGCGCCCTCTGCCGCGCGCCCGCCCTTGACCACGATCACCGGCTTGATGCGGGCGGCGCGCCGCGCCGCCGACATGAACTTGCGTGCCTCTGTCACCGCTTCGGCATAGATCAGGATCGCATTGGTCGCCGCGTCGAGCGCGAAGTAGTCGAGCAGATCGCCGAAATCGACGTCCGCCATGTCGCCCATGGAGACGATGGCGGAAAAGCCGATGCCGCGCGGCAGCGCCCAGTCGAGCACCGTGGTCGCCATGGCGCCGGACTGGGTGAGGAATGCGATATTGCCCGGCAGGATCGCGGCGGGCGCGAAGGTGGCGTCGACTCCGATGCCGGGCACGGCGATGCCGAGGCAATTGGGGCCGACGATGCGCAAGAGATACGGCCGCGCAGCGGCCAGCAGTTCGGCGGCGCGTTCCTTGCCGACCTTGGCCTCGCCCTCGGCAAAGCCGGCGGTCAGGATCACGCCAGCGCGGGTGCCGCGACGCCCGAGCTCGGCGATCAGCGGCGGCACGGTGTCGGGCGGCGTGGCAATGACGGCGAGATCGGGCGCGTGCGGCAGGCTGGCGATGTCGCCATAGGCTTTGATGCCGTGCACGGCAGACGCCTTCGGATTGACCGGCAGCACCGGGCCGTTGAAGCCGGCCTGCAGCAGATTGGTCATCAGCGCCGAGCCGACCGAGTGCGGCTTGTCGGATGCGCCGATCACCGCGATCGAGCGCGGGGCGAACATCTTGTCGAGATTGCGGATGGACATGTGCCGCGACCGGAATTGAACTGCGGGAGCAATCTAACCGCTGTGCATCCCCGGCGATTTGACACAGCACAATTAATCGAGGCTTACCGTGCCATCGGATGCAGTGGACGGCGCAGCTGCTCGAAGCGGCGGGCAAGCCAGCGCGTTTCCCCGCGGATGGCGCGATAGGCCCAGACCTTGCCGGCATTATTAATCAGAAACCAGACCAGCGCGTAGGCCCACACCAAGAGCGCGTAGCTCCAGCCAATCGGCGCGACGAACCAGCCGTAGACCGCCGCCAGCGTGCCGAGCGCCTGCGTCGCCTCGCAGGCGACAAACAACCGCCAGTTCGGCCACGGCTTTTCCCAGAACCAGCCGGTGTTGCGCGTGAGGTAGATGGTGAGGTGCCCAGCCACCAGCAACTTCAGGAAGATCAAGGTCTGCACGGTCGGGCGCGGCAGGTGCAAGTAGCGCTCGGCGACCCAGAACATGCCGAAGCTGGCGATCACCCCGAGCACGCCGAGAAAACCGCTCATGGTCAGCACGCGCACCATATCCCAGCGCACCGGCCGCTCCGCCACCGGCACGTCGTCATAGGCGATCATCATGATCGGCACGTCGTTAAAGATCGCCAGCAGCACGATCATCACCGCCGTCACCGGATAGAAATCGAACACGATGATCGACAGCGTCATGAACAGCAGCACACGCACGGTCTCGGAGATGCGGAAGGTCGCGTAACCGGTCATGCGCTCGAAGATACGGCGCGCCTCCTCGATCGCGCGCGCTATCACCGGCAGGCCCGGCACGGTGAGCACCAAGTCGGCGGCCGCGCGTGCGGCGTCGGTCGCTCCATTCACCGCGATGCCGATGTCTGCCTGCTTGAGCGGCGGCGCATCGTTGACGCCGTCTCCGGTCATGCCGACGATGTGGCCGGCGCGTTGCAGCGCGCGCACGATCTTGAACTTGTGCTCAGGAAACACCTCGGCGTAGCCGTCGGCGGTCTCGATACGGGCGCCGTCACCGTCGCCTCCATCATGGGTGAAGATCTCGCGCGCCGAGACGATATTCGTGCCCAGGCCGAGCGTACCGGCAATTTCGCGGGCTATCGCGCTGTTGTCTCCCGTGACCATGCGCACCTGCAGACCCATGCGCTTGGCCGTCGCTATGGTTTGCGCCGCGTCGTCGCGCGGCGGATCGAACAGGGGAACGAGCCCCAGGAAGCACCATTTCCCGTCATCCCCGGTCTTTGCGACGCCGAGGGTGCGGAAGCCGCGGCGCGCCAGGTCGTCGGTGGCCGCGCACGCCTGTTGCGCGACCGCGCCGTCCGGCTTGGCCAGATCGAGGATGACCTGCGGCGCCCCCTTGGCAACGCGAAACGTGCGGTCGCCTTTTTGCACATCCGCCACGGCGCGCTTGCTCACCGGATCGAAAGGCTCGAACTTGAGCACCCGGTAATCGGCGAGCTGGCTTTTATCGCCGAAGCCCTTGAGCACCGCGGCGTCGATCGGATCGGGCGCGTCGCCTTCGCAGGTGAGCGCCGCCGCTAGCAGCAGCGCTGCGCGGTCCGCGCCTCCCATCGGCGCCAAATCGCCCAGCGTGAGCTCATTCTTAGTCAGCGTGCCGGTCTTGTCGCAGCACAAGAGGTCCACGCCCGCCATTTCCTCGATCGCAACCAAGCGCGAGACGATGGCCTTCATGGCGGCGAGCCGGGACGCGCCCACCGCCATGGTGACCGACAGCACCGCCGGCAACGCAACGGGAATCGCCGCAACCGTCAGGATCAAGGCAAACAGCAGCGTGTCGATCATGCTGTTGCCGCGGAACAGCGCCACCAGCAGGATGAGCGCGACCAGCGCGAGCGTGATCAGAATGAGGAAGTTGCCGATGCGCAGCACCGCCTTCTGGAAATGCGAGCGCTGCACGGCGGTTTCCACCAGCTGCGCGGTCTTGCCGAAATAGGTCTTCATGCCGGTGGCGGTCACCACCCCGCGCATCGCACCCTGCCGCACGATCGAGCCGGAATAAACGGTGTCGCCGACCTTCCTGTCGACCGGCAAGGATTCGCCGGTAAGCGCCGATTGGTCGACGCTTAAGTAGTCGCCTTCGCGCAGCTCCAGGTCGGCCGGCACGATGTTGCCGAGCTTGACCAGCACGACGTCGCCGGGCACCAGCAGGCGCGCGGCCAAATCCTGCCATTTTCCGTCGCGCAGCACGCGCGCCACAGGCGCCAGCCGCTGCCGGAGCGCGGCGATCGCGGTGTCCGCCTTGTATTCCTGGAAGAAGCCGACGCCGGCGTTGATCAGCAGCATGACGACGATGATGGCGAAGTCTTCCCAGCGCCGCGTCACGCCCGACAGCACGGCGGCAATCTCGATCATCCAGGGAATCGGCCCCCAGAAATAGCCGAGAAATTTGCGCCAGAGGCTGACGCGTTCCTCGCGGATCGCGTTCTCGCCGTATTGCGCGAGACGGCTGCGCGCCTCGTCGCTGGTGAGGCCGGTGAGGTCAGGCCGCGGCGGGGCACCGCTGTCGCTCTCTTTGCGAAGCTGCTGCCCATTCATGATACGAACCTATGTTTCGAATGCGGCGATTTCCTGCCGCGTGTTTGCACGCAACCCCCTGCGCAATCTCACAATTGCTCGATCAGCTTGGCCGCGCCCAACAGCGCGGGCGACGCATGGGTAATTACATAAGTCGGAATCGCCGCCAGGTAACCGTGGAAGCGGCCCTTGGCCTCGAAGCGCTCGCGGAAATCCGACTGCGCGAACGCCGCGCCCAGCTTGGGCACGATGCCGCCGGTAATATAGATGCCGCCGCGCGCACCTATGGTGAGCGCAAGATTGCCCGCGATGGTGCCGAGCATGGCGCAGAACATCGCCGTCGCCTCGCGCGCGCGCGGTTCTTCCTCTCCGGTACGCGGATCGGTGATCTGGGCGGCGGTGAACGGCGCCGCCGGCTCCTTGGCCAGTTCGCACAGCGCGTTGTAGAGATTGACCAGCCCGGGCCCCGACAGAAAGCGCTCGGCCGAGACGTGATCGAAGCGCTTGCGCATGAGTTCGAGCACTGCCGCTTCGTGCTTGTTTGCCGCCGCCATGGTGACGTGGCCGCCCTCGCCTTGCAGGGGAATGACGCGGTCACCTTGCGGAATCAGAATACTCACGCCCAGCCCGCTGCCCGGCCCGATCACGCCGACGGGCGCGCCGGCGACGGGCGCGCCGCCGCCGATCTGCTGGCGATCGGCCGGCGTGAGCTGCGGCACGGCCAAGGCGTTGGCGACGAAATCGTTGATCACGTGCAGCGCCGTGAAGCCGAATTGCTCGCCCATCGCTTGAATCGAAAACGTCCAGGGATTGTTGGTCAGCGCCACCGTATCGCCGGTCACCGGTGCCGCCACCGCCAGCACGGCGACTGTCGGTTTCACCGGCGGCGCCTCGGCCGCGAGATAATCCTCGATGGCGTCGCTCAACGACGCGAAGTCGTCGGTCGCCACCACGCGCGTACGCGCAATCGCGCCGCCCGGCTCCACCAAGGCGAGCCTCGTGTTGGTCGCGCCGATGTCCGCAATCAGTCCGGTTGCCAGCACGCTCATGCGGTTTTCTTGCGGCTCATTGCTGCGATGACCGAGTCCTAGCGGACAATTGCCGCGGGCGCACCGCGTAACAAGGCGGCATCGTCCTCAGGGCTCGACGGGTTAATGGGCAAGCCGGTGCCAAGTTCAAATCCGCCCCAGGTGGCGACATCGGGCACCAGGCGCAGCTTCCAATGCCAGTGCGGCGCGTCGAGGTCGCTTTTGGGCGCGCTGTCGACCACGAAATTATAGGGCGGATCGTCGAGCGCCGCGCGCAGCCGCCGCAAGGCGCGGCCGAGCAGCGCGGCGAAATCGCCGAGCGCGTCATCGGCGAGCGCGGTGAACGAAGCCTGATGCCGCTTCGGCACCAGCCAAAGCTCGAACGGATGCTCGGCGGCAAACGGCACCAGCGCGACGAAGGCATCGTTCTCGTCGACGATGCGAGTGCCGCTCTTGCGCTCGATGGCGAGCTCCTCGCACATCGCGCAGGCGCCATACTTGCGGTGATACCGCTTGGTCCAGTCGTCCATGGCGGCGAGCTTCGGCGGCAAAAATTCGAGCGCGATGATCTGCGCATGAGGATGCGAGAGCGAGGCGCCGGCCCGCTGGCCGTAATTGCGGAACAGGATGGCGGTCTCGATGTCGTCCTGTTCGAGCAGCGCGCGCGAACGCTCGCGGTAGACGGAAACGACGGCGTTTAGCTCGGCCGCATTCATAGTGGTCGGCTCGGCGTCGTGCCAGGGACTTTCGATGATGACCTGATGCACGCCCTGGCCCGGCCGCGCCTGATGATCGCCGCCGGCGGGCGGCGGCTGCTGCGTAAGCTGCACGGCGGGAAACTTGTTGGGCACGACGCGCAGGCGCCAGCCCGGCGCATCTTGCGCAGCCGTCTCGGCGACGATGCCGGGAAGCTGCATCTCATTGCCCGGGCAGAACGGACATTTTGGATCGAAGCGCGGGCGCGCCTGCCGCTGCTCGCCGCGCGCACGTATCTGCGGGCGGCGGCCGCGTTGCGGCGCGACGATGACCCAGGCGCCGGTGGTGCGATCCTGTCTTAGCTCCGACATGCCGCCGGAACTAACCGCGCGCCCGCGCGCGCGGGCGAGGCGTGGCGGCTTCGCGGGCGGCTACCCGCTGCTTGACGGCGAGGAAGCTGTCCGGGCTGACCGACATAGAGTCGATGCCGCAATCGACCAGGAACTCGGCGAATTCCGGATGATCGCTCGGCGCCTGACCGCACAAGCCGATCTTGGCGCCGGCCCGGCCCGCGGCCTCGATCACGCTGTGGATCATCCACTTCACCGCCTCGTCCTGCTCGTCGAACAGGCCGGCGAGCTCTGATGAATCGCGGTCGACGCCGAGGGTGAGTTGCGTCAGATCGTTGCTGCCGATGGAGAAGCCGTCGAAGCGCTCGGCAAATTCCTTGGCCAGGATGACGTTCGACGGGATCTCGCACATCACGTAGACCTGCAAGCCGTTCTGGCCGCGCTTGAGCCCGTTCTCCGCCATGACCTCGAGCACGCGGTCGGCCTCCTTGGTCGAGCGGCAGAACGGGATCATGACGATGACATTGCCAAAGCCCATTCGCTCGCGCAGCCGATGGATGGCGCGGCATTCCAGCGCGAAGCCTTCCTTGTAGCGCGGCGAGTAGTAGCGCGAGGCGCCGCGGAAGCCGAGCATCGGGTTCTCTTCCTTGGGCTCGAATTGGGCGCCGCCGACCAGGCCGGCATATTCGTTGGTCTTGAAGTCGCTCATGCGCACGATCACCGGCTTGGGATGGAAGGCGGCGGCGATGCGGCCGAGGCCGCGCGCCAGGCGGTCGACGAAATATTCCTGCTTGTCGGCGTAATGGACGGTGAGCGCGGCGATCTGCGCCTTGGCGTCTTCGTCCTTGAGATCGTCGAAGTGCACCAGCGCCATGGGATGCACCTTGATGTGGTTGCTCACCACGAATTCCATGCGCGCAAGGCCTACGCCATCGGCCGGAATCCGCCACCAGCGGAACGCCGCCGCCGGATTGGCGAGGTTGAGCATAACCTGAGTGCGGGTTGCCGGCGTTTTTGAGAAATCGATTTCGCTCGATTCGAAATCGGCCTTGCCCTCGTAGATGAAACCCTCATCGCCTTCCGCGCAGGAGACGGTGACCTCTTGCTCGTCATGCAGCAGCTCGGTGGCGTTCTCGGTGCCGACCACCGCCGGCAGGCCGAGCTCGCGGCTGACGATGGCCGCATGCGAGGTGCGGCCGCCGTGATCGGTGACGATGGCCGCCGCCTTCTTCATGATCGGCACCCAGTCCGGATCGGTAGTCTGCGTCACCAGCACGGCGCCGTCGACGAAGCGGTCGATATCTTTCGGGCTGTCGATGATGCAGACGCCGCCGGCCACGACGGCGTCGCCGATGCTCAGACCCGTGACCAGCTTCTTGCCCTTGGACTTGATACGATAGGTGCGGAACGCGCTTCCCGTGTGTTGCGACTGCACCGTTTCGGGCCGCGCCTGCACGATGAACAATTCGTCGCTCTCACCGTCCTTGGCCCATTCCATGTCCATGGGCCGGCCGTAATGCTGCTCGATCACGCAGGCCCAGCGCGCGAGCTGCAAGATATCCTTGTCATCCAGCACGAAGGCGGCGCGCTCGGCTTTGGACGCCGGCACGTTCCGCGTCGGATGCGCCGTGTCGCTGGTGTAAATCATCTTCTTGGCCTTCTCGCCGCACTTTTTCTCGACGATCGGCGTCAGCTTGCTGTCGGCCAGCAGCGGCTTGAACACGATGTATTCATCCGGGTCAACGGCGCCCTGCACCACGTTCTCGCCCAAGCCCCAGGCGGCGTTGATCAGCACCACCCGGTCGAAGCCCGACTCGGTGTCGATGGAGAACATCACGCCGGAGCCGCCGAGGTCGGAGCGCACCATGCGCTGCACGCCGATCGAGAGCGCCACCTTCATGTGATCGA
>CAYLMY010000029.1:0-22627 GCA_964384635.1 uncultured Undibacter sp.
TCTTGGCCAGCGGCTTTAAGGCCGCGGCCTCGTCCTACGGCCCAATCATGTACGAGTAGCGACCGTGGGGACCCAGGGAGCCCGCGGCCGTGCGTGAATCAGGCTATAGCGAATGGGCCATGCAAGGGGCAAGCCAAAGCGCCATCTGAGCGGCCGATATCAGCCGAAGCCCGCCGGGTGCTTAAGAGAGTATGTAGATAGCGGGGCTTATCGGCTATGGGCAAAACCCGTCGACCCGCCTCATGCCCTCAGCTTGAGCAATGCGTCCGCATTACCGTGCGTGAGCTTGGCCATGTCGGCCGGCGCCAGCGAGATGCTGTTGAGAAAGCGGCGGCCGGCCTGATTGGGCGCGTAGGGGTAGTCGATCGAGAACATGATTCGGTCCATGCCGAAGGTCATCTGCGCGGCCAACAGGGGTGGTTCGGTGAAGATGCCGCTGGTGGTGATCCAGACTTGGTCGAGGATGGTCTGGCTGATCGGCCTCTGTAGAAAGTCGACGTCGAGCGCGGAGACCTTATCGATGCGGTCCATCATCACTGGCAGCATCTCGCCCATGTGGCCGACGATGAGCTTGAGCTTGCGATGTTTGTCGAGTGTGCCGGCCAGCACCATGCGCAGCACGTGCACCGCGGTCTCCGAGTGCCAGCCCCAACCGGCGGTGGCCAGCACGCGGCTGGCGCCCTGCTCGAGCCCTGAGTAATAGGCCTCGCGCACCGGAGCCGGCGGAATATGCGGATGAATGTAGATCGGCACGTCGAGCTCGACCGCCGCCGTCAAAAGATCGTCATAGCTCGGATGGTCGAGGAAGCGTCCTTCCGTGGTGCCGTTGATCAGCGCGCCGGGAAATTTCAGCTCCTTGACGCAGCGGCGCAACTCGTCGGCGCAGGCTTCCGGGCTCTGCAGCGGCAGCACCGCGAAGCCCGAGAAGCGGTCGGGATGGCGCGCGCAGGCCTGCGCCAGATAGTCGTTCATCTCGCGTGCCATGGCGATACCGTCGGCGCCCGGTACCAGGTCGGGGCCGGGGCCGGTATTGGATAGGATCTGCACGGTGATGCCGGCCTCGTCCATGAATTTGAGCCGGCGCTCGCCGATCTCAGGCGAAAGTTCCGCGGGACTCGGCCGGTCCTTGGGCACCTTGCGCGGCATGAAGCCGCGGGCCTTGATGACGGCTGGATCGATACGTTTGACCAGCGCCGGTACGGTGAAATGCTCTTCGAGCGCGATGACACGCATTGTGCTTCCTCCCGAATATGTCGGCTAGGCCTTGTCCAGTTCGTATAACGTGTGCAGCGTGCGCACCGCCAGCTCCGCATAGGCGGCGTCGATCAGCACCGAGAACTTGATCTCCGAGGTGGTTATGGCGCGGATATTGATGTTGCGCTCCGACAGCGCCTTGAACGCCTTGGCCGCCACGCCGGCATGGCTGCGCATGCCGATGCCGATGACCGAGACTTTGGCGATGTCGGTCGCCCCGTCGAGGCGCTCATAGCCGATTGAGCCCTTGGCCTTCTCGATGGTGCCGCGGGCGCGCTCATAATCCGCCGCCGGCACGGTGAAGGTAAGGTCGGTCGTTTTGCCGTCGGCGGAGACGGTCTGCACGATCATGTCGACATTGATGTTGGCGTCGGCGAGGGGCCCAAAGATCGCGGCGGCGACCCCGGGCTTGTCCTGCACGCGGCGGATCGAGATCTGTGCCTCGTCCTTGGAGAAGGCGATGCCGGTGACGGCTTGATGTTCCACGATGTCTCCCTCGTCACAAATGAGCGTGCCGGACGGCGGCTTCCTGGGATCTATGTCTTCCGGCCTCTCGAAGCTGGAGCGCACGAAAATCGGCACATTATGCACCATGCCGAGCTCGACCGAGCGCACCTGCATGACCTTGGCGCCGAGCGAGGCAAGCTCCAGCATCTCTTCGTAGGCGACCTTGTCGAGCCGGTGGGCGCGCGCCACCACGCGCGGGTCGGTGGTGTAGACCCCGTCCACGTCGGTATAGATGTCGCAACGCGCAGCGCCAATCGCGGCGGCGACCGCCACGGCCGAGGTATCGGAGCCGCCGCGGCCGAGCGTAGTAACGCGGCCTGTTTCCTTGCGCACGCCCTGGAAGCCCGCGATCACGGCGACCTGCTGCTGTTCCTTGAAGCGCTTGATGAGTTCTCCGCCGTTGATATCGATGATACGGGCGGCGCCATGCGCATTGTCGGTCATGATCGGGAGCTGCCAGCCCTGCCAGGAGCGGGCGTTGACGCCCATGCCCTCCAGCACGATCGCGAGCAGCCCGGCGGTGACCTCCTCGCCGGTCGCCACCACCGCGTCGTATTCGCGCGCGTCGTGCAGCATGGCGGCCTCGCGGCACCAGGCCACCAGTTGATTGGTCACGCCCGCCATGGCGGAGACCACGACGGCAACGTCATTGCCGGCAGTGACCTCGCGCTTGACGTGGCGCGCCACGTTGCGGATGTGGTCGAGATCGGCGACCGACGTTCCGCCGAATTTCATTACCAGCCGTGCCATTGACGTTCCCGGACGCAGCCATTAGGCGCTTAACATGCGGCCGGCGCAGGGCATGATGGCCCCAACGCCGGCCCGAAAAACCGCGTATTCATACCGGCGGGATGCGCAGACTGCAATATTCGCGCTTAATGCGCGGGATATAACTCATTTCAAGGTGCCGGAGATGCGGTATATCGAGCGGGTCCTGCAGCCGGGTGAAAGCCTCATTCATGCCAGCAAGATCCATTGGATCATCTACATTCCCGGCGTGGTCGTCGTGCTGGCCGGCATTGCCGTGTTCATCGTGGCGCTCGGCCACCCCAGCCAGCTGTTCTGGCTCGCACTTTTCATCGGCTGCTTCGCGATTGGATTCTTTTTGCTGTTTCTGGCCTGGTTCAAGCGCTGGACAACGGAGATCGACGTGACCGACCGGCGCATCGTTTACAAGCGCGGCTTCATCTGGCGCCACACCGTCGAGATGAACATGGACCAGGTCGAGAGCGTCGACGTCGATCAGTCGGTTCTCGGCCGCCTGTTCGGCTACGGCGACATCACCATTCGCGGCACCGGAATCGGCCTGGAGCCGCTGCGCAACATCGAGGCCCCGCTCCAACTCCGCAACACCGTGACCGCGCGCTGATCCGCGCGCCAAGAGAAAGCTGATGGCGACCAAACCCTATGCTGCGAGCGTCGATGCCGCCGAGGTCGAGCGTTTTTCGCGCCACGCCGCCGATTGGTGGGACCCGCGCGGGCCGATGGCGGCATTGCACAAGCTCAACCCGGTGCGCCTTGCCTATATCCGCGACCAGGCGGCGGCACGTTTTTCCCGCGATCCCAAGAAGCTCGACTGCCTCAGCGGCTTGCGCATGCTCGATATCGGCTGCGGCGGCGGCGTCTTGTCGGAGCCCTTGGCGCGGCTGGGCGCTGCGATAGTTGGCGCCGATCCGGCCGCGGACAACATTGCCGCCGCCCGTGCCCATGCCGAGGACAGTGAGGTTGCCGTCGATTATCGCGCCACCACGGCCGAGGAATTGTCCGAAGCCGGCGAGCGCTTCGACGTGGTAATGGCGATGGAAGTAGTCGAGCACGTCGCCGACGTGCCGTTGTTCGTGGCGACCTGCGCCGCGATGGTCAAGCCGGGTGGCTTATTGATCGCCGCCACGCTCAACCGCACGCTGAAAAGTTTTGCGCTCGCCATCGTCGGCGCCGAATACGTGCTGCGCTGGCTGCCGCGCGGCACGCACCAATGGGACAAGTTCGTCACGCCGGCCGAGCTGGAAACGGCCGTGGAGAACAGCGGCCTGCAGGTCACCGGTGAGCGCGGCGTGATCTACAATCCGTTCGCCGACCGCTGGCAATTGTCCTCCGACATGGATGTCAATTATATGCTGGTGGCGGCACGCGATGAAAGGGACGAAAAATGATCCTCGAATTGGTCGAATTCGACTCGCCCAAGGGCTGGAGCCGGCAACAGGTGGCGGAAGAGGCCCGCAACGTGATCCCGAAATGGCAGGCCAACAAGGAACTGCTGCGCAAGCACTTCCTGCTCGAACTCGACGGCAAGACCGGCGCCGGCGTCTATATCTGGCCGTCGGTGGAAGCGGCCAAGAAGGCGCATGACGAGGTCTGGCGGCAGTCGGTCATCAAGCGCACCGGCAGCGCGCCGCGCATCCGCTATTTCGATCTGTTCCTGCTGATCGACAACGAGCACGGCAAGGTAACTGAATTCCCCGAGGCTGCCGAAATTCTCACCGACGCCGCCTGAAACGCTGACCGCGTCGCCACGCAATGCTCTGGGCCGTCTTCACGCTGATCGCCGCGGCGGCGCAGACCGCGCGCAATGCCATGCAGCGCGAGCTGACCGCCACCCTCGGCACGGTCGGCGCCACCCACGTGCGCTTCCTGTTCGGCTTTCCCTTCGCGCTGGTGTTCCTGCCCGGCGTGATGTTTTTTGCCGGCTACAGCTTGCCGCATCCGCCGGCGGCATTCTGGCCCTGGTTGATCGCCGGCGCCATCGCCCAGATCGCCGCTACCGCCACCATGCTCTCGGTGATGGGCGAGCGCTCCTTCGTCGTGGCTTACGCCTATATCAAGACCGAGCCGGTGCAGGTCGCAATGTTCGGCTTGATCTTCCTCGGCGACAAGATCGCGCCGCTGTCGGCAGCCGCCATCCTGATCGCCACCGTTGGCGTCATCGTCATTTCGCTCAAGCCCGGCGCCGGCCAGGTTACCACCACGCGCTCGACCGTCATCGGCCTCCTGTCGGGCGCGCTGTTCGCGCTCTCGGCAATCGGCTATCGCGGCGCCATCCTGGCGTTGCAGCTTCCGCATTTCGTCATGGCGGCGACCTTCACGCTTGCCGTGGGCCTGGTGATGCAGGCGGTGCTGTTGACGCTCTATCTGGCGCTGCGCGATCCCCGGGTGCTCACCGCCATCGCCAAAGCCTGGCGGCCGTCATTGTTCGCCGGCTTCATGGGCGCGTTTGCCTCGGAATTCTGGTTCCTCGGATTTGCCATCACCAGCGCCGCCAACGTGCGCACGCTGGCGCTGGTCGAGGTGTTGTTCGCGCAAGGCGTCTCGAAGTTTATCTTCAAGCAGCCGACCACCAAGCGCGAGGGCATCGGTATCGTGCTGGTGGTAATCGGCGTCGCGCTTCTGGTGTGGGCGTACTAGTTTCGCTCGTCCGGCAGCACCGGCAGCGGGTGGAATTCGATGCCTTCGTCGGCCAGGTCCGCGGCCTCGTCGGGCGAAGCCACGCCGTAGATCGAGCGGTGCTCGGTCTCGCCGTAGTGCATCTTGCGCGCTTCCTCGGGAAACTTGGGTCCTACATTGTCGGCGTTTTTAACGAGGTGGTCGCGCAGCTCCTTGAGCTTGGCGCGCACTTCCTGTTCCTGCGGCGAGATCATTGCCACCGGCGCGGGCGCTGCCGCCGTAGTGGCCGGCGCCGGTGCTTCGGCGGCGGGCGCTTCCGCAGGAGCTTTGTGTTTCGTCGCGCCCGCCAGCCGCGGTGCCATGATCGCCTTTTCGACCTTGGCCGAGCCGCAATGCGGGCAGGTCACCAGCTTGCGCCTGGCCTGCTTGTCGTAGGCGGCCGAATCCGCAAACCAGCTTTCGAAAGCGTGGCCGTGTTCGCAGACCAGTGCGTAGCGGATCATTCGGCCCCCGTGCCCTTCACCACGTGCAGATGGGTCGGCTCGGCCATCGGCTCGACGATCTCGAACCGCCTGCCGTGCTCGAGCGAAGGAATGCGCGCGCGCGCTTTGGCGATTTCGCCCACATCGATCTCCGCCATCACCACTCCCGGCTCAGCTCCGCCTTCTGCCAGGATGCGCCCCCAGGGGTCAACGATCAGTGAATGGCCGTAGGTCTCGCGCCCGCTTTCGTGCTTGCCGCCTTGCGCGGCGGCGAACACGAAGCAACCGTTTTCGATCGCGCGCGCGCGGATCAGGACGTGCCAGTGCGCCGCCTCGCCGGTCTGCTTGGTGAAGGCGGAGGGGATCGCCAGCATGGTGGCGCCGGCCTCGGCCAGCGCGCGGTAGAGCGCGGGAAAACGCAGATCGTAACAGATGGTGACGCCGAGCCGGCCCCACGGTAGGTCGGACAGCACCGCCAACTCGCCCGGGCGGTAAGTGCGCGACTCGCGGTAACTCTCGCCATCGGAGAGGTCGACGTCGAACATGTGAATCTTGTCGTAGCGCGCGACAATTTTGCCTTTGGGATCGACCAGGAAGGCGCGGTTGGCGGCGCGGTCGGGGCTGATCTTGATCGCCAGCGAGCCGACATGGACATAGATGCCGAGCTTGCGCGCCAGCTCGCGCAAGGTGGCGAGCGAGGTGTCGCGCTCTTCCTCCACGATCGCGGCGAAAAGCTGTTCGCGTCTGGCCGCCAGGATGTTGGTCATCTCCGGCGTCAGCACGTAGTCGGCGCCGGCGGCCTTGGCCTCGCCGATCATGCGCACGGCGGCGTCGATATTGGCGCCGACGTTGAGCCCCACGCGCATCTGGATCATGGCGGCCTTGAAGATCGCGGGTTTGGCGGCGGAGCTCATGCCGTCTGTCCCAGCCCGGCCAGAAGTGCGTCGAGCTTGCCGGCGCGCTCGAGCGCGTGCAGGTCGTCGCTGCCGCCGACATGCACCGGCCCGATGAAGATTTGCGGCACGGTCGTTTGCCCGTTCGCGCGCTCAATCATCTCGCTGCGCCGCTCCCGATACCCGGACAATTCGATCTCCGTGAATTGAACACCCTTCTTTTTCAGCAGGGCCTTGGCCATGTGGCAATAGGGGCACCAGCGGGTGGTATAGATTTCGACGGGCGCCATGGGTTTTCCGTGTTTGCGTTTCCGGGGCGTGATTTATATGGGGCTGCGCACTGGCGCCACAACCCGGGCGAAAACCAGCACGTCGACATGCGCGGCGCCGGCGCGCAGCAGGGCACGGGCGCAGGTATCGACCGTGGCGCCGGAGGTGAGCACGTCGTCGATCAGCACCAGCCGCCGCCCGGTGATTTCTGCCTTGCGATCGGCCGGTACGCGGAAAGCGCCTTGCACATTGTCGGCCCGCTCCGGTTTCGACAGACCGACCTGTTGCGGCGTGGCGCGCACGCGCTTGAGCGCGTCGTGCAGCACCGGCACGCCGCAGATTTCGGAGATCGCGCCGGCGAGCGCCGCTGACTGGTTGAAGCGCCGCGCCCATAGCCTGCGCCAATGCAGCGGCACCGGCGCCAGCGCGTCTGCGTTGGCCGTGAGCTCGCGCCCGGCGCGCGCCATCCAGCGCCCCATCATGGGGGCAAGATCGAGCCGGTCGCCGTATTTGAAGCCGAGCACCAGCGCGCGGGCGATGTCGTCATAGCGCACCGCGGCGCGCGCCCGGTCGTAGGCCGGGGGCGCTGCGATTGCTTCCATCGACAGCAGGCCGGGGCCGGGATCGTAAGTGAAGGGAATGCCGAGCCGCGCGCAGTAGGGCGGCTCGATGAAGGAGAGTTTCGACCAGCAGGGCGCGCACAGGCCGACGCCGTCGCCCAGCGGCTCGCGGCAGGACGGGCACAGCGGCGGCAGCGCCAGGTCGAGCGCCTGGCGCAAGGCGATGCGCAAACCCTTGCGAACATGCGCGAAGGGAGAGGGCGCTACATGCTCCGGAAGGGTGTTAAGCTCGCTCATGGAATGGAAAGTACCACAAATTATGGCTGTCATCGCCGGCGAAGGCGGGCGATCCAGTAACCACATAGGGGCGCAGATTACTGGATGCCCGGCCTGCGCGGGGTATGACAGGTAGAGAAGATGTCACAAGGGCCGATCATCTTCGATCGCCGATTGCTGCGCGCGCGCCAACAGCGCGCGCGGGCGCTCGGCCCTGAGACCTTCTTGCTCGACCGGGTCGCCGAAGAGCTGGCCGAGCGGCTCATGGCGGTGCTGCGCCGGTTCGAACGCGCCGTCGATCTCGGCACGCCGACAGATGCGGTGGCGCATGCGCTGGCCGCAAGCGGCAAGGTCGAAACCATCGTCGCCGCGACGCCCGATGCCGCGCAACGCGATGCATCGCTCCTGCGCGTTGCCGCAGACGAGGAGGCGTTGCCGTTCGCCGACGGCTCGCTCGATCTCGTCGTCTCCGCGCTGGCGCTGCAATTCGTCAACGACCTGCCTGGCGCGTTGATCCAGATCCGCCGTGCGCTCAAGCCCGACGGCCTGTTGCTGGCCGCGCTCATCGGTGGCGAAAGTCTGAGCGAGCTGCGCGAAGCCTTCGCGCAGGCCGAAAGCGAAATCGAAGGCGGCGTCTCGCCGCGCGTCGCGCCGTTCGCCGATCTGCGCGAGCTCGGTGCGCTGCTGCAACGGGCGGGCTTTGCTTTGCCGGTAGTCGATTCCGACCGGCTGACGGTGCGCTACCAATCGGTCTTGGCGCTGATGCGCGATTTGCGCCGCATGGGCGCCACCAACGCGCTGAGCGAGCGCCGGCGCAGCTCCCTCAAGCGCGCGACGCTGGCCCGGATGGCGGAGATCTATGCGCAACGTTTCGCCGATGCCGACGGGCGCCTGCGCGCGAGTTTCGAGGTGGTGTGGTTGTCGGGCTGGGCGCCGCACGAGAGCCAGCAGAAGCCGCTCAAGCCCGGCTCGGCCGCGCAGCGGCTGGCCGACGCGCTCGGCACGAAGGAGCAATCGGCCGGCGAGAAGCCAGGTCGCCGATCGTAATCTTTAGTTAAATGCGTTGGAGACGCTCTGATACTTGGTCTGCAGCGCCGTCCCCAAACCCATGACGATGACGATGATAGCGGCAGCAATGCCAGCGGCGATTATCGCATATTCGATGGCGGTGGTACCGCTGTCGTTGCGGACGAAATCGCGGAAGCTGCGCATCGATAGAAGCTTGTTCATGGCCGCGTCCTGTCGAGTCGTAGATGGGGCATAAAATTACAGCAGCGCCATCAGGTGCGAGATCAGCGGCACGTCGGCCGGGGGCATTTCGTAATCGCGCAGCCGGTTCGGTCTTACCCAGGCCAATTGCTGCCCTTCCGTGGCGGTGACCGTTCCCTCCCAGCGCCGGCAGACATAGAGCGGCATCAGGAGATGAAAGTCCGGATAAGCGTGGCTGGCGAAAACGAGCGGCGCGAGACAGTCCTCGCTGACGGCTACTCCCAGTTCCTCCTTGAGCTCCCTGATCAGACTTTGTTCCGGCCGTTCGCCGTCCTCGACCTTGCCGCCTGGAAACTCCCACAAGCCCGCCATCGGCTTGCCGACGGGACGCTGCGCGATCAGCACGCGGCCGTCGGCATCGACGAGGGCGCAGGCGGCAACGAGAACGAGTCTGCTCACAGCCCTACATCCTCGACATTAGGCGGGCCTTGGTTAAGGGGCCTTGACCCCAATGCTATACGCGCCGCCGCACTGTCCGGTAGGTTAATAGATTGTTACGAGCGGTAGTCGCCGTTGATGGCGACGTATTCCTTGGTGAGGTCGCAGGTCAGCACGCGGTCGCGGCCCTTGCCCAAGCCGAGCGCCACTTTCAGATGAATCTCCGGCTTTTTCATTAGCGCGCCCACTGTGGCCTCGTCATAGCCGGGATCGCGCGCGCCCTTGTGGGCAACGCGGATGCCGCCGAACCAGATCGACAGTCTGTCGCGGTCGGCGGGCTCGCCGGCCTTTCCCACGGCCATCACCACCCGGCCCCAATTGGCATCCTCGCCGGCGATCGCGGTCTTAACCAGCGGTGAATTGGCGATCGATAGGGCGATGCGCCGGGCAGAGGCCTTCGACACCGCGCCTTCCACCACGATCTCCACCAGCTTGCGCGCGCCTTCGCCGTCGCGCGCGATCTGCTCGGACAGGTCGGCCATCACCTTAAGCAGCGCTTGCCTGAACGCTTTCAAGCGCGGGTCGCCGGCGCGCGCGATGCGCGGCGCGTTCGCGGCTTTGCCGGTCGCGAACAGCATCAGCGTGTCGGAGGTGGAGGTGTCGCCGTCGATGGTCACCGCATTGAAGGTGTCGGCGACGTACTCCCTCAACAGCGCCTGCAGCGCTGGTGCGGCAATCGCCGCGTCGGTAAAGACGAACGACAACATCGTCGCCATATCCGGTGCGATCATGCCGGCGCCCTTGGCGATGCCGTTGATGGTCACCGCCGCCTTGCCGATGCGCGCCGTCGCGGTTGCCACTTTCGGGAACGTGTCGGTGGTCATGATCGCCTGCGCCGCCGCGAGGAAATCGCTTGGCTGGGCGCCCGCTACCAGTCCGTCCATCACGGTGGCGAACTTGCCGGCGTCGAGCGGCTCGCCGATCACGCCGGTGGAGGCGAGAAAGATTTCGTTGGCCTTGCAGCCCGCTGCCTTGGCGGCGAGCTCGGCGGTAAGCTTGGTCGCCACGCGCCCGCTCTTGCCGGTGAAGGCATTGGCGTTGCCGGAATTGACCACCAACGCGCGCGCCAAATTCCCTTTGGATTTTCCGGATTTAAGCTGCGCGCGGCACCACTCCACCGGCGCCGACGAGCATTTCGAGCGAGTGAATACGCCGGCCGCCGTGGTGCCGGGCGTAAACAGCGCCAGCAGCACGTCGCTGCGCCCGGCATAGCGGATGCCGGCGGCCGCCGTCGCTAGCCGCACGCCGGCGATCGCCGGCATGTCCGGCACGCGGGTCGGCGCGAGGGGGGAGACTGCGGTGCTCATCAATGCGACATCCAATGATCAGTCATCGCCAGGCTTGTCCCGGTGATCGCGATAAGGTTGGCACGGACGTGCCTACCTAAGCGAGATGGCCGGGACAAGCCCGACCATGACGAATTCAATTGATGCGACTGATCGCTATTACTTCTTCGCCGGTTCGTCTTTCTTGGTCGGCGCGTCGGTCTGGGCGGGCGCCGGCGGCGTGTAGAGCTTCTCGATCTTGTTCTCGGCCCGCAGCTTCTGCACCATCTCGGCCTGCGCCTTGCGCACCACGAACTGCTCGATCTGCGGCTTGACCTCCTCGAACTTCGGCGGCGGCTTGACGCGCTTGTCCTCGACCTTGATCACGTGCCAGCCGAACTGGGTCTTTACCGGCGCGGAGATTTGGCCCTTGTCGAGCTTGAAGGCGACCTCGGAGAATTCCGGCACCATCTGTTGCTTGGTGAAATAGCCGAGGTCGCCGCCATTGGCCTTGCCGGACGGGTCCTCGGTCACCTCTTTGGCGATCTTGGCAAAGTCCTCGCCCTTGTTGAGGCGGGCGATCACCGCCTCGATCTTCGCCTTCGCCGCCTTGTCCGCCTTCTCGTCGCCGGCGGGCGCCCGGACGAGAATATGGCGCGCATGGACTTCCTGCTCGGTGCCGAGCTGCTTGATCGCGTCCTCATAGACCTTGTGCATGGCCGCGTCGGTGAGCGCGGCCTTGCCGACCGACTGCATCAGATCGGACATCAAGAGCTTGCGGCGCTCGAATTCCATCTTGCGCTTGAAGTCGTCCGTCTCGCCGACCTTCTTGGCCTCGGCTGCCTTCGACACCAGGATCACGTCGGCCATGAACTGCACCAGGTAGTCCTTCTTGGCATCCGGTGACATCGGCGGAATCTGGCCGGCCTCCGCTTCGGCGACGGCGAGGTCGCTTTGGTGGATGTCGACGCCGCTAACCTTGGCCAGCACCGGGTCTTTGTCCTGCGCGTATAGCGGTCCGGCTGCCGTCAGCAGCAGCGCCAAAATGCCGGCGAGGCTGGTGGCGAGGACGCCGGCTCGGCGCAGGAGGGCCGGGCAACCGGCGAAAAACGAAGTCATCATGGCGCTGTCCTTGGGAAAGGGGGAGCCCGCTTACGGCGCGGAGTTCGACGGACTTGTCACCCAACAACCGTGGCTTTGCAATGGCGGCGCCAGCCGGGCGCCTGAATTCTGCGTGACCGCCACCCCGTTAACGCCCGTGGCAAGCCGCCGATTGACAACAATCCGACCCCCTCCTATCTCTCGCTCAACCTCGGCCGGTTACGCTTTGCAGGCCTCGTTCGCGTCGAATTCGCCCGAAAAGTGCCGCATTTCCGGAGCGCCGGAAGCGTAAATCCGGCCGCGGCGGCGTGATAATAAGCGCTGTCACAATTTGAGGAGCTTCCCGCATGATCGGCGCCGTCGCCCGCAAGCTGTTTGGCTCCGCCAATGAGCGGCGGATTCGCAGCTATCAGCCGCGGGTCGATGCCATCAACGCTCTGGAAAAAGAGGTGGAAGCGCTCTCCGACGAGCAGCTCAAGGCGCGCACTGAGGATTTCAAGAAGCAGATCGCCGGCGGCACCGACCTCGACGACATCCTGGAGCCGGCCTTCGCCACCGTGCGCGAAGCGGCCAAGCGCACGCTTGGCCAGCGCCATTTCGACGTCCAGCTGACCGGCGGCATCATCCTGCACGAGGGCAAGATCGCCGAGATGAAGACCGGCGAAGGCAAGACGTTGGTCGCGACCCTTCCCGTTTATCTCAACGCGCTCACCGGGCGCGGTGTGCACGTGGTCACCGTCAACGATTACCTCGCCAGCCGCGATGCTGAATGGATGGGGCAAATCTACAATTTCCTCGGGCTGACCGTCGGCGTCATCGTGCACGGGCTCGACGACGAGGAGCGCAAGAAGGCCTACGACTGCGACATCACCTACGGCACCAATAACGAGCTCGGCTTCGACTATCTGCGCGATAACATGAAGTACCGCATGGAGGACATGGTCCAGCGCGGTCACATCTACGCCATCGTCGACGAGGTCGACTCCATCCTGATCGACGAGGCGCGCACGCCGCTGATCATTTCCGGCCCGCTCGATGACCGCTCCGACTTCTACAACACCATCGACAGCTACATCCCAGCGCTCGACAAGGGCGACTTTGAGTTGGATGAGAAGATGCGCACGGTGACGCTGACCGAAGCTGGCATGGAAAAGCTCGAGCAGCGCCTGCGCGCGGCCAATGAACTCAAGGGCCAGTCGCTCTACGACGTGGAGAACGTCTCGGTCGTCCATCACGTCAACCAGGCGCTGCGCGCGCACAAGCTGTTCCAGCGCGACAAGGACTACATCGTGCGCAACGGCGAGGTCGTCATCATCGACGAGTTCACCGGCCGCATGATGCCGGGCCGCCGCTTCTCGGAAGGGCTGCACCAGGCACTGGAAGCCAAGGAGCACCAGCCGATCCAGCCGGAAAACCAGACGCTCGCCTCCATCACCTTCCAGAACTACTTCCGCATGTACGACAAGCTCGCCGGCATGACCGGCACGGCCATGACGGAAGCCGACGAGTTCATGGACATTTACGGCGTCGAATCCCTCGAAGTGCCGACCAACATGCCGCTCATCCGCATCGACGACGATGATGAGGTCTACCGCACCGCCAAGGAGAAGTA
The DNA here is from genome assembly GCA_964384635.1 of uncultured Undibacter sp. Taxonomy (GTDB): domain Bacteria; phylum Pseudomonadota; class Alphaproteobacteria; order Rhizobiales; family Xanthobacteraceae; genus Pseudolabrys. The sequence continues at coordinate 13,309 of CAYLMY010000029.1, forward strand.
CCGCTCGATCATCACCTTGATCGAGGATTGCAAACTGCGCGGCCAGCCGGTGCTGGTCGGCACCACGTCGATCGAGAAATCAGAGCAACTCGCCGAAATGCTGCGCGAGGCCGGCTGGGAGGCGCACGACTTTTCCGATCCCAATGCGTTCGCGGCGCTCTATTCCGGCGATGACGGCGCCACCAAAACCAAGGTGTTCGCCATCCTCAACGCCCGCTATCACGAACAGGAAGCCTTCATCGTGTCGCAGGCCGGCGTGCCCGGCGCCATCACCATCGCCACCAACATGGCCGGCCGCGGCACCGACATTCAGCTCGGTGGCAATGCCGACATGCGCATCCGCCAGGAGATCGCCGATATCGAGGAGCCGCGCGCGCGCGAGAAAGATCCGCGCGCCGACGAGATCCGCCGCCAGGTCGCGCGCCTGAAGGAAAAGGCGCTCAAGGCCGGCGGCCTCTACGTGCTCGGCACCGAGCGGCACGAAAGCCGCCGCATCGACAACCAGTTGCGCGGCCGCTCCGGCCGCCAAGGCGACCCCGGCCACTCCAAGTTCTTCCTATCGCTCGAAGACGACCTCATGCGCATCTTCGGCTCCGACAAGCTCGACGGCATGTTGCAGAAATTGGGCCTGAAGGAAAACGAGGCCATCGTTCACCCCTGGATCAACAAGGCGTTGGAAAAGGCGCAGCAAAAGGTCGAGGCGCGCAACTTCGACATCCGTAAGAACCTGCTCAAATACGACGACGTGATGAACGACCAGCGCAAGGTCATCTTCGAGCAGCGGCTCGAGCTGATGCAGGACGAGCATGTAGACGAGACCATCGCCGACATGCGCCACGACGTGATCGACGAACTGGTCGCCAAGCACATTCCGGAGAAGGCCTATCCCGAGCAGTGGGACGTCGCCAGCCTCGACGAGGCGCTCAAGGGCGTGCTCACGCTCGATCTGCCGGTCAAAGACTGGGCCAAGGAAGAAGGTATCGCCGACGAGGAAGTGCGCGAACGCATTACGCGGCGCGCCGACGAGTTCATGGCGGGCAAGGTGGCCAAGTGGAGCCCCGACGTCATGCGCTACGTCGAGAAGTCGATCCTGCTGCAGACGCTCGACCATCTTTGGCGCGAGCACCTGGTGATGCTCGAACATCTGCGCCAAGTGATCGGCCTGCGCGGCTACGGCCAGCGCGATCCGCTCAACGAATACAAGGCCGAAGCCTTCGCGCTGTTCGAGGCGATGGTGTCGCACCTGCGCGAGGCGGTCACCGCCCAGCTCATGCGAGTCGAGATCGTGCAGCCGCCGCAGGCCGAGGAAGCCGAGCAGCTTCCCTATATGGAAGCCCACAAAGTCGATCCGCTCACCGGTGAGGACGAGATGGCGTTGGCGCCGGCGACGCTCGCCGCCGTGTTCGCCGGCAATGGCAACGGCGCACAATCGGCGCGCAATCCGAAGGATCCGGCGAGCTGGGGCAAAGTCGGCCGCAACGAGCCCTGCCCCTGTGGCTCCGGCAAGAAATTCAAGCACTGCCACGGCAAATACGCTTAAGACGGCACCGCGCTTCAATGTGAAACGCCCGCTCCGGCGGGCGTTTATTTTTTCAGGCCTTGCGCCAGTGTCTTGCGGAAGGCGCGGTCGCGCTTGAGGTGCCACTCGCGGCTCATGGCCTCGCGCCTCGTGGCGAAACGTTCCGAATGCAGCAGCACCCAGACGCGCCCGCGCGTCGTGCGCGCACCTTTGCTGGCATTGTGCAGCGCAAGTCGCCGCGCGACGTCGTTGGTCCAGCCGACATAGGTCAGATGGCGGTTGTTGGCGATCGTGCCGAGGACGTAGACGTAGCAGTCCATCAATCGCCGGGGTGGGGCTGCTGATGTTGCGCTGGTCAGCGCAGGGCGGTCTTGGTGAACGAGCCGACTGGTATCACCGGCTGCGCGCCCGACAGTAGTCCATTGCTGCTCGCCGCCGGCGCGGCGAAAGCGCTGCGGATTTGCGGTTCCGGTGCGCGCGGCGCTTTATTCTTGGCGACTCGCTTGGCACGCGGCTTTTCGGTCTTCGCCGCCTGCTTCACCGGCTGCTTGTGTGGCTTCGACGCCGGCGCCTTGGGCGCGGCTTCGGCCACGTGTGCCACCGCCATGGGCTTAGGCGCGGGTTCGGGCACATTGTGTGCCACTGCCGTGGGCTCGGGCGGCGCGGCCTTTTGCGGCTTGGGATGCAGCGCGATCGGCGCGGACGTGGTGCGTACGGTGGCGGCGCGCTTGGGCTTGGCCGCCATCTCGGTATTGGTGCCGCGTAACTCGACCGGCGCAATTTCCGCTGCCGGCTCGCTTTCCGTGATGGCCGGCCTGGTGGGTTTCGCTTGCGGCTGCGGACTGCGGAAAATGTTACCGAGCAGGCTTGCGATCGTGGTCGGCTTCTGCTGCGGCGCTTCGCCCACCTTGGGCAGCGGCGCCGGTTCAGGCACCGGAACGCTTGCCATCACGACCGGCGGGCCGGACGGCTCCGGCTGGCTGGCAGGCTGCGGCTGTTTGGCGGGGGCGGTTGGCGCCCGCCCCACCTTCGGGATCGTGGTGCCGGGCGGATTGGGCGTGTGTGGCAGCGCGCCCGGCACCGACGAGGTACTGGCGACTTGATAGACGCGGCCGATATCATCGTATTTCGAGGTCGAGAAGATGTCGCCAGCAAACACCGGGTTGGTGCCGCCGTCGCCGACATGGGGCGTCGCCGTCGCGACATCGCGCGCGATGTAACTGGCCATCTTGACCTGCTCGTCGCGCCGATGCTCGAGCACCGTCGAGGCGATGGCCGGATCGAGTTGATAGACCGGGCACTTGCCGCGCGGGCTGAAGTTCAGCGCGCCATTGCCGTCGCGCGGCGCCGCGTCGAACACGTAGCGTTTTTCGCAAACGGCCACTTTCGGCTCCTGGTGCGTGGCCTCGAAGTGGTCGTAGCCTTCCTTCAGCATCTTCCAGAACGCGAAGCTCGGATTATTGCGATGCCTAGCCATGTTCAGCGCGGTCATGCGGAACGGGAAGGCCTCGAACTGGAACTCCTTCTGGCCGCCGAAGAAGGATTCGCGCGCCAGCGCGTAAATTTCCTGGATCTGCGTGTCGGTCATGGCATAGCAGCCGCGCGACGAGCAGTCGCCGTGCACCATCAGCTCGGAGCCGGTGTAGCCGTGCGAGCGGTCATAGGCGTTCGGATAGCCGGTGTTGAAGGCGAGATAGTAATTGGAGTTCGGGTTCATCAGCGCGGGCGTGATCGTATAGAAGCCCTCGGGCGCCTGGCGATCGCCTTGCTTTTTCTTGGGGCCGAGATCGCCCGACCAGCGGCAGATCGGATAGGTCTTCAGCAGTGCATATTGGCCGTCGCGGTTCTTCTTCCAGACCTCTAATTCCGCCTCTTCCTTGAACACGCGGACCAGGATTGGGGATTCCTTGTCCATGTTCTTCGTTTCGATCAGTGCGACGGTTCTCTCTGAAAGCGGCGCTTGGGCGCGGCCGCTGGGCACCACGCCGTCGGCATTGCAACCGGCAAGCGCAAATGCCGCGGCGACGGCCGCTGGCGCCAGCAGCGCGCGTACGACGGGTCGGATCAAACGCGGCACTCCCCGAAGAAGCGGGCCCTCATTCAACAATCGTTAGCCATAAGATGTGGCATGCGCAAGGCAAACTACGCCTCCGCCCGCTACCGCTAAGTCTATGGTAAAGCGAAGGTAAATGCCAAGCGCCGGCTAGCCGGCGGCCCGCCCCATGGCAAGGAACTTGTCGCGACGCTGCCGGCGCACTGCCTCGCGGTCGAGCCCGCGCAGTTCGCCAAGCGCCTGGGCGATCGCCTCTCCGGTGGCCGCGATTGTCGCCTTCGGGTCGCGGTGGGCGCCGCCGGTCGGTTCCGGCACCACGCTGTCGATCACCCCGAAGCGCACCATGTCCTGGGCGGTGATCTTCAGGTTGGTCGCTGCCTCCTGCGCCTTGGTGGTGTCGCGCCATAGGATCGAGGCGGCGCCTTCCGGCGAGATCACGCTGTAGATGGCGTGCTCCAGCATCAGCACGCGGTTGGCAGTGGCAATCGCGATGGCGCCGCCCGAGCCACCTTCGCCCACGATAGTCGCGACGTTCGGCACGCCGAGATTGAGGCAGACCTCGGTCGAGCGCGCGATAGCCTCGGCCTGGCCGCGCTCTTCGGCGCCGATGCCCGGATAGGCGCCGGCTGTGTCGACCAGCGAAATAACCGGAATACCGAAGCGGTCGGCCATTTCCATCAGCCGCACTGCCTTGCGGTAACCCTCCGGACGCGCCATGCCGAAATTGTGCTTGATCCGGTTCTCGGTGTCGGAGCCCTTTTCGTGCCCGATCACGCAGACGGCCTCGCCGCGGAAGCGGCCGAAGCCGCCGACTATGGCCGCGTCCTCGCCGAACTTGCGGTCGCCGGCGAGCGCAATGAAATCGGTGATCAGGCCGGCGATGTAGTCGAGGCAATGTGGCCGCTGCGGATGACGCGCCACCTGAGTTTTCTGCCAGGGCGTGAGCTCGGCATAGAGTTCCTTGAGCGCGGCCGCTGCCTTCGCCTCGAGCCGGCCGATCTCGTCGCCGACGGCGACCGCGTCGTCGCTCTCGCCCATGGCGCGCAATTCCTCGACCTTGGCCTCCAGTTCGGCCACCGGTTTTTCGAAGTCGAGATAGCTGCGCATGGGAATCCGGCTGCGGTGATATCGGGGCGAGGTGTGACGCGGGCGAAGCCTTTAAGTCAAGCAATCGGGTTAAGTGGGATTTTACGCCGGTTTTGACTAGCCGTCGGCCAGCGGATGCAGGTCGCGCACCAGCGTCTTCAGCCGCTCTTCCAGCACATGGGTGTAGATCTGCGTGGTGGAAATATCGGCGTGCCCGAGCAGGGTTTGCACCACTCGCAGATCGGCGCCGTTGTGCAGCAGATGGCTGGCAAACGCATGACGCAACACGTGCGGGGAGAGGCGGTCGCCGGTTAGCCCACAGGCCGCGCCCAGCGCCTTCAGCTCGCGCGCGAAATGCTGGCGGGTCAGATGGCCTTGTTCGCCGAAGGAGGGGAACAGCCACTTCGATTGTGCCTTGCCTTTAACATCGGCGCGCAGCTTCAGGTATTCCGCCATGGCCCGCTTGGCGGCCTGGTTGAGCGGCACCAGCCGCTCCTTGCCGCCCTTGCCGCGCACGACCAGCATGCGCTGGTCGCGGCGCGCCGCGGAGGCCGGCAGCGCCACCAGTTCGGACACGCGTAAGCCGGTGGCGTAGACCACTTCCAACAGGCACAACAAGCGCGTCGCGCGCAGGCGCTGGGCCGCCGGCTGCTTGGCGTCGGTAGCGGCGTTTTGCGCTTGCGCCAGCAGTTTGTCGACCTCGGCGATGGTGAGCACCTTCGGTACGCTGCGCCCGCGCTTGGGGCCCTCCAGCACCGCGGCCGGATCGTCGGTGCGCTTCCCCTCCGCATAAAGAAACCGGTAAAGCTGGCGCACCGCCGACAGCCGCCGCGCCAGCGAGGAAGCCTTGAAGCCGCGCTCGGCGAGGCTGACGAGAAATTCGCGCAGGTCGTCGGTGGTCGCTAGGGCAATGCCGCGGCCGCGGCTGCGCAAATGCGCCGACAGGTCGGCGAGGTCGTTGCGGTAGGCGGCCAGCGTGTTTTCGCCGGCGCCGCGTTCGGCCGCCTGCATATCGAGGAACAGTTCGACCAATGTCTCGTCGGATGGTATTGGCCGGCGGGCCATCGCCTTGCCTTGGTCTCGGTTGCGCATGATCTAATCCGAAAACCGGTAGCCACTTTTCGGGATCATGCGCCTGTCAGTACTGCTGCTTGACGAATTTGTCGGACGGAACGGTCACGACGATCTCACGCGTCGTCGGCTTGACGAAATTGGCGAGCGCGAACACGCCGACATAGGTCAAGCCTCCGATCACGCCCAAGAACACGAGAAACCTGAACAGGCTCGGCATCGTCTGAAACCCGGCAATGGTCCGGCCGCCTCAAGGCTTGAGGCCGGCCTCACGACGTGAACCACCATTCCCCAAACCCGTGATAAGACCCCGCCAATGCGGTTGTCTCGTTTGCCGGTATATGGAACCGTGGCGCTGATTTGGAACTGTAGCATGGCCAATACGGTCATTCAAAAACCCGCGGAAAACGGCGTGGAATCAGCGATTGCCGGCGCGCTCGGCCACCGCTCTATCGTGCTGGTCGGCATGATGGGGGCCGGCAAGTCGTCGATCGGCCGCCGGCTGGCGGGGCGCTTAGGCATCCCCTTCGTCGACGCCGACGGCGAGATTGAAAGCGCTGCCGGTATGACTATCCCGGAGATTTTCGCAAAGCACGGCGAGCCATACTTTCGCGCTGGCGAGGCGCGCGTGATCGCCCGGCTTTTGGAGAACGGACCGCAGGTGCTGGCCACCGGCGGCGGCGCCGTCATGAGCCAGACCACGCGCGACCTGATCCGCATCAAGGGCATCTCGGTCTGGTTGAAAGCCGATCTCGACGTGCTGCTCAAGCGCACCAAGCGGCGCAACGACCGCCCGCTGGCCGAGAAGATCAACGAACTGCTGCCGCTGCGCGAGCCGGTCTATGCCCAGTCCGACATTATCGTGCAGTCGCGCGACGAGCCGCACGATTCCATCGTCGATGAAATTCTGGCTGCGCTGCCGCGGCATGTCGGCATGGCGCCGGCGCCGGAGAAAAAGCCATGACAGCTCCGTTGCGCCATGCTGAGCCCGTCGTGGTGCAGGTTGCGCTGGCCGAGCGCAGCTACGGCATCGTGATCGGCCGCGGTCTGATCGCGAGCCTGGGCGCGCGCATCAAGGCGCTGCGGCCGGGCGCGAGAACGGCAATTGTCACCGACCAGACCGTCGCCCGCCACCATCTGGCGGCCTGCGAGGCCGCGCTCAAATCGGCCGGCGTCGAGAGCGCGCGCATCGTGGTGGCCGACGGCGAGGGTTCGAAAAGCTACGCGACGTTTGAAACCGTGTGCGAGGCCATCATCGCGGCACGCATCGAGCGCGGCGATCTTGTCGTCGCGCTCGGCGGCGGCGTGATCGGCGATCTTGCCGGCTTCGCTTCGGCAAGCGTGCGGCGCGGCGTCGACTATGTGCAGGTGCCGACCACCTTGCTGGCGCAAGTCGATAGCTCGGTCGGCGGCAAGACCGGCATCAATTCCTGCCACGGCAAGAACCTGGTCGGCGCCTTCCACCAGCCGGTCATGGTGGTCGTCGACACCGCGCTGCTCGACACGCTGCCCAAGCGCCAGTTTGCCGCCGGCTACGCCGAAGTCGCCAAATACGGGCTATTGGGCGACGCCGCGTTCTTCTCCTGGCTGGAGTCGAACTGGCAGGGCGTTTTTTCCGGCGCGCCTGCGCGCGAGCACGCCATCGCGGTGTGTTGCCGCGCCAAGGCGGGCGTGGTGGCGCGCGACGAGCGCGAAACCGGCGAGCGCGCACTGCTCAATCTCGGCCATACTTTCGGCCATGCGCTGGAAGCTGGCGCCGGCTTTTCCGAGCGGCTGCTGCACGGCGAGGCGGTGGCGCTCGGCATGGCGCTGGCGTTCGAATTCTCCGCCCGCATCCGGCTAATCGGCGCTGCCGAGGCCGAGCGCGCACGTGCCCATCTTGCAGGCGTCGGCTTGCCTACCCATCTGAAGGACATTCCCGGCGGCGCGCCGGGCGTCGACGAATTGATGGACCTGATCGCCCAAGACAAGAAAGTCAAGCGCGGCAAGCTCACCTTCATCCTGGTGCGCGGCATCGGTCAGGCTTTCATCGCCAACGACGTCGATGCCGCCGAAGTACGCGCCTTCCTTTCCGACAAGCTGCGATGACCGCTAACGACTGGCTGTCTCTCGTTATCGTCCTGGTCTGCTTGCTGCTGTCCGCCTTCTTCGCCGGCAGCGAAACCGCGCTTACCGCCTCCTCGCGCGCCAGCATGGCGCGGCTGGAAAAGCAGGGCAACAAGCGCGCAGCCATCGTCAATCACTTGCTGGAAAGCCGCGAGCGGCTGATCGGCGCGCTGTTGCTCGGCAACAACGCGGTCAATATTGCGGCCTCAGCACTCGCCACCGGCATCCTGCTGTTCTGGTTTGGCAAGGCCGGCATCGTCTACGCCACCATCGGCATGACCGTCGTCGTGGTGGTGTTTTCGGAAGTGTTGCCGAAGACCGCAGCCTTCAATGCGCCCGATCGCATCGCGCTCTTGGTGGCGCGCCCGATGAGCGTGGTGGTCAAGCTGCTCGGCCCGGTGTTGATGGGTATCGAGGCGCTGGTGCGCTGGATCCTCAGATTCGTCGGCATGCATGTCGGCGAGGACCAGCAAGTGTTGTCGGCGCGCGAGGAATTGCGCGGTGCCGTCGATCTGTTCCACCGCGAGGGCGGCGTCGAGAAGCTCGACCGCGACATGTTCGGCGGCGTGCTCGATCTGCGCGAATTGGCGGTATCCGATGTGATGGTTCACCGCACCAACATGATCAGTCTGGACGCCGACGAGCCGGCTGAGGAGGTGGTCAACGCGGTGATCGCCTCGCCGGTGACGCGCATTCCGCTCTGGCGCGGCAATCCGGAGAACATCGTCGGCGTGTTGCACGTCAAGGATCTGTTGCGCGCGCTGCACGCGGTGGATGGCGACGCCTCCAAGGTGGATGTTGCCGCGCTGACGACGGCGCCCTGGTTCGTGCCCGATACGCGCTCGGTGTCCGAGCAGCTCAAGGCCTTCCGCCGCCGCAAGACGCCGTTCGCGTTGGTGGTGGACGAATATGGCGAGGTCGAAGGCCTTGTCACGCTGGAGGACATTCTGGAAGAGATCGTCGGCGACATCACCGACGAGCACGACGTCGCCATGCCGGGCGTGCGCCGTCAACCGGACGGCTCGGTCAACGTGGACGGGGCGGTGTCGATCCGCGACTTGAACCGCGTCATGGATTGGAACCTGCCGGACGAGGAGGCAACCACCATCGCCGGCCTGGTGATCCACGAGGCGCGCTCGATTCCCGAGGTGGGCCAGAGCTTCACCTTCCACGGCTTCCGTTTTCGGGTGCTGCGCCGCGCGCGCAACCGCATCACCGCGCTGCGCATCCAGCCGCTGCCGCGCAAGCAGCCGGCGAAGGTGCGTTAGGTTTCCGTTCGTCCCCGCGAAAGCGGGGACCCAGGGCAGCTTGCTCCATCGATTGAGGTCTGGATTCCCGCTTACGCGGGAATGAGCGGGTGAGGCTAGGCGCCCTCTCCCGGCGCGGCGGCATGGATGGCGAGCGCGTGCACGCCGCCTTCGAGCTCGCCCGACAGCGTGCCGTTGATCATGCGGTGGCGTTCCAGCCGGGTCTTCCCTTTGAAC